>NZ_LR594662.1:5480631-5820946 GCF_901827175.1 Variovorax sp. RA8 | reverse complement strand
GCGGAGT
The DNA here is from genome assembly GCF_901827175.1 of Variovorax sp. RA8. Classification (NCBI taxonomy): domain Bacteria; kingdom Pseudomonadati; phylum Pseudomonadota; class Betaproteobacteria; order Burkholderiales; family Comamonadaceae; genus Variovorax; species Variovorax sp. RA8. The sequence continues at coordinate 5,820,939 of NZ_LR594662.1, read as the reverse complement.
TCGCCGGGCGCGGCGGCGCGCTGCGCCGGTGCGTTGCCCTCGGCCGTGGCGGGCTGTTCGCCGGCATCGGCCGCGGCCTCGGCGGGCCCTGCCGCGCCGGCCACGGCCGCGCAGGCCTTGTGCAGCACCTGCCCGATCGCGCGCAGACGAGAGAGATCGATGGCATCGGCACGGCCGGTGCGCTCGGTGATCAGCGTCTGCAGCCGGGAGACCTGCGCTGGCGTGGCCATCAGCGCACGCAGCATGTCAGGCGTCTCGGCGTGGATGGCTTCGAGCCCGCCCTGCACCTGCGCCTGCGAGTAGGCGGCGTCGCCACCCACGGCGGCCAGCGCGTTGTGCGCGATCGCGATGTCGCGCACGCGGATCGGGCCTACGCCGCGCGCGATGCCGACCTGGGCGTCGTACAGGTCGCGCAGCACCATGCCCTCGTCGGCGAGCGGGGCGAGCGCGTTGAGGCGCATGGTGGGGTCGTTGTCGTCGTCGGCATCCAGCTTTGGATGTATGCCGTCCCAGTGGCGCTCGAGCAGGCCGCTCAGCAACTGCAGCCCCAGGCCGAAGCCGGACGCGCCCTGGAGCCGGGTGCTTGCCCGCAGCAGCAGCACGGCGGGCCGCACGTCCTTGGTTCGCGCGAGCAGTGCCTGTGCCTGGTCGGCGACCGCGCGCCACTCGGGCTCCACCGCGGGGATCACCGTGTCGCCGAACTGCTGCTCGGCCTTGCCCTGCGCGGCAGCCTCGAGCGCGGTGAAGGCCGGGTCGTATTCCAGATCGTCGCCGCATGGCGATGCCTGGCTGACGGGAGCTTGCAGTGCATCGACGAGTTCGGGTGTCAGCATGTTGCCTGTTGGGATGGACAGAGCCCGTCGGCATGAGGATTTCCTTCCCCCCGGCCCTCCGGCTGATTCATGTGTCGACAGACGCTGGTGATAATCAAAGATGCCCCGGGGCGGGTCAATGCAACGAAGGGAATAGCATGAGTGAGCTGGGTACACGCCGTTCGTCCTATGGACGCCTGCGCAACGCGGACCGCCGCCGCGTGCTGTCGGGCTGGAGCCTGGGCCTGCTGGCCGCGGGCCTGCTGGTGACCGGTTGCGCCAAGCCGCCGCCGCCACCGGTCACGACGCCGGTGGCGATGACGCTGGTGGCCGGTGCCGATGCCAATCCCGATGCGCGCGGCCGGGCCTCGCCGCTCACGGTGCGCGTCTATGCGCTCAAGACCCGTGGCGCCTTCGAGTCGGCCGACTTCTTCTCGCTGTTCGAGAAGGACCAGGCCACGCTGGGCGCGGAGATGGCGCAGCGCGAAGAACTGCTGCTGCGCCCGGGCGACAGCAAGAAGCTGGAGATGACACTGGCCGCCGACATCAAGGCGATCGGTGTGATGGCCGCGTACCGCGACCTGGATCGCGCACGCTGGCGCGAGGTGCGCGTGGTCGAGCCGGGCAAGCCGCTGGTGCTGACCGCCACCTTCGGCGCGCGCCAGATAAGCATCCGTTAGCCGGCCGCGAGGCAATCGGCTATCTCGCTAGCGGTTGGTCGGCGGGCAGGAAGCGTTGGAACAGGTCGGAGACGAAGGCCGACTGGTCGCTGTTGCCCGGCGCTGCCACGAGGTACAGACCGCGCCAGCGCGCGCCGGCATGGCTGCTGCGCGGGGCCTCGAAGAGCTGCTGTGCGAAGGCGCGCAATCCGGGCTGCAATGCGCGCACCTGCTCGACGAAGGCATGGATCGCCTGGCGGCGCGCCGGGTCCGGCTGCCTGCGCAGCAGGCCCATGCGCAAGGCATGCAGGCGCAGCGCCAGTGGCTCGAACAGCGCATCAGGGCGCGCCGCGGCCGCGGCGACGTCGGGCAGGCGATGGCCCAGGGCCTGGGCACGCACCGCACGCGGCAGGGCTTCGCGCATCACCTCGTAACCCGCCAGCCGCTCCAGCCCGGTCACCAGCAGGTAGATGGGCAGCTGCAAGCGCAGGAGTTCGGCCGCCTCGTCGACACGCTGGCGCAGGCGTGCCGCATCGGCGGCCACGTGCTGCGCGTCGCCCAGCAGGCGGGCCGCGTTCACGCAGACCACGATGCCGTTGAGCGGCAGGCGCTCGCGCTGCTCGGCGAGCGCCAGCAGGGCCCGGTACCAGAGGCCGCGCTCGTGCGGCGTGGCCGGCTCGTGCACCGCGGCGGCACGGGTCTCGATGGCGACAAGGGTCGGCAAGAAATGCCAGCGCCAGAAGTTTCCGCCCTCGTCCATGCCCTGCCCCGGCGGCACGGAGGCTTCGCGACGGGCCGCGGCGAGCAGCGCCCGGAGGCCGGCGTCCTCGTCGCCGATGAACAGCAGCCAGGGCAGGTCATAGAGCGGGTGATGCAGCGCGCGCAGCGCGGGTGAGCAAAGCAGGTGCTCGCGCGCATGCGCGACCGCGGCGCGGGGCTCGGCGAAGGGCTCGGGCGGCGCCGTATCCGAAGGCGTGGCCAGGGCCTCGATGCGGCGGCGCAGCAGGCGCCGCCGCGCGAGGTAGCGCGAGCCCAGCATGAACCACCACAGTGCGAGCAGCCCCGCCATGCACAGCACCAGCAGGGCGCCGTAGTGGGCGGGCAGCGGGTACAGCATGTTCATGCGAGGGCGGGATGTCGCGGTCTCAGCGTGAGACGGTTTCGAGGAACACGAAGTCGGCGATCGGCCGGCCCGCGGCCTCGCTGGAGGCCAGCGCTTCGCGCAGGCGCTGCAGGTAGGCCGAGGCCAGCTCGAAAGGCGGCGTGCCGGCGGTGTCGGCCAGTGGCGTGGTCGACGACAAGGCGGTGATCAGCACCGTGCCGAAGGGCGGGCTCACCAGCCAGCTCGAGGGAATGTCGCGGCCCAGCTCCAGGACTTCACCGGGGCGCAGGGGCTGCTGGCCGCGGTTCGCGTGCAGGTGCATGACGGCGCCATCGGCCGTGTAGTAGTCGACGCGCAGGTAGCCCTCGTGGTCCGCGTTGGTGACGCGCACCACCACCGTGTCGCCCTCGCGCACCCGACCCTCCTGCGCGGTGAGCGCGGCGACCTTCAGCGGTTGCCGCTTCTCCTGGTTGCGTGCCTGGTAGGGCTTGAGGATGGCCACGACCTCGCAATGGGGCCAGACGCGCAGCCGGAGCGCGAAGTTCGCCGTCGCCATGCCGGGCATGGCGCGCACCTCGCGCTCCACGCGCGCCATGTCCTCCGCCGTCGGGACGAAGCCGCTCACCCGCGCCGTGCCGTCGTCGCCCACCGCCACGGTGAGGTCCGCGCAGGCAACGGCCTGCAGCCGCTGGTCGACGGCCTGGGCCGGCGTGGGTGCCGTCTCGCGTGCGCCGCCCAGCATGGCCCATAGCAGGTAGGCCAGCGGGACGAGCAGCGCCATCGCGCCGGCGGCGCGCAGCAGCGCGCGCTCGCGCCGCTCGGGCACGCGCGGGCCCGGTGGATCGGGCACGCCATAGGGCTGCGGCGTGATACGGTCCTCGGCCAGCGTGTCGAGCGCCAGCGGGCGCACGGGCAGCTGCCGCCCGTGCAGCTCCTTGAGCTTGCCGAGCTCGCCGCCGTCGCCGCTCTCGAAGTAGTACTGGCCCTTGAAGCCGTGGACCAGCGCATGCCAGTAGATCTCGCGCACCTCGCCGTCGTCCGGCTGCAGGGCGGACAGGTGATGGAAGAACTCGCTGTGCGCGTTGTTGGAGTTGAAGAGCCGCACCTGCAGCGGCGTCGCGCCGGTGTTCCACGCCGGATGGCGCGCGATCACCTCGTCGAGCCAGGCGACCACCGCGAAGGAGGCCGATTCGACGTGCGCCTGCGTGCTGCCGGCCTCGCGGGCCGCGGCACGGGCCTGGTCGAGCAACTGGAGCGCGCGCCGCTGGGCGGCTTCGGGCGCGGGCGCGGCACGGCCGGCCGCGATGGCCGCGTCGAGCTCGAGGCCGAACGAGAAGAGTGCGCTGAAGCAGTCGAACAGCCGAGCCATGAAGCGCTCGCGCTATTCTTCGGTGGCAACGGGAGCCCTGGGTTTGCGCCTGTCTCGATGGCACATGCCTATGTCCCTGTTGAAGCGGTGGATCTTGGATCGATTCTTTCAACGCCCCTGGACAGCTGCCATACCGCTTGGGGACTATGTCGTTCGTGGAGCCGGCGAGCCTTGCAGGGCTGGGCGTTCACCGTTATCTTTCGTGCTACTCGTTGAGTTGACTGCGTGCATTACGCTTAATCTATTAAGGCCTGCCATGAAAATCCTGATCGCCGACGACCACAGGCTCGTCATCGAGGCGGTCAAGGCCAAGCTGTCGGAGATCGAGCCCGGCATCGAGTTCGTTCTGGCGATGAGCGTCGACGAACTGCTCGCCTGCGCCTCCGATGACATCGACTTGGCCGTGATCGATCTCAACATGCCCGGTGCCGAGGGACAGGCCCATGTGGACGAGATCCGGCGCCGCCACCCGGCCGTGCCGGTCATCGTGCTCTCGGGCTACGAGGACCCGGCCATCATGCGGTCGGCGCTGGAGCGTGGCGTGCTGGGCTTCATTCCCAAGGCCTACTCGCCCGAGGTCATGCTGTCGGCCGTGCGGCTGGTGCTGGCCGGTGGCGTCTATGTGCCGCCGATGCTGTTGTCGGCGGTACCGCCGGGCGTGGTGGCCGGCGTGCCGCCCGGTGCCGGCGAGGCTGCGCAGCGTGCCTCATCCGCCGCTACCGCCCAGACCCTCGAGCACCTGCGCACCGTGCTTACCGAGCGCCAGGTCGAAGTGCTGCAGCTGCTGTCGCAAGGCAAGCCCAACAAGCTGATCGGGCGTGCGCTCGGCATCAGCGAGGGCACTGTAAAGATTCATCTGGCGGCCATTTTCCGTGCGCTCAACGTGCGCAACCGCACGGAGGCAGTCGTTGCGGCGCAGACGCTGACGGCGGAGGCCTGAGCCTCTTCTTCCCGGCCGCCGCCGCGGCTGCGGTTGCCGGCGGGCGCTGTCTCAGAAGCGCAAGGTCAGCAAGTGCGGCAGGCGCGGGATCGCGAAGGCCCTTCCCGTACGCATCGCCTCGCGATAGTCGTGCAGTAGCCGTCGCTGGTGCAATGTGACTTCGTCGGCCGGCCAGCGCTCCACGTAGCGCGCCTGATTTTCCACGGCCGCGGCCCAGTCCCCCTGCTCGAAGCGGTAGCGCGCGAGTGCCATGATGCCGTTCGGATGCTCCGCGGTCCATGCGGGCACCTGGTCGAGCCAGCCCTGGACTTCGTGCAGCGCGCGATCCTCGCAGGCAAGCCAGGCGGCCGCCAGGCAGGCGTTGGAGCGGACCATACCGACAGAAGAGACCGCCATGGTCTCGCGCAGCCTGCGCCACGCCTGTTGCCGGTCGCCTCTCGCGTGGGCCAGCGCGGCTCTGAAGAAGGTGGCGGAACCGTGCAGGCAAGTGCCTTCGTAGAAGCGCCGATTGGCCTCGATCTCGGCGATCAGGTCGTGCGCCAGGTCGTAGCGCCCGCCGGCGATGGCCATGCCCGTGTGCATGGCGATCGCAAAGCTGAGCCAGAAGCGCCGTGCTTCGCGTCCGAGCTTGCGCACCTGCTCCATGCGCTGCAGCGCGTCGCCGATCCGGCCGCTGCGCCAGTAGAGCCAGGCTTCCGTCAGCTGCGATAGAAACCGGCCAGCCCGAGACTGCTGCATCGACGCCGATGCCAGCTTGCCCTGCGCCGCGTGTGCGACCTCCTGGTTGCCCGCGTAGCTGTGAACCGTGAACTGCAACGCGAGCGTGAGCGCATGGCGTACCGGCGTGCCGGCCAGCTTCGCGCAGTCCACCGCTTCGTCGATTGCCAGGGCCGCATCGCGCATGCGCCCGGCATCGCGGTAGGCGATTGCGATCTGGTAGAGGGTATGCGCGAGGTCTGCGTGCTGCGGGTGCGGGGTGCGGCTGAGCTGCGCCGAACGGTGCAGGGCCTCCAGCGCGGGCTCTGCCTGGCCGCGCAGGTGCGCGATGATGCCTTCCTGCCGCAGGCATTGCGCCGTCAGCCGGTCATGGCCTCCTCCCTGCGCCGCGGCGAGAACACGTCGGCCGATGCTTTGCGCGAGCTCGAACTCGCGATCCGCGATCGCCAACTCGCAGCGCTCCAGCAGCACCGCCGCCTTCAGCGCTTCGTCGCCGTTCGTTTCGAGCAGCGTCAGGGCCTGGTGGATGAGCGTTCGGGCAAGCTCGTTGTTTTCGAGCGCGCGGTGGTAGGCGGCGAGTGCGCGCAGCACCCGTGCCTGCGTCGCCACATCGGCCGATGCGGCCGCGCGCGCCAGCAGGCGCTGGGCCTTCGGCGCGGTCTCGGGGTGTTCGGTCGCGGCCAGGCTCTCGACGTGCTCGACATCCATGTCGAGCGCATGCGGCTGCGAAGCGACACAGACCTGCAGGTAGTCCTGCGCCACCTGGTAGCGCTGTTCCCTGGCGGCGTGCATGGCGCGCGCGAAGGCCTCGTTCGTGAAGGTGTCGGTGGGGACGCGTGCCGGCTCCTCGTCGACAAGCGCGCGGGCCAGCTTCCGGCCGAGGGCGATGGTCAGCTGCGTCAGGTCACCGCCGCGCAGCGGGCTGGAATCGGCAAGGGCCATCTCGCCGTGCAGTTGGTAGCGCAGCTCGAAGCCGTTCTCGTGCGCGTGCACCTGGGCAGCGATCACCGTCCGGGCACCGAGTGCACGGACCTGCTCGATGGCACGGGCGCTCGAAGGACCGTCGCCGCTTCCCTTGAGCGCGGTGACCACGTCGACGAGCGGCAGCACGGTAAGGGCCTGCTGCGCTTCGAGCTCCCGGTTCAGCAGGGCCGCCATGCAGAACTCGACCCAGACCAGTGCGTCCCGGCCCGTTTGGTTGCGAAAGGGAAGCGCGGCGACGAAGCGCAGTACGGACGGCCGCGGTGCAGGAGGGTGGAGGGCGCCGAATGCGCGCCCTGACAACTGCGAGGGTGAATGCGAGGGGGAATGCGGCGCCCCGATCATCGTGGACAGTGACATGGAACCACAATCAGAAAGAAGCCACTCCGTTTGCTGCTGAAAGCCGCTGGGCCAGTGGAGGAGCCCTTGTCTCGATCGCGGCTGGCAGGTTAGGGCTGCAACCGGGGCGAGGCTCGCCGGACGCGACAATTCATCAGGTTGTGATGGCGCGTGACGATCGCGCCCGCGCGTCCGGGCGATGCCCACGCCCCGCAGATGCGCAGATCCAGTCGCTCGCGGCCTCATTTCGTGAAGGCTGTTGGAAACCCTTGTTTCCGTGCGACCCAATCCTGATCAATTGTCACAACGCATCCACGCGACTTTTGTTGCTCGGCACTATCGCAATCCTTAAGTCTTACATCACGCGTGGCGGCGACAAGGAAGCTCCTGTGTTTCACTTCTTTGCGAGTACCCACGCATTCACTGGAGCTCAATGACATGTCTGCCAGAAATGAACTGCGTCGAAGAGTCGCCGTGCTCGACCCCATGCTTCGCTCGCGGGAACACATGCGCCGCGCCATCCGCGCCCTGGGCCATGCGCCGCTCGTATTCAATGATCTGGAGGAACTGCTCCCGCTGCGCGGGAGCCTCCTGCGCTGCTCGGCCCTGTGCGTTGGCCTGCCCCAGAACCCGATCGAGCAACAGGCCTGGATCCGCGCCGCCAGGAGCCTGGTCGGCCCCGATGTGCCCTTGCTCTTCCTGGCGCGAGAGAACCCCGTCAAGGCCGCCGAGACGCTGCGCTGCTCCGCGGGAGACGTGGTCCTCGCGGCGCCCTTGTCTTTCGCGGACGTCTACAAGGGGATGAAGGCATTCTTCGCGCAGCACTCGCTCGCTGCCGACCATGCTGGCCTGGAGTGGGGCGGCTATCGCTTCGTGCCATCCAGGGAATCCGTGGTGCTCGACGGGACCGAGATCGGCATGCGTCCGCTGGACTTCGAGCTCGCGCTGGAGTTCTTCCACAACATCGAACACGTACTGTCGCGCGATTGGCTGCGCACCATGGCGGCGGGGCTGGCGCCGGAAACGGGTGGCCGGTGGCTGGACGCCAGCGTGGGACGCCTGCGCAGCCAACTCGGACTCATCGCTTTCCACGGCTGCGAATGGAAGCTCAGCACCATTCGCTATGCCGGGTTCAAGCTCAGCCGAAGCCCCGGCAAGAAAGCACCGAGGTTGGTGACCTTGTCGGCGCGGGACCTGAAGCTCGAGGCGTCTCCCGTCCTCGGGTTCTGAAAATGCCCGCCCCCCTCAGGGCTCGAGGGGCGGCTCTTCCGGGCTCAGGGGAAGGCCGATGAAGAAGGTCGTCCCCGCGTTCGGTGCGCTGATGACATCGATCCAGCCGCCGTGGCGCGCCACGACGGTGTGCACGATCGTCAAGCCGAGGCCCCAGCCGTGTCCTGCCTCGGGATCGGCATTTGCGCTCCACCGGCGGCCCTTGTTGGGGGTCATCAACTTTGCCAGCTGCGGCTCGTCCATGCCGCTCCCGCTGTCCTGCAACGAAATCAGCACCTCGCCATAGGGGGCGTTTGCCTCAAAGTTGGTCTCGACGCAGATATGGATGGCGCTATCGGGCTTGCTATGGCGGATTGCGTTGTGCAGCAAGTTCACGAGGGCCCGCGTCAGCAGCGATGCATCGGCCGAGAGCGATGCTTCCGCAGCGCCCAGCCGCGGCTTCACAACCAGCCCGCGGGCATGGGCCGTGGCCCAGGTGGCATCGATGGCATCGAGCACCACCGAGCCGGCGAAAGTCGGCGCGAAGCGGTAGACCTTCGATTCCGCCTCCAGCATGTCCATGAAGCTCTCGGCGAGCTGGATCGTGCGCCGCGCCTCTCGGCCCACGCCGTCGATCACGTTCTGCATGCTGACGTTGGAAGCGCCCTCCACGTACAGCGCCAGAAGGCTGAGCATGGTGACCTGCGGGCCGCGTACGTCGTGCGAGAGAAAGCTGAACCACTGCTCGCGTTCGCGCTGGGCACGGCGCTCGGTGGTGATGTCGTTGAGTACCACCACCCAGGCGCGCGATGCGGCCGCGCCCGACCCCACCTCCCCGAGCGACGCCGCCCGCAGCGTGAACACGCTTCCCTGCTCGGTCGTGTACTCGATGCCCATCGCCTCTTCCCAGACCGTCGTTGCGCGCGCACCGGGCGCGCCTGCGATCTCGGCCTTTTGCATATCGGCGAGCAGCCGCAGCAGGTCGATGCCCTTGAGGTGGTCGATACCGCCTGCGGCGGGCCGTGACACCGCACCCGTGGAGGACAGCACCAGCGCCGTGGCGAGAAGATTCTGGGCGGCCGCGTTGCTCTGGCTCACGGTGCCGTCGTCGCGGCAGATCAGCACCGGCACGGGCAAGCTCCACATGCCCTCGGTCAGCAGCGCTTGGAGGCGCGTCAGGCGCTCGATCGCAAGATCGAGCGCATTGGCACGGCGCTCCACCGAGTCCAGCGGCGCCGGGTGCAGGGGCAACGGTGGCTCGAAGGCGCCCGCCGGGACGGCGTTCAGCAGCGCCGCGCGCTGGCGGAAGAACACCAGCAGGGCATCCAGGCGGCGCCAGCTCCAAAGCACATAGGACGCGATCACCCCGCACAGCGGCGAGGCGAGCGGCAAGGCGACACGCCAGTGCACCAGCGCCAGGTAGTCCAGCACAATGCAAGCGAGTAACACCGCGAAGGTCCAGATCACCGCGTGGCTCGCGCTGATCAGGAACAGCATCAGCACCAACCAGATCGGTGCCGAGATCCACAGCACCCGTCGCCAGTCGGTCGGGATGTCGATCGTGCGGCCGGTGAGCAGCGCATCCAACGCATTGGCGTGGATCTCGACGCCTGGCAGGCTCGTGAGCGCGCCGATGCCTGCCACCGGCATCGTGTCGCCCAGGCCGGCGTTGGCCAGTGCGCCCACCAGCACCAGCTTGCCGCGCACGAGCTCGTCGGTGAAATCGCCGCGCAGCATGTCGAGGTAGGACACCGTCGGATAGCTGCCCGCGGCGCCCGCGAAGTCGACGCCGAAGCGCCCCCTGCGGACCCAGCCGTCAGTGGCCTGCAAACCCCGGACTTCCCCCGGCCCCGGCTCGACCGCCTGCATGGCGATCTCGAGTCCCACATAGGGCCAGACCTTGTCCGGCCGGCCCTCGTAGCGCCACAGCGCGCGCACCAGGCCATCCGCATCCGGTGCGGCGTTGGCGTGCCCCAGCCCGCGCGCGCGCTGCGCCAGTTCCGGGATGGGAAGCTTGAAGGCGGGCTCACCCCGGGGCAGGCCGATCGGCGGTGCGGCGTAGTCGAGCGGCAGGTAGACCGGCAGCTTCGACATTGCGGTGGCGAGCGCCTGGTCCTGTGCGGGTTCGGCGGACGGCGTGTCGAAGAACAGGTCCAGCAGCACCGCGCGCGGCGCATGCGTGGCCAGTCGCTCGAGCAACTGTGCGTGCGTCGAGCGCGGAAGCGGCCAGGGGCCCAAGACATCCAGCGTGCGATTGTCGATGCCGATGATCAGGATGTCCCGGGCCGGCCGCTGTGCGCTGTCGAGCAGCATCTTGTCGTAGATGGCCGCGTTGGCTTCGACAAGTCCCGGTTTGCCGTCCAGCCAGACCATGGTCGGCGGCAGCAGCAGCAACATCAGCATCCACTCGAACAAGTAGCGACGGCGCAGTCGCTGCATGTACCCACCCGTCTCGACTCCCCGGTTCAAGGGGAGGTTACTTCGAAGCTGCCCCCCCATTCGGCCGGCGGCGACGACTCCCCCTCGGCTTGTTCGCGACATCGCCAGTAGTAGCGTGCGGGACCTTCGAGCGGGCCGACCGTCACGCCGCTCATGTAGGTCCCCGATTCGGCCACCAGGGGCGACGCGAAGTCGGGCGTGCGCGCGAGTTCGAAAGTATGACGTTGCCCTTGACGTGTTGTCCAGCGGATCTGCCATAGGCCGTTGCCCGCTGCGCGTACCTCGCTGGTCATCGGGGCTTGCGGCGGCGTCACGAAGGTCACGCCCTCGCTCGCCCGCCCTTCGACCCCTTGCCCGTCGAGGGCGGAGACCCGCGTGTGATAGAAGCCCGGCGACAGCGAGCCCCGCAACGCGAAGCGCGGCACCGGCTCGCGCGACTCCGCCGCCGGGCGCAGGAAGTTCGCGTCGGCCGCCAGTTGCAGGCGGTACGCGGCCGCGCCTGCCACCGCTTCCGCCGCAACCGTGTTCCGGTCGACCGGTGCGCGCTGTGCCGGCGCCGGCAGCAGGCTGCGCACCTCGAGGACGGAGCCCGCGGCGACCAGCGGCATGCCTTCGAGCGCCGCCACCTCGGTGCTGCGGCCGCCAGCGCCCAGCTCGGTCGCCTGCACCTTGCCTTCGAGCACCTCCACTGCTTGCACCCCGCCTTCCGACCGGACGCGGAAATGCGTTCCCTTCACGCCCAGCGCGAAGCTGCGGGTGCGGATCTCGAACTCCCGCTCCCTCTGCTTCTCCACGTACGATTCGACCCGGCCACTGAGCAGCTCCAGCTGGGTCCGTTGGCCATGTGCCTCGACCAGGCGGGCCGAGCTGCTCGAGGGCAGCACCACACGGCTCCCGTCCGCGAAGCCCACCGTCAGGAAGCTGTCGCGCCCGGTGGTCAGCACGTCGCCCGGCGCGAGCGCCGCGCCGGCGGCGAGCTGCTGCTCCGGATTGGCGGCGCGCTGGAGCAACACGCTGCCCGAGACATGCAGCACCGCGGCGGAGCCGCCCAAATTCAACAGTTGGCCCGCACGCAGACGCTCGGGTACCGGCACCGCATTACCGCGCTGAAGCTCGGGCCAGCGATGCGCTGACTCCATGTATCTGCGTGCCAGCCCCCACAGGGTGTCGCCCGGCTGGACCAGGTAGGTCGACACGGGACCCCGCGGCACCTTTGCCGCCTGCGCATGCGCGCGCGGCGCAGGCAGCCCGGCGAGGCAAACAAGGGCTGCAATGAGCCAGCGGCGTCTGGAAATCCTAGGCGCCGGCTTTGTCATCGATGTCGTCGGAACGGCCGCCGGGGGGGGCAATGGTGTTCGCTTCGCTCTGGTCGCCTGTGACGCGCTCCAGCCGGTAGCCGCGCCCGTAGACGGTCTGCAGGCGCAGCCCGCTGGCGCTGTGCAGGCCCAGCTTGCTGCGCAGCCGGTAGATGTGGCTGTCGAGCGCGCGGGAGGGCATTTCCTCGCCGTGCACGCCCAACTTCTCGAGCAGGTAGGTACGCGAAACCGCATGCCCCATGTGGCGGAACAGCGCCAGCGCCAGGCGGAATTCCCGGTCCGTGAGGGCGATTCGCGAGAGCGTGCCGTCCTTCGCCTTGAAGTGCACGCACAGGTTTGGCTGGTCGAATCTCCAGGCGCCGAAGCGCTCCTGCTCGGCGGCCGCAGTCAGGCTCGGCTGGCGAGTCAGGAGGCGGCGGATGCGGGCGCACAGCTCCATCGTGCGGAAGGGTTTCACCACGTAGTCGTCCGCGCCGATGCCGAGCGCGCCGGCCACGTCGCGCTCGGCGCTGCGCGAACTCAGCATGATGACCGGCACGTCGCTCTTCTGGAAGCTGCGCAGCCAGTGGAGCAACTCGACGCCGTCCAGGTCGGGCACGTTCCAGTCGAGCACCAGCAGGTCGAAGGTTTCCTGCCGCAGCGACCTGCGCAGTGTCTCGCCTTTGTCGAAGGGCACGCAGGTGATGGATTCCTCGCCCGTATCGAGCCCGCGCTTCAACGCATGGACCAGGTAGCCCAGCTGGGTCGGATCGTCGTCAAGTACTGCGATACGCATGGGTTCTTTCGTCTCGTGGCTCAGCAGGAAGTGGGCCGGATTCTTCCTCTTTTTACGAGCCCAAATCTCGTAAATTGTTGCGCCTTGCCTGTTCGAACTCGCCCCCTCGCTGCGCAACGAGGAGGGTGCCGGATCCGGCCTTGGCTGCCGGAGAGACCAATCTGGCAAATTGTGACGCTAAACGCACGGTATTGACATGGCTCGGCATCATCCACGCCTTTCCGGGAGTGGTGGGCACGTATGCAGTGGCAATGAGGCGCGCTGCCCGCATCAGCGAGGGGCAAGCCCTTCCGCTCATTGCTACAAAAAGGATGTCAAGCAGCATGAACAAGTCATACCGCACCGTGTGGAACGAAGCGCTCGGTGCCTGGGTCGCGGCCTCGGAGATTACCAAGGCGAGAGGGAAGCGGAGTCGTTCGGGTGCGGTGGTGGCCGCTGCGGTGGTGCTGGTGGCGTTGGGGGGGCGAGTGGGGCCGGGGCGCAGTCGCTTGGGGGAGGTATTGCTGCTAATGGATCCGCAACAGCTATTTCTGGCGACACTTGCGACACCTCAAATGCAGGCACTAACAGCATTGCGATCGGATGCGGTGCGACTGCGGTTTTTACAACCGTACCAACCGCGGACGGCCTCATTAACAGCACTATTACTGTTGGCGAGAGCCTCGCAATTGGCGTAAACGCTTTCGCGTCAAATCTCAGCAACTATGGCGCTGCGTTAGCCATTGGGAACGGCGCATCGGCCATTGATGATGAGGGTGGCCAGCGCCCCACCGTCCTTTGAGGAATGCTGGCGCGTCCGGTCCGGCATGTCGCGACACGTTTCGACCAAGGAGCGATGATTCAGCTCGCCGGACTCGAACATCGCAGACAGCGCACCGGAGCCGGATCGGCAGGGAGACGCTGCCGCCGAACCGGTGGCGTGCAGCGTCGGTGCTTGCAGGCGAGATCCGGACAATGCGGTCTGCAGCAGTTGGCGCGCGCTGCGTCGCTCGGATTCCGGTTGAACGTCCAGCAGCCGTTCAGGCACGCCGATCATCAAGCCCTGCAGGTTGCGGTATGCGTGTTGGAGCTGTTGCAACGCGCGTTGTGTGCTCGTCACCGTTCCGCTTCGGGCCAGGTCGATGCCAACGCCCAGATCGACGAGATGCCGCCGGATCTGGACAGCCTGGTTGTACAAGTCTGGGGGTGCGGCATAACCCAACGTTCTGGCACACGCACTGGAACGGGCAGATGGTGCCTCGCGTTCCGGGAGTCTGGCCAGCGTGCCGCAGAAGCGTGCCACCATGCGCGCGAGCGGCTTCATCGCATCGTTCGCGATGCGGGACGGCCGATCGGCGCAGCGGGGAGGAGTGCCCCTCAGCTGCGCACGTTCGACGTGTTGTTCAGTTCGATCCAGCATGCGAAAAGAGGATGTCCGTTGATGATTTGGGGCGGGGCTGCGCGGTAGGCCAGGAAGCCTAGTTTTCGGAGCAATCGCTCGATGCCGGGGGAGGACAGGGTGGTGATGAGACGGCTCGCGCCATGCCGAAGCGCGCAGGACTGGACGGCCTCCAACAAGCCGACGGTCGTTGGAGATGAGAACGGGCCCGAAAGAACGTTGGAATGAAAGTCGATCGCAGCGAACCGCGAGAGCTCCCAGACATCGGAGGACTGGGGTGGCGGTGCATCGCCCATCAACTCAGGGAAGACCTCACTGAGAAGATACGGTCGCACGGTAGGCAGCAATCGGGCGACGCCGATATAGCGCCCCTCTTCACGCGCGGCCACATAGAGAGTGTCCGGACGATCGAATTGATCGAGTTCCAACCCGGCTTGCGTGGGCAGGTCCCACCCCAAGGTTTCGACAAATACCTTGTGCCGGTATTGAGCGAGCCCGATGAGAACTTCGTCGGGCAAGTCGCGTGATGTTCCTGTAGTGAATTCCACCCTGACTCCTTTGTAGTGGGTGGTATTTCACCCAAACCGGAGGCGGATGGAAACTACCAATGTTGGTAGGACAACTGGGCCAACCAAATAGTTAGTGGCCGGAATGGCAGGCGTATCGAAGGATCAACGCGGTACGTAGCGGCTCGGTCCATGCCAGAGTGTCCACCCACTCTGCAAGGCGTTGCAGGTTGCGTTGCCATGAGAAGTCCCGCTGATCCTCGTTGACCAGCAGCACATTGGTGAAAGGGAGGCTCAGGCGATGCCATCGGACCTGGCCGGGCATGCAGCGAATCTCCCAGTCCCACCCCAGCGTTGCGGGCGATCCCGCTGCATCGACCCATTCCGTGTAGCCCGTGATCGTGGTGGGTCGACCGCATGTCTGCAACGCCGGCTCGTCGTAAATGCCCGATACCAGGTGTGTCAGCTGCAGTGTCTGCAGCGCCGGGTTCGAAAGGCGCAGCAGGCCATCGGAATACATCGGTGCATCAAAGGCGAGATCTTTCATTGAATGGACTCTCTGCGCGTTTGCCCCGTTCGCGCCGATCGTGCCGCTGGAACACAGTGACGCTCGGCGGGCACGTCAATTGAGCAATCCGAGCATCACGGCCCGTACGACCGCGGCTGTCTTGTTCGCAGTGCCGAGTTTGGCAGTGGCATTGCTCACATGGAAGTTGACTGTGTCGGAGGAGATGGCGAGTATCTGCGCGATCTCGCCCGAGGTCTTGCCGTCGGCGGTCCATTTCAGGATCTCGAGTTCACGGCTGGTCAGGTGGACATCCTGGACCAGCGTTGGCGTCAAAGCCTGGGTGAGTGCCAGGTGCGCGACGTTGACCAGCCATCGCATCCGCGGTTCCTTGGACTCGAGTTCGGTGGTCGAAAGCTGCTCGCCCGAGCGCGCCAAGGTCAGCATGCCCACGACGCCGTTGGCGTCCAGGCTCGACTGGGCCCACCCGACGCGTAGCCCGTAGGACTGCGCCTCTGACCAGAGCTGCGGGGCGGACGCGAACAGCGCATCGCTCCAGACCACGGGCATCCTGCTGCGCCGGCCATGCAGGACCGTGGGGTCGGTGCTGACGTAGCCAGCATCATGGTAGCGCTCGGCCCATGCGCGCGGATATTCGAACAAGGTTAGTACCTTGGGATTCGACATCGGGAATGGGAATCGAAGTCCGTAGCTGCAGTACTCGAAGCCCAGTCCGTGCGCGGCACTAACGATTTCGTCGAAGATCTTCTGCTCGCCGGGCGCAACGGCGATGATGCGCAGCAAATCTTCTTGCCAGTTTTTCATGACGCGCCTCCCTGAAGGACTCTGGATCGCGAACAGTTTGCCAGCCCTCTTGTTCTGCATGACTTCGCAGTCAGAAATAATCCCCATTTTGGAGATCTAGTTTGCACTCCCCCGATCTTGCGGCCCTGCGCCGTCCGCGCCTCGAGGCAGCCATCGTCGATCTCGATGGCACGATGATCGACACGCTCGGTGACTTCGTCGTGGCGCTCAACCGCATGCTCGACGAACTCGCATTGCCGCCGATCACGGCCGAGGCGATCGGCCAGATGATCGGCAAGGGCTCCGAGCACCTGATCCGCTCCGTGTTGCGCCAGGTGCGCGACGATCGCGAAGCCGATGCCGCGCTCTTCGAGGCGGCCTGGCCCCGCTATGTGCACCACTACCTTGCCATCAACGGCCAGCATGCGTCGATCTACGCCGGCGTCGTCGAAGGCCTGGCCGCGCTGCGCGCACGCGGCCTGCGCCTGGCCTGCCTCACCAACAAGCCCATCGCCTTCGCGCGCCCGCTGCTGGAGGCCAAGGGCCTCGACGGCTACTTCGAGCATCTGTTCGGCGGCGAGGCCTTCGAGCGCAAGAAGCCCGATCCGCTGCCGCTCCTGAAGACCTGCGAGGCGCTGGGCAGCGCGCCGGCGCGCACGCTGATGGTCGGTGATTCGAGCAACGACGCGAAGGCCGCGCGCGCGGCCGGATGTCCTGTAGTGCTGGTGAGCTACGGCTACAACCACGGCCAGCCGGTGCGCGAGGTGGACGCCGACGGCTTCGTCGATTCGCTGGCCGAGCTCGATCGCCTGCTGGGCTCGGGGTAGATGATAGTTGACAGCCGAATTGATGAAAAGTAATGTACCTATGAGCCCGCCGCTCTGGATGTCGGCGGCCCGTGGCCCACAACACTTTTTGCTCTATGAACATCGCGATCCTGGGCGGCGGCCATGGCTGCTATGCCGCCGCTGCCGACCTGTCCGAAGCCGGCCATTCGGTGCGCCTCTGGCGGCGTGATGCCGATGCGCTGGCGCCCGTGCGCCAGGCTGGCTCCATCCGTTTGAAGGACGCGCGCGGCGCGCGCGACGTGCCCATCGCGCTGGCCACGGCCGACATCGGCGAGGCGTTGCGCGGCGCCTCGCTGATCGTGCTCCCCACGCCCGCGATCGCGCAGGAGGACATCGCCCGGGCCATGGCGCCGCACCTGGTCGACGGGCAGGTGGTGTTCCTGCCCCCCGGCACCTTCGGCAGTTTCGTGATGGCGCGCATCGTCAAGCAGGCCGGCAGCCGCGCCGACGTGGCCTGGGCCGAGACCGGCACGCTGCCCTACCTCGCGCGCAAGCATGGGGAGCGCGAAGTCAACGTCACGATCCGCGCGATCCGCCTGCCGACCGGCGTCTATCCGGCGCGCAAGGAAGGCCAGGCGCTGGAGGTGATCCGCCAGGCCTATCCGAGCGTGCACGGCTGCGGCGATGCGCTCTCGGGGGCCTTGATGAATGCAGGTCCGATCATCCACCCGCCGCTGATGGTGATGAATGCCGCGCCCCTGCAGCACTTCGAGCGCTGGGACATCCACAACGAGGGCACGCAGCGCGCGGTGCGCGACGTGACCGATCGGCTGGACCAGGAGCGCATCGCGGTGCGCGAAGCCTTCGGCCATGTCGCGCCGCACTATCCGTTGGCCGACCACTACAACAACGACCAATGGATGTACGGCGATGCCCACAAGCAGCTGGTGAAGTCGGGCGACTGGCGCGAGAACATCGACCTCTACGCCCACCGCTACATCACCGAGGACACGGAGCTGGGCCTGGCCTTCCTGGCATCGGCGGCGCGGCATGCGGGCGTGGATGCGCCCATCGCGCATGGCCTGCTGGCCATCGTCGGCGGCTTCCTGGGCCGCGACTTGCGCAAGGGCCCGCGCACCTTCGAGGCGCTGGGCCTGGCCGGGCTGAGCCAGTCCGAGCTGAAGAAGAGGCTGCACGATGGCGAATGAGGCCGCAGCGCCGCGCTTCGCTGCCGTCGGCGCTGGCCGCATGGGGCGTGGCATCGCGATCGCCTTCGCGTATGCGGGCCACCGCATCTCGCTCGTCGATCTGCGCGTGCGCAGCGAAGAGGCCTGGCAGAAGCTGCGCGCCGAGGCGCGCACGGAGATCGAAGCCAGCCTCGCAGGCCTGGCGCAGCTGGGGGTGCTCGATGCGGCGCAGGTGCCGGCGATCGCGGCGCGCGTCGAGCTCGTCCCCGCCGCCGAAGCGCCGCGCGCGCTGGCAGGCGCCGAGTTGATCTTCGAGGGCGTGCCGGAAACGCTGGACGCCAAGCGCGAGGCCTTCGAGCAGCTCAACCGCCATTGCCACGAGGATGCCATCCTCACCTCCACCACCAGCAGCATCCTGGTCACCCAGATCGCCGCGCTGGTGAAGAGGCCGGAGCGCTTCCTCAACATGCATTGGCTCAACCCGGCCTACGTGATCCCGGTGGTGGAGCTCAGTTGCCACCCGGGCACCGATCCCGCGGTCCTGGCGCGCGCCAAGGCGCTGATGGAATCGATCGGCAAGCTGCCCGTGGTCTGCGGCCCGACCCCCGGCTACATCGTCCCGCGCCTGCAGGCGCTGGTGATGAACGAGGCCGCTCGCATGGTCGAGGAGGGCGCCGCCACTGCCGAGGAGATCGACAAGGCCACGCGCTACGGCCTCGGCCTTCGCTTCGCTGCGCTGGGCGTGGTGGAGTTCATCGACTTCGGCGGCGCCGACATCCTGCACCATGCGAGCCGCGAGATGTCGGGTTCGATCGATCCCGCACGCTATGCCGCGCCGGCCATCCTCGACCGCATGATGGAAGAGGGCCGGCTGGGCCTGAAGAGCGGCAGCGGCTTCTACGACTACGCGGGTCGCGACGTGGGCGCCTACCGGCGCGATGTGCTGGCGCGCACCCTCGGCATGCTGAAGCACGCCGGGCTCTGGCGGCCGCCGGCCGAGCGGACGCAGCCATGAGGAGCATCCGCCGCGCCTTCGCCGATCTGTCGGTCGGGCAGGTCCACTACGCGAGCTGCGGCGATCCGCGCGGCGAGACGGTGCTGCTGCTGCACCAGTCGCCGCGCAGCTGGGCCGAGTACCGGCACGTCCTGCCGCTGATCGGACGGCGCTTCCGAGCCGTGGCGATGGACACCGCGGGCTTCGGCGATTCCGACGACGGCGCCGTGCCCGCCAGCATCGAGCAATGGGCGCGCGTGGCGATCGAGCTGCTCGATGCGCTGGGCATCGCTCGCACGCATGTGGTGGGCCATCACACGGGCGGCGTGATCGGCGTCGAGTTGGCGAGCACCTTCGGCGCACGCGTGCACGGGCTGGTGCTGTCCTCGACGCCGTACACGGATGCGGCCTTCCGCCGCGCGCGGGCCGAGCGCCCGCCCATCGACGAAGTGGCGATGAGCGACGACGGCAGCCATCTTGCGGCCTTGTGGCAGAAGCGCGCGGGCTTCTATCCGGCAGGGCGGCCCGAGCTGCTGGAGGCCTTCGTGCTGGATGCGCTCAAGGTGAGCGGCCGGATGGAAGAGGGACACCGTGCCGTGGCTGCCTATCGGATGGAGGAGCGCATCGCGAAAGTGCGTCAGCCCACGCTGATCCTCTGCGCGACCGACGACCCCTTCGCAGCTCCGCACGCGCAGGAATTGAAGGCGCACATCCCGCAGGCCCGCATCGTCGACATCGAAGGCGGCATGGTGCCGCTGCCCGACCAGATGCCCGAGGCTTTCGCGAACGCCGTGGTGGATTTTCTGGAGACGCTGCCGTGAAGGCCGTGCGCATTCCGGCCTTCGACGCGGGGCCGGTGCTGGGGCAAGAGGCCGATCCGCAGCCGCGTGCCGGCCGCACGATCGTGCGCATGGCCGCAGCCACCGTCGGCCACATCGACCGCACCGTCTGGAGCGGCGCCTTTCTCAAGCATCCGCCGCTGCCCTACATCCCCGGCGTCGAGGCCGCGGGAACCGTGGTCGCGAGCGGGAGCTATCCGGCGGGCCAGCGCGTGTGGCTGCGCGGCAGCGGGCTGGGCACGACCGAGAACGGCACCTGGTGCGAGTTGATCGATGCGCCCGACGAGGCGCTGGGCCTGCTGCCCGACGGGCTCGACATGGCGCTCGGCGCGGCCTTCTTCTCGCCCTGCACCTCGGCCTGGGTCGCGTTGCACGAGGTCGCGAAGCTGCAGCGGGGCGAGCGCGTGCTCGTGACCGGCGCCAGCGGTGCGGTGGGGTCGATGACGGTGCAACTGGCGCGCGAGGCGGGCGCCATCGTGCTCACGCGCGCCGAGGAAGCCGCGCAGCAGCAACAGCCCGTCGAGCTCCTGGTCGATACCGTCGGTGGTCCGGTGCTGGAGGCCGCGCTGCCCTGCGTCGCGCCCGGCGGCCGCGCGGTGCTGGTCGGCTATACGGCCGGCAACATGCTGCCCTTGAACATCGCCCATTTCCTGCAGCGCGACGTGGCGCTGCTGCCGCTCAACATGTTCCGGCGCGAAGCGGCCGGCCGTGCCGCAGTGCCCCAGCTGCTGGCGCGGCTGGCGGACGGGAGGCTGACGCTCCAGGTGCAGCGCTTCGCCCTCGGCGAAGCCGCCGCGGCGCTCGAATGGATCACGCAGCGCGGGCACCGGGGCAGGGCGGTCCTGGTGCCCTGAGAGTGGTGCGCGGCGGCGGGATCTGAGATCCTTGCGCACCGCATCAACCCGCCTCGAGAAAGCATCGACATGGACGCCCAGCTTGCCCAGTCCTGGCTCACCCTGAGCGCGCCAGTGGCCGCCGCGCGCGCGGCCGGCCGTCCCCTCGTCGCACTCGAGTCGACCATCATCGCGCACGGCATGCCCTACCCTGAGAACGTGCGCACGGCGCGCGAGGTGGAGGCCGTGATCCGCGGCCTGGGCGCCGAGCCCGCGACCATCGCGCTGGTGGGCGGGCGCATCCGCATCGGCCTGTCGGACGATGAACTGGAACTGCTCGGGCGCTCCGGCCAGGCGCACAAGGTCAGCCGGCGCGACCTGCCGGCCGTGCTCGCCAGCGGCGAGCTCGGCGCCACGACCGTGGCCGGCACCATGATCTGCGCGGCGCTGGCCGGCATCGAGGTCTTCGTCACCGGCGGCATCGGCGGCGTGCATCGCGGTGCGTCGCAGAGCTTCGACATCTCCGCCGACCTGCAGGAGCTGGCGAGGACTTCGGTCGCGGTGGTGTGCGCCGGCGCCAAGTCAATCCTGGACATCGGGCTCACGCTGGAGTACCTGGAGACGCATGGTGTCCCGGTGCTCAGCTGCGGCCACGACAACTTCGCGGCCTTCTACACGCGCGACAGCGGCTTTCGCGCCGACTACAGGCTGGACGATGCGCAGGCGCAGGCTCGCTTCATCCGCGCCAAGTGGGCCCTGGGCCTCGCGGGTGGCGTGGTGCTGAGCACACCGGTGCCGCAAGCCGCGGCACTGCCGCGCGAGGAGATCGATGCGATCATCGAGCAGGCGCTGGCCGAGGCTGCAGCGCAGGGCGTCGCCGGCAAGGCCGTCACGCCTTTCCTGCTCACCCGCATCAAGGCGCTGACGGGCGGGCGCAGCCTGGCGACCAACATCGCGCTCGTGAAGCACAACGCCGAGGTGGGCGCCCGGCTGGCGCTGGCGTTGGCGCGCGTGTAGGCGCTACTCCTCTTCCGCCTCGTCTGCCTCTCCCGGCGCGCGGGCGTGCAGCTCGATCATCTGCCGCAGCGTCGTCTTCAACTCCTCGGCGCGCAGCAGCCCGAAGGGCTCGAGCACGCGCCGCTCGTGCTCCAGCGCCAGTTCCATCAGCCGTTCCACCGTCTTGGCGCCCTTGCGGGTGATGCGCACCAGCGTGACGCGCCGGTCACTGTCGTGGGGCAGGCGCTCGACCTGGCCCTTGGACTCCATGCGATCCAGCAGGCGGGTGACCGTCGGCTGCTTGGTCACCGTGACCTGGGCCAGCTGGCCGATGCTGATGGGCTCGCCGCCTGCCAGCGACGCCATCACCCGCCACTCCGACACCGAGAAGCCGTGCTGGCGCGCCACCACGTGGAACTCCGAGGAAATCAGCTGGCTGGCCTGCGCGAGCAATGCGGGAAGGTAGTCGTCGACGAAGCGCAAGGCCTTCTTCTTGGAGGCGGCAGTGGCCATGTTGCGTCCCTCGGTTCAGGCAGGCACGCAGCTTGCGTGTCTAGGGTTATTCATGATTGTGGATACATTCACTTGTAAACATTATAGAGACCGTGCGATGAAGCGGCTCCCACGCCGAAACGGGAAAGAAACAAACCATGGCTGAACGATCTTTCGTCGAGGAAGTAAAGAAGCTTCGGCTCGCCGAGGGCGAAGTGTTCCGGGGTGAAGGCATTCTGGCAGTCACCAAGGCCCTGCTCGAATCGGGTGTTTCCTATGTGGCCGGCTACCAGGGCGCGCCCATCTCGCACCTCATGGATGTGCTGGCCGACGCCCAGGACATCCTGGCCGAGCAGGGCATCCGCTTCGAGAACAGCGCGAGCGAGGCCACGGCCGCCGCCACGCTGGCTGCCTCGGTCAACTATCCGCTGCGCGGCGCCGTCACCTTCAAGGCGACGGTGGGCACCAACGTGGCTTCCGACGCGCTGGCGAACCTGGCATCGGGCGGCGTGACCGGTGGCGCCTTGATCATCGTGGGCGAGGACTACGGCGAAGGCTCCTCGATCATGCAGGAGCGCAGCCACGCCTTCGCGATGAAGTCGCAGATCTGGCTGCTCGATCCGCGCCCCAACCTGCCCTCCATCGTCGAGGCGGTGAAGAAAGGCTTCGAGCTGTCCGAAGCCAGCCACACGCCGGTGATGCTGCAGCTGCGCATCCGTGCCTGCCACGTGCACGGGCACTTCGTGGCGGGTGCCAATCGCCGGCCCACCTTCACGCTGAAGGACGCACTGGAGAACCCGCAGCGCGACGTCAGCCGCATCGTGCTGCCGCCGGCCAGCTTCGTGCATGAGCAGGAGAAGGTGACGGAGCGCTGGCCCGCCGCGCTGCGCTTCATCGAGGAGCACAAACTCAACGAGTTCTTCTCGGAAGACGCCGACGACATCGGCATCATCGTCCAGGGCGGCAGCTACAACACCCTGCTGCGCGCCCTCGAACGGCTGGGCCTGGCCGATGTCTACGGCAACACGCAGGTGCCGCTCTACGTGATGAATGTGGCCTACCCGCTGGTCGACAACGAAGTGCTGCGCTTCTGCGAAGGCAAGCGCGCGGTGCTGGTGGTGGAGGAGGGGCAGCCCAACTTCGTCGAGCAGAACCTCGCCACCATCCTGCGCCAGGCCGGCTCCACCACCGCACTGCACGGCAAGGACATGCTGCCGGTCGCGGGCGAATACACGGCGGCCGAGCTGCTCAAAGGCGCACGCACCTTCGGCGAGCGCTATGGCCGGCTGCAGCCCCTGCCGGTCCCGGCGCCGGTGCGCAAGGTGATCCCGCTCAGGGAAGTGGCCGAGATCGGCGTCGATGGCGCGCCCGAGCCGGCCCTGCCGCTGGGCCACAGCGTCCACGCCCGCCCGCCGGGCTTCTGCACCGGCTGCCCGGAGCGGCCGATCTTCAGCGCGATGAAGCTGGTGGAGCGCGAGCTCGGCCCGCACCACGTGAGCGCCGACATCGGCTGCCACCTGTTCTCCATCCTGCCGCCCTTCAACATCGGCAACACGACGATGGGCTACGGCCTGGGCGGCGCCGGCGCCGCCGCGCTGAACGCGCCTGCAGGCAAGCGCGCGATCTCGATGATGGGCGACGGCGGGTTCTGGCACAACGGGCTGACCAGCGGCGTGGCCAACGCCGTCTTCAACCGGAGCGACAACCTGACCATCGTGGTCGACAACAACTACACCTCGGCCACCGGCGGCCAGGACATCCTCTCTTCGAAGGCACATAACGCGACGCGCAGCACCGGCCACGCGATCGAGCGCGCCGTCCGCGGCGTGGGCGTGGAATGGGTGCGCACGATGCGCCGCACCTACGACGTTGCCGGTATGCGCGACGTGATCAAGGAAGCGCTGACGACGAAGCAGAAGGGCCCCAAGGTCCTGATCGCGCAATCGGAGTGCATGCTCAACAAGCAGCGCCGCGAGAAGCCGCTGGTGCGCAAGGCCATCGCCGAAGGCAAGCGCATGGTGCGCGACAAGTTCGGGGTCGACGAGGACACCTGCACCGGTGACCATTCCTGCATCCGCCTCTCGGGCTGCCCCTCGCTCTCGATCAAGGCGAATCCCGATCCGCTGCGCACCGATCCCGTTGCCACCGTGCTCGACAGCTGCGTGGGCTGCGGCAACTGCGGCGACGTCTCGCATGCCGCCGTGCTCTGCCCGTCCTTCTACAAGGCGCAGATCGTGAGCAATCCGACGGGCTGGGACCGGTTCCGCGAGCGTGTGCGCGCCGGCGTGATCGGATGGCTGCAGCGCGGCGAGGCCAGGCGCCGCGCTGCCTACGCGTTCTGATCCATGAGCAAGACACAACCTATCAAGATCGCGATCCTCGCCATGGGCGGCGAGGGCGGCGGCGTGCTGGCCGACTGGATCGTCGACATGGGCGAGGCCAACGGATACGTCGCGCAGACCACCTCGGTGCCCGGCGTGGCCCAGCGCACCGGCGCGACCATCTACTACGTCGAGCTCTATCCCGAGGCGCAGGCCCAGGCCGATGGCGGCCGGCCGGTGCTGGCGCTGATGCCGCTGCCGGGCGACGTCGACGTGGTGCTCGCCTCGGAGCTGATGGAAGCCGGCCGCGCCGTGCAGCGCGGGCTGGTGACCAAGGACCGCAGCACGCTGATCGCCTCCACCCATCGCGTGTACTCCATTGCCGAGAAGAGCGCCATGGGCGACGGGCGGGTCGACAGCGCCGAGCTGCTGTCGCACGCCGACCAGGCCGCCAAGCGCTTCATCCGCTTCGACATGGCGCAGGCCGCCGAGGCTTCGGGCAGCGTCATCAGCGCCGTGCTCTTCGGCGCGCTGGCCGGCTCCGGCGTGCTGCCTTTCAGCCGCGCCCAGTTCGAGGCCACCGTCGAGCGTGGCGGCGTGGGCGTGAAGCCCAGCCTGAAGGCCTTCAGCGTTGGCTTCGCGCGGGCCCAGGGCGCGGGCGAGGACGAGAAGCCGGTGCCGGCCTCCGCTGCCGCGCCGCAGCCCAGCCACCCCGCGGTGCGCGCCCTGGTCGAACGCGTCCAGCGCGACTTCGCGCCGACGCTGCACCCCGTCCTCTTCGAAGGCGTGCGGCGCCTGATCGACTACCAGGACCCGGACTACGCAGGCCTCTACCTCGACCGCATGGCCACGATCGCCGCACTCCCGGCGGGCGAGGACCATCGCCTGCAGCGCGAGACTGCCCGCCACCTGGCGCTGTGGATGTCCTACGAGGACACGGCCCGCGTCGCGGCGCTCAAGACCCGCGCCTCGCGCTTCGATCGCGTGCGCGGCGAGGCGGGCGTGCAGGAAGGGCAATTGCTCGCGATTAACGAGTACATGCATCCCCGGCTGCAGGAGATCTGCGAGACCCTGCCCAGTGGCCTCGGCAGGTGGCTGATGGGCTCGGGCTGGCCGCGCCGCCTGGTGGAGCGCATGACCCGCAAGGGCCGCGTGATCCGTACCAGCTCGCTGCACGGCTACCTGATGCTCTCCGCCGTCGCCGCCATGAAACGCTGGCGCCGCAGCACCCTGCGCTATGCCGAGGAGAACCGCCGCATCGAGGAATGGTTGCAGCGCGTCGCCGGCACGGCCGTGCAGCATCCCGAGCTGGCGATCGAGCTCGCCCAGTGCCAGCGCCTGGTCAAGGGCTACAGCGACACGCACGAACGCGGCCTGCGCAACTACGACACGCTGATGGCCGCCTTCCAGCGCGCAGGCACCCGCATGGCGCCCGCCACGCTGCGCGAGCTGCGCGATGCGGCGCTGGCCGATGAACAGGGCCACCAGCTGCATGCGGCGCTGTCACGGCACGCGCTGGCTTGAATAGAGAACAAGAGAGACACGCATGACCCACACACTTCAACTGCGCGTCGCCGAGGCCTGCGAGCTGAACCCGCTGATCCGCATGTTCGTGCTGCGCGCCGACGACAACCATGCGCTGCCGGGCTACAGCGCCGGCGCCCATGTCCGCGTGCAGGTTGAACTGCCCGATGGTGCGAAGGACTGGCGCCACTACTCGCTGATCAACTTCGCGATCGAGCGCAATGCGACCAACGCGCCCACCCGCTACGTGATCGCCGTGCGCAAGGAGGACGAGGGCCGCGGTGGGTCGCGCTTCATGCACGAGCGCCTGAAGCAGGGAGACCTGATCACCATCGAGCCGCCGAAGAACGACTTCCCGCTGCATACCGGTCCGGGCGGCACGGTGCTGATTGCGGGCGGCATCGGCATCACCCCGCTGGCCAGCATGGCCGCGCGCCGGCGCGCCGAGGGCGCACCCGTCCGCCTGCACTATGCCGGCCGCAGCCGCGAGCTGATGGCCTTCCTGCCCGAACTGCACGCGCTGCTGGGCGGGGACCTGCGCGTGCACGCCGACGCCGACGCCGGAGGCCCGCTGGACATCGATGCGGTGCTCGACGACGTGCCCGCCGGGGACCGGCTCTACGTCTGCGGCCCCAAGGTCATGCTCGACGCCGTGCTGGCCCGCACCCAGGCGCGCGGCTGGGAACACGACCGCGTGCACTTCGAGCTCTTCACCACGCCGGTCGCCGAGGCAGGCGACCAGCCCATCGAGGTGGAGCTCGCGCAGTCGGGACAGCGCTTTACGGTGCCCGCGGATCAGAGCATCCTTGACTGCCTGATCGAGCATGGCTGCGACCCGCTGTACGACTGCAAGCGCGGCGAATGCGGCGTGTGCGCGACGCCGGTGCTTGAAGGCGAGATCGACCATCGCGACTATGTGCTGAGTGCACGCGAGAAGGCAGAAGGCAACGTCATGCAGATCTGCATCTCGCGCGCCAAGGGCCCGCGGCTGGTGCTGGACATCTGAAGGAGAGAGAAACGATGACGTCCTACCGAGGCAATCCCGACGCGGTTCGTGCATTGGTGCAGAACGACCGGGTGCACCGCGACCTCTACGTCAGCCAGGAGCTGTTCGAGCTGGAGCAGGAGCACTTCTTTGCCAACACCTGGAACTACGTCGGCCACGAGAGCCAGCTGCCCAGGCCGGGCGACTACATCAGCAACGAGATCGCCGGCCGCCCGCTGATCGTGGTGCGCCACACCGACGGCTCGCTGCGCGCGATGATGAACCGCTGCGCCCACAAGGGTTCGCGGCTGGTGAACGCGCCCTGCGGCAACACCGGCAAGTTCTTCCGCTGTCCCTATCACGCCTGGACTTTCAAGACCGACGGCGCGCTGCTGGCCATTCCGCTGAAGAACGGCTACGAGGGCACCCAGCTGCACGAATGCGAGTCGGCCAAGGGACTGACCTCCATCCGCAACGTGCGCAGCCACCGCGGCTTCATCTTCGTCAAGATCAACGACGTCGGCCCGGACTTCGAGGAATATTTCGGCGACTCGCTGAGCTCCATCGACAACATGGCCGACCGCTCGCCCGAAGGCGAGCTGGAGATCGCCGGCGGCTGCCTGCGCTTCATGCACCAGTGCAACTGGAAGATGTTCGTCGAGAACCTCAACGACACCATGCATCCGATGGTGGCGCACGAGTCCTCGGCCGGCACCGCCAAGCGCATGTGGGCCGACAAGCCGGCCGACGAGCCCAAGCCCATGGCCATCGAGCAGTTCGTGCCCTTCATGTCGGACTACAAGTTCTTCGAGGACATGGGCATCCGGACCTACGACAACGGCCACAGCTTCACCGGCGTGCACTTCAGCATCCACAGCAAGTACAAGGCGATCCCCGAATACGACGACGCGATGAAGGCGAAGTACGGTGAGGAGCGCACCGCGCAGATCCTCGGCATGGCGCGCCACAACACGGTGTACTACCCCAACCTCACGATCAAGGGCGCGATCCAGGCGATTCGCGTGGTCAAGCCGATCGCGGCCGACAAGACCCTGATCGAGAGCTGGACCTTCCGCCTGAAGGGCGCGCCGCCCGAGCTGCTGCAGCGCACTGCCATGTACAACCGGCTCATCAACTCGCCCTTCTCGGTGGTCGGCCACGACGACCTGCAGGCCTATCGGGGCATGCAGGCGGGTCTGCACGCGACCGGCAACGAGTGGGTCAGCCTGCACCGCAACTACGATCCCGAGGAGCTCAAGGGCGGCGAGATCACCACCGGCGGCACCAACGAGCTGCCGATGCGCAACCAGTATCGGTCTTGGGCGCGCTACATGACGGAGACGATGTAATGGCCGTCTTGCACCAGGACCTGATCGACTTCGTCGTGCACGAGTGCCGCCAGCTCGATGCCAAGCGCTACGAGGAATGGAATGCGCTCTTCGCCGACGACGCCTACTACTGGGTGCCGGCGACGCCGGACCAGGAGGACGGGCTCAACCACTGCTCGCATCTGTACGAGGACAAGCTCCTGCGCGACCTGCGCATCGAGCGCCTGAAGAGCCCGCGCGCCTTCTCGCAGCAGCCGCCGAGCCGCTGCCATCACCTGCTGCAGATGCCCACGGTCGAGCTGTTCGACGAGGCGGGCAATGCCTTCGTGGTGCGCACGGAGTTCCACTACACCGAATCGCAAGGCGACGAGCTGCAGTTCTATGTCGGCACCTTCTTCCACCACCTGACGCAGGTGGATGGCCAACTGCGCATGACGCTCAAGCGCGTGAACCTGCTCAACTGCGACGCGGCACTGCCTGCGGTGCAGCTTTTCATCTAGGGACGCGATGCACACGTCGGTCTACCAATGCTTCGCAGCCACCGCGGCGCGCACGCCGGATGCGGAGTTCCTGTTTACCGAATCGGTGACCGCCGCGGCCTACGGCATCGCACCGGGCGCCATCCGCTGGGGCGAGGCTGCCGCCGAGGTCGAGCGCCTGCGCCTGGCCTACCAGGCTGCGGGTTACGGCCACGGCCACCGCGTGGGACTGCTGCTGGAGAACCGGCCTGCCTTCCTGCTGCACTGGTTCGCCCTGAACGCGCTGGGCGTGAGCGTGGTGCCCATCAATGCCGAGATGCGTTCGGCCGAGCTCGTCTATCTGATCGGCCACAGCGAGATCGGCCTGGCCGTGACCTTGCCGGAGCGCGTGGCCGATCTGCGTGCCGCGGCGGCACTGGCCGGCATCGCCTTCGAGACCATGGGACCGGACGACGTGGTCCCGCCTGCTGCCACGGCGCCGCCGCGCCCTCACGAAGCGATTGGCCTCGACACCGAATGCGCGCTGCTCTACACCTCCGGGACCACCGGCCGGCCCAAGGGCTGCATCCTGAGCAACGCGTACTTCCTGCGCGCGGGCGAGTGGTACGCGGCCCTCGACGGCGTGTGCGCCATCCGTCCCGATGCCGAGCGCGTGATCACGCCGCTGCCGCTCAACCACATGAACGCGATGGCCTTCTCCACGATGGTGGTGCTGGTGGCCGGCGGCTGCCTGGTGCAGCTGGACCGCTTCCATCCGAAGACCTGGCTCGCGAGCGCGCGAGAGAGCCGCGCCACCATCGTGCATTACCTGGGCGTGATGCCGGCGATGCTGCTGGCCGCGCCCGATTCGCCGGCCGACAAGGACCATGCGATCCGCTGGGGCTTCGGCGCCGGCGTGGACCGCAAGAACCACGCGCCTTTCGAGGCCCGCTTCGGCTTCCCTCTGGTCGAGGCCTGGGCGATGACCGAGACCGGTGCCGGCGCCTGCATCATGGCCAACCGCGAGCCGCGCCAGGTGGGCACGAGCTGCTTCGGCCGCCAGCAGGACTACGTCGAGGTCCGGCTGCTGGACGACGAAGGCCGCGACGTGCCCGCCGACACGCCTGGCGAGCTGCTGGTGCGCTCCGCAGGCACCGACCCGCGCCGCTACTTCTTCTCCGGCTACCTGAAGGACGAGGAGGCCACGCGCGAAGCCTGGGCCGGCGGCTGGTTCCATACCGGCGACCTGGTGCGGCGCGATGCCGAAGGCAACTTCTTCTTCGTCGATCGCAAGAAGAACGTGATCCGCCGAAGCGGCGAGAACATCTCCGCGGTAGAGGTCGAGAGCGTGCTGAACCAGCACCCGGCCGTCAAGAGTTCTGCCGTGGCCGCCACGCCTGACCCGGTGCGCGGCGACGAGGTGCTGGCTTGCATCGTGGTGCGCGATGGCGTGGATGCCTCGGAGCGCGCCCGAATCGCCGGCAGCATCGTCGAGCATGCGCTGGCGCAGTTGGCCTACTACAAGGCGCCGGGCTATGTCGCCTTCGTCGATGCATTGCCGCTCACCGCCTCGCAGAAGATCCAGCGCGGGCAACTGCGCGAGCTGGCCCAGGCGCTGCCCGGCCAGCCGCATTGCATCGACACCCGTGCGATGAAGAAGAGGCAGGCATGAGCAAGCGCCTTTCCTACGAAGGCGTCGCGGTGGCGGTCCCCGTCACCGTGCCCTATGCACGCTATTCCACGCGCAGTGCGCACTGGTTCATCGGCCAGGCCCTCGATGCGCTGGTCAAGGCCAGCGGCGTCGCCAAGGAAGACATCGACGGCCTGAGCCTCAGCAGCTTCTCGCTCGCGCCCGATACGGCCGTCGGCGTGACGCAGCACCTGGGCCTGTCGCCGCGCTGGCTGGACCACATGCCCACCGGCGGCGCCTCGGGCGTGATGTGCCTGCGCCGCGCCGCGCGCGCCGTGCAGGCAGGCGACGCCGACATCGTGGCCTGCGTGGGTGCCGACACCAACCATGTCGACTCCTTCCGCCTGACCCTGGGCAGCTTCAGCAACTTTGCGCGCGATGCGAGCTACCCCTACGGCTCCGGCGGGCCGAATTCGATCTTCGCGATGATCACCGCGAACTACATGCGCACCTACGGCGCCAAGCGCGAGGACTTCGGCCGCATCGCGGTGGACCAGCGCACCAATGCGCTGGGCAACCCGAACGCCGTGTTCAAGAAGCCGCTCACGCTCGAGGAATACATGGATGCGCGGCCCATCTCCGACCCGATCCACTTGTTCGACTGCGTGATGCCCTGCGCGGGTGCGGATGCCTTCCTCGTGATGAGCGAGGCGCGTGCCCGCGACCTGGGCCTGCCGCATGCGGTGATCCGCGGCGCCATCGAGCGCCACAACGCCTATGCCGAAGACCCGGTGATGGTGCAGGGCGGCTGGCGCAAGGACCGCGACGACCTCTACGCACAGGCCGGCGTCACGCCCCCCGACCTGGACTTCGTCCAGACCTACGACGACTACCCGGTGATCGTGATGATGCAGTTCGAAGACCTGGGCTTCTGCGAGAAGGGCGAGGGCCCGGAATTCGTGCGCGCGAACACCATGACCTTCGACGGCAGCTTTCCCAACAACACCAGCGGCGGCCAGCTCTCGGCCGGTCAGGCCGGCGCGGCCGGTGGCTTTCTCGGCATGGTGGAGGCGATCCGCCAGCTCACCGATGCGGCCGGCCCCCGCGCCGTGCCCGATGCGAAGCTCGGCCTGGTCGCGGGCTTCGGCATGGTCACCTACGACCGCTGCCTCTGCACCGGCGCGGTCATCCTCGGAAGACCGTCATGACCATGCCCCTGATGCGCCCCAAGCGCAAGAACCCGATCCTGCGCACGCGGCAGATGAACCTGCCGCCGGGTTCCCGCGGCCGCGTCGCGCTGGGCATGACGGCCGCGGCCGCCGAAGGCCGCTTCGAACTGCAGACCTGCAAGGACTGCGGCACGGTGCAGTACCCGCCGCGCGAGGCCTGCCACAAGTGCCTTTCGCCGCGCCTGCACTGGCGCGAGCAGACCGGCGAAGGCGAGCTCATCAGCACCACCACGCTGCATCACAGCAACGACCTGTTCTTCCGCGAGCGCCTGCCCTGGCGCCTGGGCCTGGTGCACCTCGACACCGGCCCGACGCTCATGGTCCACCTGCACGGCGAGGTCGGCGATGCGCCGGCGCGGGTGCGCGTGGGCGCGCGCCTGGACCGCGCGGGACAGGCCGTCCTCATTGGATTTCCGAACGAAGGGAGTGCCCATATGGCCGACGACAAGATGCTGCGCGAGATGACCAGCGACCCGAAGTACCGCAAGGCGCTGGTCACCGATGGCAAGACCCCGGTGGGGCAGGCCCTGGTGCGTGCCCTGGTGAAGGCCGGTGCAGACATCGTCTGGGTCGGCCATGCCGAGCCCTGGAAGAAGCTCGGCGGAATGGACGACATCACGGCCCTGCCGCAGGTGACGCTGGTGCCGCTGGACCTGACCAACGGCCGTTCGGTCAGCGAGCTGGCCGGCGAGATCGGCGGCAAGGTCGACATCGTGATCAACAACGCCGAGGTGCACCGCACCTTCGGCATCGGCGCGCGCCGCGGCACCGACGTGGCCAAGGCCGAGATGGACATCAACTACTTCGGCCTGCTGCGGCTGGCGCAGGAATTCGGGCCGGCGCTCAAGGGCCGCTCGGCCGATGGCGTGACCAGCGCCACGGCCTGGGTCAACCTGCTGTCGATCTACGCGCTCGCGAACTTCCCGCCGCACGGCACCTTCAGCGCCTCGAAAGCGGCGGCGTATTCGCTGGCGCAATGCCTGCGCGCCGAAATGCGGCCGGCCGGCATTCGCGTTGTCAACGTGTTCCCGGGGCCGATCGACGACGAATGGAACCAGCACATGCCGCCGCCGAAGGTGACACCCGGCGCGCTCGCCAACGCGATCGTCAAGGCGCTGCGCGAAGGGCTCGAGGATGTGTACCCGGGCGACGTGGCGCAGGAATGGCTGGAGCGCTGGCGCGACAACCCCAAGGTGCTCGAACGCGAGCTGGCTGCTGGCGGCTGAACAGGAGCAACACAATGACGACAACCGAACTGATGTCTACCGCCGAGATCCTCGGCGGCCTGGTCGGCGCCATGGCCACGGGCCGTATCCGCGTGGTCGACCTCACGCAGACGCTCACGCCCGAGTTCCCGCAGATCGCGCTGCCGCCCGAGATGGGCCAGTGCTGGCCCTTCCGCATCGAGGAGGTGTCGAAGTACGACGAGCGCGGGCCCGGCTGGTACTGGAACAACTTTTCGTGCGGCGAGCACACGGGCACGCACTTCGACGCGCCCATCCACTGGATCTCGGGCCGCGACCTGCCGAACAACTCGGTCGACACCATCCCCGTGCAGCACTTCGTGGCGCCGGCCTGCGTGATCGATTGCTCGGAGCAGGTGAAGTCCGATCCCGACTACCTGATGACGGTGGAGGACATCGAGCGCTTCGAGGCAAAGCACGGCCGCATCCCCAAGGGCGCGTGGGTGCTGATGCGCACGGACTGGTCGAAGCGGCAGGACCCCGAGGCCTACCAGAACTTCGACGAGACCGGCCAGCACACGCCGGGCCCGAGCACGGAGGCGGTGCGCTTCCTGGTCGAGCAGCGCGATGTGCTGGGCTTCGGCTCCGAAGCCATCGGCACCGATGCGGGCCAGGGCTACCACCTGCGCCCGCCCTATCCCTGCCACTACTTCATGCACGGCGCGGGCCGCTATGGCCTGCAGTGCCTGAGCAACCTCGACCTGCTGCCGCCGACCGGCGCGGTGCTGATCTGCCCGCCGCTCAAGATCGAGAAGGGCAGCGGCAGCCCGTTGCGCGTGCTGGCGCTGGTGGGGGATGCTGCTTGAGCCATAACAGGAGACCACGATGAACCTCACGCATCCCGTCGCCGCCGTCACCGGCGGCAGTGCCGGCATCGGCAAGGCGATCTGCGCGGACCTGCTCGCCCAAGGCTACGAGGTGGTGTCGCTGGCGCGGCGCCGATGCGAGATCAACCACCCCAAGCTCTTCAGCATCGAAGTCGACCTGATGGACCGCGCCGCCACCGCGCAGGCCGCGCAGGAGATGGCGCGGCGCTTCGAAGTCAGGACCGTGGTGCACAACGCGGGCGTGATCCGGCCGGCGCTGTTGCCCGAGGTCCAGCTCGAGGATCTCGACGCGCTGGTCGAACTGCATCTGGGCTGCGCCATCCAGCTGGTGCAGGCCGCGCTGCCGGCGATGCGGGCCGAGCGCTTCGGCCGCATCGTGCTCATGTCCTCGCGCGCCGCGGTGGGCCTGGCCACGCGCACGAGCTACTCCGCCACCAAGGCCGGCATGCTGGGCATGGCGCGCACCTGGGCGCTCGAGCTCGCGGCCGAGGGCATCACCGTGAACGTGGTGGCGCCAGGGCCGATCCGCACGGACATGTTCTACGACGTGGTGGAAGCCGGCAGCGAGAAGGAGCGCCGGCTCGCCGCCTCGGTGCCGGTGCAGCGCCTGGGCGAGGCGGCCGATGTGGCACGGGCCGTGCGCTTCTTCGTCGACCCGGCCAACGGCTTCGTCACCGGCCAGGTGCTCTATGTGTGCGGCGGCACCAGCGTGGGCAGCCTGGCCCTGTAGCGGTGCGTTGCGCGCTCCTTTACCCGAAACCCTCGTTGTCTCCCTTGTCATTGCACTGTCGTCTCGCTAGTATTGTTTAGGTCTAAACATTTCACAAATCATCTTCAGACCACTTCAACTTCCGGAGGATCGTCATGAAAGTTCCAAGCCCCATCCGCGCCCTGGCGGGCATCGTCCTCGGCATCGGCGCGCTGAGCGCGGCCAGTGCCTGGGCTGCCGACTACAAGGTCGGCTTCATTACCTCGCTGTCGGGGCCTGTGTCCTCGCTGGGCATTCCCTACGACAAGGGCATGAAGGCTGCGCTGGCGTACAAGTCGGAGTTGAACGGCCGCAAGATCCAGCTGGTGCAGCTCGACGACGCCTCCGATCCGTCGACCGCCGCGCGCAATGCACGCAAGATGATCGACGAGGACAAGGTCGACGTCATCATCGGCACGGCCGGCTCGCCCGGCGCGCTGGCCATCGCCGCGGTGGCGCGCGAGACGAAGACGCCGCTGATCTCCATCGCCAACGCCAACCTGCCGGGCGAGGAAGGCGCGTGGATGGTCACGCTGCCGCAGCCAGCGCCGCTGATGCTGGACGCGGTGGTCGAGCAGATGAAGAAGTCCGGCGTGAAGACCGTGGGCTACATCGGCTTTTCCGACGCCTGGGGCGACCTGGTCTATGACGCGCTCACCAAGAGCGCGCCGGCGGCCGGCATCAAGGTGGTGAGCAACGAGCGCTACGCGCGCGCCGATGCCTCGGTGACCGGCCAGGTGCTGAAGATCGTCGCGCTGCGTCCCGACGCGGTGATCACCGGCACCTCCGGCACGCCGGGCGCGCTGCCCTACCTGGCGCTCTCGGAGCGCGGCTACAAGGGCCAGATCTACGGCATGCATGCGTTGATCAACCCCGACTTCGTGCGCGTCGGCGGCAGTGCGGTCGAAGGCCTGCTGGCACCCACCGGGCCGGTGATCGTGGCCGAGCAACTGCCTGATTCCAACCCGATCCGCAAAACGTCGATGGACTTCCGCGCGGCCTACCAGAAGGCCAACGGCGCGGCGCCGACCGACGCCTTCTCCGCCTACACCTTCGACGCCTGGCTGCTGTTCCTCGATGCCGCACAGCGCGCCAAGGGCGAGCCGGGCACGCCGGCGTATCGCGTGGCACTGCGCGATGCGATCGTCAGCACCAAGGAGCTGGTGGGCACGCACAGCGTCTACAACTTCAAGCCGGACAACCGCTACGGCTCGGACGAGCGCTCGCGCGTGGTCGTCAAGCTCGAAAAAGGTCAATGGAAACTGGTCCCCTGAACATGAAGAACATCGCACGTCTCATCGGCCTCACAGCGATCGCCTTGGCGACGGCGCAAGCCACGGCCGCCGATCTCAAGATCGGCTTCATCAGCTCGCTGTCGGGACCCGTCTCCGCGCTGGGCATTCCCTATGAGAAGGGCATTCGCGCCGCGATCGCGGAGCATCCGCAGCTGGCAGGGCACAAGGTCGAGCTGATCGTGCTCGACGACGCCTCCGACCCCACCACCGCCGGCCGCAATGCGCGCAAGCTCGTGACCGAGGACAAGGTCGACGTGCTGATCGGCAGCTCGGGCGTGCCCAACGCGATGGCCATCGCAGCCGTGGCGCGTGAGCTCAACACGCCGCTGATCTCGCCGACGCCGGTCACCATTCCCGGGCCCGAGGGCGCCTGGACGGTGACGGTCTCGCAGCCCTTCCCGCTGATGGTGGCCGGCGTGGTCGAGCAGATGAAGAAGTCGGGCGTGAAGACGGTGGCTTTCATCGGCTTCTCCGACGCCCTGGGCGACCTGGCCTACGACTCGCTGGTGAAGAGCGCCGAGGCGGCCGGCATCAAGGTGGTGGCCAACGAGCGCTACGCGCGTTCCGACTCCTCGGTCGCGGGACAGGTGCTGAAGATCATGGCGAGCCGGCCCGACGCGGTGTTCGCCGGCAACTCTGGCACGCCTGGCGCGCTTCCCTACCTGGGCCTCGCCGAGCGTGGCTACAAGGGCCGGCTCTACGGGACGCATGGGCTGATCAATGCCGACTTCGTGCGCGTGGGTGGGGCCTCGATCGAAGGCCTGCAGGTGCCCAGCGGCCCGGTGCTGGTGGCCGACCAGCTGCCGGCCGACAACCCGATCAAGAAGGTGTCGATGAACTTCCGCAGCGCCTATCAGAAGGTGCACGGTGCGGTGCCGACCGACGCCTTCTCCTCCTACACCTACGACGCCTACCTGCTGCTCGCCGATGCCGCCTCCCGCGCCAAGGGCGAGCCCGGCACGCCGGCCTATCGCACGGCGCTGCGTGATGCCATCGTGAGTACCAAGGAGCTGGTGGGCACGCACGGCGTCTACAACTTCAAGCCCGACAACCGCTATGGCTCCGACCAGCGCGCCGTGGTGGTGGTGCGCATGGAAAAGGGCCAGTGGAAGCTGGTGCCCTAGTCGCGCCGGAAGAACAGGCCGCCCGGCGATGAACACCTATCGCGACCGACCCGACGCCATTCGCGCGCTGGTCCAGGACGACCGCGTGCACCGCGATCTGTACCTGAGCGAGGAACTGTTCGCGCTGGAGCAGGAGCGCTTCTTCGCCAACACCTGGCTCTACGTGGGGCACGCGAGCCAGGTGCCGAACCCCGGCGACTACTGGGCGCTGGAGCTCGCCGGCCGCCCCGTGATGATGGTGCGCCAGGCTGATGGCGCGGTGCGCGTGTTCTACAACCGCTGCGCGCACAAGGGCAGCCGGCTGGTGACGGACGAGAGCGGCAATGCCGGCAAGTTCTTCCGCTGCCCTTATCACGCCTGGACCTACAAGCTGGACGGCGCGCCGCTGGCGATCCCGCTGAAGTCAGGCTACGAGGGCACGCGCCTGAAGGAATGCGAATCGGGGCGCGGGCTGGTCGAGCTGAAGAACACGGCGGTCTACCGCGATTTCGTGTTCGTGCGGCTCGCCGAGCGGGGCCCGCGCTTCGAGGACTATTTCGGCGAGGTGCTGGGCGCCATCGACAACATGGTCGAGCGCTCGCCCGAAGGCCGGCTCTCGGTTGGCGGCGGCGTGCTGCGCAACATCATCCATTGCAACTGGAAGATGTACCTCGAGAACATCAACGATACGGTGCATCCGATGTCCACGCACGAGTCCGCCACGCAGGCGGCCGATGCGCTGTGGCAGGGCCGCTCGCCGGATGAGCCCAAGCCGATGGCGATGGAGCAGATCCTGCCTTTCGGCTCGGGCTACGACTTTTTCGACAGGATGGGCGGGCGTGTGTTCGCCAACGGCCACAGCGTGCTGGGCATCAACTTCAGCATCCACTCGAACTACGCGCAGCTGCCCGACTACGAGGCCGCGATGCGCGAGGCGCACGGCGCCGAGCGGGCGATGGAGATCCTGCAGCGCTCGCCGCAGAACTCGGTGCTCTTCCCCAGCCTCTCGGTCAAGGGTTCGCCGCAGGCCATCCGGGTGATCCGGCCGCTGGCCGCGAACCGCACGCTGATCGAGGCCTGGAGCTTCCGCGCAGCGGGCGCACCCGATCTGCTCTTCGAGCGCGCGATGACGTACAACCGCCTGGTCTTCTCGCCCATGTCGGTGGTGGCGCACGACGACGTGCACCTGTTCGAAAGCATGCAGCGAGGCCTGGCGGCCGAGGGCAACGAGTGGGTCAGCCTGCATCGCAACTTCGATCCGGCCGAGCTCGCGCAGGACACGATCAGCACCAACGGCACCAACGAGTTGCTGATGCGCAACCAGTTCCGTGCCTGGGCCAGATACATGACGGAGCCTTCGGCATGACGCAGGCCCAGGACTTCGTCGCGCACGAGGCGGCCCTGCTCGATGCCGCTCGCTTCGACGACTGGCTCGCGCTCTTCGCCGAGGATGGCCACTACTGGGTGCCGCTGCAGGGTGCCGCGCAGGCCGATCCGCTCTCGCACAACTCCATCGCCTACGAGGACCGGCTGCTGCTGCAGCTGCGCATCGAGCGCCTGAAGAATCCGCGCGCCCACTCGCAGCATCCCCGAAGCCATTGCCAGCATGTGCTGCAGCGCTCCGTGATCGAGCAGGACGACGAGACCGGCCTCGCGCTCGCGACGCCCTTCATCTATGTGGAGGCGCGCGGCGAAGAGCAATTGCTGCTCGCCGGCACCTGCCGCCACCTGCTGGTGCGGCACGGCGAGAGTTTCCTGATCCGCCAGAAGCGCATCGACCTGCTCAACGCAGGCGGCGCGCTGCCGGCCATCCAGTTGTTCATCTGACCTATCCCACCCACCCCTCGAGGAGCCACGACATGACGAAGAGCTTGATGAAGACCCTGGCGCGCAACGCGCTGGCCACGGCCCTTGCCGCCGGATTCGCGATGACCGCATTCGCGGCCGATCTCAAGGTGGGGCTGAGCGTCTCGCTCTCCGGTCCGAACTCGTCGCTGGGCGTTCCCTACGCCAAGGGCATGCAGGCCGCGCTGGCCTACAAGGGCGAGGTCAACGGCCGCAAGATTCAGCTGATCGTGCTCGACGACGGCTCCGACCCGACCACCGCCGGCCGCAACGCGCGCAAGCTGGTGGACGAGGAGAAGGTCGATGTGCTGATGGGCACCTCCGGCGTGCCGGCCGCGATCGCGATGGCGCAGGTGGGCCGCGATGCGAAGGTGCCGATGATCGGCCTCACGCCGATCCAGCTCGACCCGGCGGAGAACGGCTGGGTCTTCACCGTCGCGCAGCCCACGCAGCTGATGATCGACGCGGTGGTCGAGCGCATGAAGAAGGACGGCGTCAAGACCGTGGGCTACATCGGCTTCTCCGACGCCTGGGGGGATCTGGTCTACAACGCGCTGATGAAGGCGGCGCCCACGGCCGGCATCAAGGTGCTGGGCAACGAGCGCTATGCGCGGGCCGACGCGTCCGTCACCGGCCAGGTGCTCAAGCTGCTGGCGATGAAGCCGGATGCGGTGATGACCGGCGGCGCCGGCACGCCGGGCGCGCTGCCCTTCCTGGCGCTGAGCGAGCGCGGCTTCAAGGGCCCGATGTACGGCCAGCACGGCCTGATCAACCCCGACTTCGTGCGCGTGGTCGGCGCTGCCGGCCAGGGCGCGCTGATGCCCACCGGGCCGGTGATCGTGGCCGAGCAGCTGCCGAACGACTACCCGACCAAGAAGATCGCGATGGATTTCCGCGCCGCCTTCCAGAAGGTCAACAACGCGCCCACCAGCGACGCCTTCTCGGCCTACTCCTTCGACGGCTGGCTGGTGTTCACCAACGCTGCGGCGCGCGCCAAGGGCGAGCCGGGCACGCCCGAGTTCAGGCTGTCGCTGCGCGACGCGATCGCCAGCACCAAGGAGGTGGTGGGCACGCACGGGGTCTACAACTTCAAGCCGGGCGATCTCTACGGCGTGGACGAGCGCGCGCGCGTGATCGTGAAGCTCGAGAACGGCCAGTGGAAGCTCGCCAACTGAAGCCCCCGGGCTGCAGCGGAAAGAAGCGGAGGACTCCTCAATGACACCCGACGTGGCACTGATCCTGGGCATCGATGGCCTGGCGAACGGCGCCGTTTATCTCCTGGCCGGGCTGGGGCTGGTGCTGATCTTCTCGGTCACGCGCGTGGTCTTCGTGCCCTTCGGCGATGTCGCGGCCTTTGCCGCGCTGTCGCTGGCCGCTTTCGAAACCGGGCGCGTGCCGCCCACCATCGGCCTGGTGCTGGTGCTGACCGCGCTCGCGCTTGCGACCGAGATCGGCAGCCTGGTGCGGCGCGGCGAAAGCGCCCGCATCCCCAAGGCCCTGCTGGGCTGGGGCGTGTTGCCGCTCGTCCCCTGCCTGCTGGCCTGGCTGGCGAGCCGGCCGGGCGTGCCGGCGCCGCTGCACATCGCCTCGGCGGTGCTGCTGGTGGTGCCGATCGCGCCGCTTCTTTCGCGCGTGGTGTTCCAGCCGATCGCCGATGCCTCGGTGCTGGTGCTGCTGATCGTCTCGCTGGCGCTGCACTTCCTGCTGTCGGGCCTGGGCCTGCTGTTCTTCGGGCCCGAGGGCTCGCGCACGCAGCCCCTGGCCAGCGGCTCGCTCCCGCTGGGCGACGGCTTCACGGTCAGCGGGCAGGTGATCCTGATGGTGGCATCGGCGGTCGTGCTCAGCGGCCTGTTCTTCCTGGTGTTCGAGCGCACGATCGCCGGCAAGGCGCTGCGCGCCACGGCAGTCAACCGCGTGGGTGCGCGTCTGATCGGCATCCGGCCGGCGCGCACGGCGCTGCTGGCCTATGGCTGCGCCTCGCTGCTGGCCGGCCTGATCGGCGTGCTGATCGCGCCGGTCACCACCATGTACTACGACTCGGGCTTCATCATCGGGCTCAAGGCCTTCGTGGCGGCGATCATCGGCGGCCTGGTGAGCTACCCGATGACCGCCATCGGCGCGCTGGCGGTGGGCGTGGTCGAGAGCTTCGCCTCCTTCTGGAGCGGCGCGCTGAAGGACGTGATCGTCTTCAGCCTGCTGATCCCGGTGCTGATGCTGCGCTCCTTCATGAGCGTGCATGCGGAAGAGGAAGAAGAGGAGGTGGACCAATGAGCACAGCGCAAACGACCGAAGGCGCCGTCTCCGTGAGCAGCACGCCGGCAGGCGCATCGACGAAGCGCCTCCCCAGGCGCCTGCTGTGGATCGGCCTCGCCGTCGTGGTGCTGGCGCTGGTGCCGCTGCTCGCCGGCAACTTCACGGTCTCGCTGCTCAACGACATCGGCATCGGTGCGCTGGTGGCGCTGGGGCTGGTGCTGCTGACCGGCATCGGCGGGGCGACTTCCTTCGGGCAGGCGGCCTTCGTCGGCATCGCCGCCTACGCGACGGCCTGGCTCAGCACCGCGCAGGGCCTGTCGCCGTGGCTGGGGCTGGTGTTCGCGCTGGGCCTGACCGGGCTCTCGGCGCTGGCCATCGGCATGCTCACGCTCCGGCTGGGCGGGCACTTCCTGCCGCTGTCGACCATCGCCTGGGGCCTGTCGATCGCGATGCTGTTCGGCAATGTCGATGCGCTGGGGCGCCACACGGGCCTGTCGAACATCCCGGCCCTCAGCATCGGCACCTGGTCGCTGGCCGATCCGCGCGCCATCTACTACCTGATCTGGGCGTTGGTCGGCCTGGCCATGCTGTTCAGCCACAACCTGCTGCAGTCCCGGCCGGGCCGCGCGATCCGCAGCCTGCGCGGCGGCGCCATCCTGCTGGCCAGCGTGGGGGCCGATGCCTACCGCGTGCGGCTCACGCTGTTCGTGACGGCCGCGCTGTTCGCCGGCCTCGCGGGCTGGCTCTATGCGCACATGAACCGCTTCGTGAGCCCCTCGCCCTTCGACGTGCGCGCCAGCATCGAGTACCTGCTGATGGCGGTGGCCGGCGGGCTCGGGCACCTGGCCGGCGCGCTGGTCGGCTCGGCGCTGGTGCTGATCCTCAAGAACGGGCTGCAGGACGTGCTGCCGCTTTTGACGCAGCGTGCCGGGCAACTGGAGGCCGTGGCCTTCGCGACGCTCTTCATCCTGCTGCTGCACTTTGCGCGCGGCGGGCTGATGGGCTTCGTGCGGCGCTGGACCCACAAGCGTGCGCGTGCGCAAGCGCCGCGCGAGCCCTTGGCGGCGGTCGAGCCGTTGCCGCATCGCACGCTGCCCGAGCGCGGTTCGCCGATCCTCTCGGTCACGGGGGCTGTCAAGCGCTTCGGCGGGCTGGTGGCGGTCAACGACGTGAGCTTCGAGGTGAAGGCCGGCGAGATCATGGGCCTGATCGGGCCCAACGGCGCGGGCAAGTCGACCATGTTCAACCTGCTGACCTGCACCGCGCCGATGACGGCCGGGCAGGTGCGCTTCCTCGGCCACGACATCGGCGGCATGCCGCAGCGCAAGGTGGCGCGGCTGGGGCTGGCGCGCACCTTCCAGCACGTCAAGCTGCGCCCGCACATGACGCTGCTGGACAACGTCGCGCTGGGTGCGTATGCCCGCACGAGTTCGGGCGTGCTCAAGGCGGGCCTGCGGTTGGACCGCGCCGAGGAGCGCCAGATCCTGCAGGAGGCGCAGCGCCAGCTGGACCGCATCGGCCTGGGCGAGCGCGCGCACGAGCTCGCGGGCAGCCTGCCGCTGGGCACGCAGCGCATCCTGGAGATCGCCCGCGCGCTCGCGGCGGACCCGGTGCTGCTCGTGCTCGACGAGCCGGCCGCGGGGCTGCGGCGCAAGGAGAAGATGGCGCTGGGCGACCTGCTGCGCAAGCTGCGCGAGGAGGGCGTGACCATCCTGATCGTCGAACACGACATGGATTTCGTGATGAAGCTGGTGGATCGGCTGGTGGTGATGAACTTCGGGTCCAAGCTGGTGGAGGGTGTGCCTTCGGCGGTGCGGGCGGACGAGCGGGTGCAGGCGGCTTATCTGGGGAGCGTGGTATGAGGTCGTTTGATTTCGTACGGTGCGCGTGGTTTGAGTTCGGAGCCGGGATTTCGCCCCGGCGGGCGAGTCACTTTCTTTGTCTCGCCAAAGAAAGTAACCAAAGAAAGGCGACCCCACTGCGCGAGTCCCTTCGCTTCGCTACGGGCAACCTGCGGTGCTCGCTTTTCGCGGGGTCCGCGCAAACTCGCTGCGCTCAAACACGCGCGGCCCTGATCCGCGAAAAGCTCCGCTCCTCGGCACGCGCAGAGGGGATATGGGACGGGCCATTGCTTCGCTCGGCCTCCAACGGCCTCGCTGCGCGAGGCCTGGAACAGGGGCATGCGGATTCGCTCGAGGGTGAGCACGAGCACGAGCACGAGCACGAGCACGAGCGTGTGCGTGTGCGTGTGCGTGTCCGCGAGAGTCAACGTGAGCGAGGATCCGAAGCTCACGCCCACCTGCATTGCACACAAGGACGCGCCATGGCGCGTTGGACTCCAAGTCCCCTCTGGCCGCGCCGAGGAGCGGAGCTTTTCGCGGAAAAAGGGCCGCGCGTGTTTGAGCCGCAGGCGAGTTTGCGCGGCCCCCGCGAAAAGCGAGCACCGCAGGTTGCCCGCAGCGAAGCGGAGGGTCGCGGCCAGTGGGGTCGCCTTTTCTTTGGTTACTTTCTTTTGGCGAAGCAAAAGAAAGTGACTCGGTTGCCGGGACGACGCCCCGGCTCCAGCCTCAAACCAACAGCAACGTACGAATCGAAAGTCCAGTGCCCTCACCTCAGCCCAGAAGCTGAGGCAGAGGCAGAGGCAGAGGCAGAGGGAGCACGACCGCAGAGAGCGGAAGCAATACAACCCCAAGTGACGAGCCACGAGAAGGCCTTCCAATGACCGCGATGCTAGAAATAGGCGACCTTCACGTGTCCTACGGCCAGGTCGAAGCCGTCCGCGGCGTCTCGCTGAACCTGGAGCACGGCCAGATCATCTCGGTGATCGGCCCCAACGGCGCCGGCAAGACCACGCTGCTGGCCGCGGCCATGGGCCTGCTGCCCTGCAAGGGTGTGCTGCGCTTCGAAGGCGAGGACCTCCACGGGCTCGACGTGGAGGCGCGCGTCGAGCGCGGCCTCTGCCTGGTGCCCGAGAAGCGCGAGCTCTTCGGCGAGCTCAGCGTGCTCGACAACCTGCAGCTCGGCGCCTTCGGCAGCAAGCTGCGCAGCGAGGCGCTGAAGAAGCGGCTGCAGTCGGTCTACGACCGCTTCCCACGCCTGGCCGAGCGCCGTTCGCAGCGTGCCGACACGCTCTCGGGCGGCGAGCGGCAGATGCTGGCCGTGGGCCGCGCGTTGATGTCGGCGCCGCGCCTGCTGATGCTGGACGAGCCCAGCCTGGGCCTGGCGCCCCTGATCGTGCGCGACATCCTGAACATCGTGCGCAAGCTGCGCGAGGACGGCGTCTCCATTCTGCTGGTCGAGCAGAACGCACGGGCGGCGCTGGAGAGTTCGGACCATGGCTATGTGCTGGAGACCGGCGAGATCGCGCTCACCGGCGAGTCGCACGAGCTGGCCAACGATCCGCGCGTGCAGGCGACCTACCTCGGCGGGGGCACGAAAGATGACGACTGAGCGCCCTGCCAGTCCGCTGCCGCCGGCGCAACGCACGCTGCCTGCGATGCTCGAGCGCCAGGCGGCGCGCTTCGAGGAGCGGCCGCTGCTGCGCATTGCGGGCCGCTCATGGACGCACGCGGACGCGCAGCGGGCTGCGGGCGGGCGTGCCGCGGCGCTGGCGCAAGCCGGCGTGCAGCGCGGCGACCGCGTGGC
Organism: Variovorax sp. RA8; assembly: GCF_901827175.1. Lineage (NCBI taxonomy): Bacteria > Pseudomonadati > Pseudomonadota > Betaproteobacteria > Burkholderiales > Comamonadaceae > Variovorax > Variovorax sp. RA8. Next base: position 5,776,524 of record NZ_LR594662.1, on the reverse strand, counting down.
GGTGATGAGTGGCAACCGCATCGAGTTTCTGGAAGTCTTTCTAGGCTGCGGCTGGCTGGGTGCGGCGATGGTGCCGATCAACACGGCCTCGATGGGGCCGCAGATCGAGTACTTCCTGCAGAACAGCGAGGCGAAGCTGCTGGTCATCGAAGCGGCCTTCGTCGAGCGCCTGCTGGCCGCGGATCTGGCGCGCACCTCGCTGCGCGAGATCTGGGTGCTGGATGTGCACGCCGGTGATGCAACACCGGACGTGCGCACGCTTTCCTATCCTGCGGCGCTCGAGGGCCTCCCCCCGGCTGCGATGCAACCGGGCGATCCCCTGGCCATCCTCTACACGTCCGGCACCACCGGGCCGGCCAAGGGCGTGGTGTGCCCGCATGCGCAGTACTACTGGTGGGGCGTCAACAGCGCGGATGTGCTTGGCGTGGGCGCCGAGGACGTACTGTGCACCACGTTGCCGTTGTTCCACATCAATGCGCTCAACACCTTTGCGCAGGCGGCGATCACGGGTTGCGAAGTCGTCTTCGAGCCGCGCTTCTCGGCGTCCGGCTTCTGGCCGTCGATGCGGGCCTCGGGCGCGACGGTCGTCTACCTGCTGGGTGCGATGGTGCCCATCCTGCTGGCGCAGCCCGAAGGGTCGGGCGAGCGCGACCACCGCGTGCGCGTCGGGCTGGGGCCCGGCGTGCCGGAATCCGCGGGCCGGGCCTTCCTGGAACGCACCGGCGTGCGGCTGCTGGAGGGCTATGGCTCCACCGAGACCAACTTCGCCATCGCCACCGCGCCCGATTCGCCGCGAGGCGGCGTGATGGGCTGGCTGCGTCCCGGCTTCCAGGCGCGCGTGGCGAATGAAGACGATGTCGCGCTGCCGGATGGCGAGGCCGGCGAACTGCTGCTGCGCGCCGACGAACCCCATGCCTTCGCGAGCGGCTACTTCAACATGCCGGAGAAGACGGTCGAAGCCTGGCGCAACCTCTGGTTTCACACAGGCGACCGTGTGGTGCGCGAGGCGGATGGGGCCTTTCGCTTCGTCGATCGCATCAAGGATGCGATACGCCGGCGCGGGGAGAACATCTCTTCCTTCGAGGTCGAGCAGGTGCTGCTGAGCCATCCCGGCGTCGCCGCCTGTGCGGTCTATCCGGTGCGCTCCGAACTGGCCGAGGACGAGGTGATGGCCGCACTGGTGGCGCGAGAGGGCCAGCGCCTCGACCCGGCCGAGCTGCTTGCCTTCTGCGAGACCCGGCTGCCGTACTTCGCGCTGCCGCGCTACGTCGACCTGCTGCCTGACCTGCCGCGCACCGAGAACGGCAAGGTACAGAAATACAAGCTGCGCGAGCGCGGCGTGACGGCCGTCACCTGGGACCGCGGGCCCGGCGGTCGGACGCCGGCCAGGGGCTGAGGCATGCCGACGCCTGCCGCGCTGTTCTCGCTGGCCGGACGCTCGGCCTTCGTGACCGGAGCGGGGCAAGGGCTTGGCGCGGCCATCGCGCGCGGGGTGGCCGAGGCCGGCGCACGCGTGATGCTGACCGACATCGACGAGCGGGCGGTCGGGGCCGTGGCGGCCGGCCTGCGCGACGCGGGCCACGAGGCCATTGCCATGCCGCTCGACGTGCGCGACGAGGCCACATTCCAGCTGTGCTTCGACGCGGCCGTGCAGCGCTTCGGCGGGGTCGACGTGATGGTCAACAACGCCGCCCGCACGCCGTCCACCTCACTGTGGGACATCGGCGCCGAGGAATGGGATGAGGTGCTGGCCGTCAATCTGCGCGGCAGCTTCTTCGGCTGCCGGATCGCCGGGCGCCACATGCGCGAGCGCGGGGCGGGCCGCATCGTCAACCTCGGCTCGATCGCCGGGCAGCAGGCCAGCGCGGCCACCGGCGTGCACTACGCGGCCTCGAAGGCGGGCGTGATCGCGCTGACCCGCGCTTTTGCCCGAGAACTCGCGCCGCACGGGGTGACGGTGAACGCGCTGGCGCCGGCCGCGGTGCGCAGCCCGATGCTCGAGGCGATGGATGAGGCGCGGCAGCGAACGCTGGTCGCCGGCATCCCGGTCGGGCGCTTCGGCGAGCCGGAGGAGGTGGCCGCGGCGGTGGTCTACCTGGCCTCGCCGGCCGCGGCCTTCGTGACCGGCGCCACGCTGGACCTCAACGGTGGATGCCGCATGCGCTGAGCAGGCGCCTGTCATCGCCGATCCCTATAAAGATTCAGAACTGGACAATTCAGGTATGCAAGCACATTCAATGACTGGCCGCCACGCGCTCGTGACCGGCGCGGCGCGCGGCATCGGCGCCGAGATCGCGCGCACCCTGGCGGCCGAGGGTGCGGTGCTGACCCTGCTCGGGCGGGACCGCGCCGCACTGCTGCGCGTGGCCGGCTCGCTGCCCGGCACGGGCCATGGCGTGGTGACCGCCGACGTGGCCGACCCGGAGGCCGTGGCAGCGGCCTTCGCGCAGGCGCGCGCCGAGCGCGGGCCGGTCGCGATCCTCGTCAACAACGCCGGCGCGGCCGAGAGCGCGCCTTTCCTGAAGACCTCCGTCGCGCTGTGGCAGCGGATGTTGAGCGTCAACCTGACGGGCAGCTTCCTCTGCGCCCAGGCGGCGCTGCCGGGCATGCTCGAAGCGGGCTGGGGCCGCATCGTCAACATCGCGAGCACGGCGGGGCAGAAGGGCTATGCCTATGTCAGCGCCTACACGGCGGCCAAGCACGGCGTGATCGGGCTCACGCGCTCGCTCGCGCTGGAGGTGGCGCGCAAGGGCGTGACGGTGAATGCCGTCTGCCCCGGCTATACCGACACCGACATCCTGCGCGACAGCGTCAGCAACGTGGTCGGCAAGACAGGGCGCAGCGAGGCCGAGGCAATGGCGGAGTTCGCGGCGGTCAACCCGCAGCGACGCATCGTGCAGCCGGCCGAGGTGGCGGATGCGGTGCGTTGGCTCTGCGGCGATGGCGCCGTGTCGGTCAATGGCCAGTCGATCTCGGTCTCGGGCGGCGAGGTCACATGAAGCAGAACGACGCTTCGCATGCGCTCCTGAGCGACGCGCAGGAGCTGGGGCACGAGGCGCGTGCCGGCACCGGCGACCACGCGGTCCTCAAGCTGTGGCTGCGCATGCTGGCCAGCACCACGCAGATCGAGGCCGAGATCCGCAAGCGGCTGCGCGAGAACTTCGACATCTCGCTCGCGCGCTTCGACTACATGGCGCAGCTCTACCGCTACCGCGAGGGCCTCAAGATGCGCGTGCTGTCGCGCTACCTGATGGTGACCGGCGGCAACGTCACCGGCCTGACCGACGAGCTCGAACGCGAGGGCGTGGTCCAGCGCTCGCCCAGCCCGGAAGACCGCCGAGCCTGGATCGTGAGCCTGACGCCCAAGGGCCGCCGCAGCTTCGAGGCCATGGCCAAGGCGCACGAGGAATGGCTGCTGGAGCTCTTCGCGGGGCTGGACGAGAAGGCGGTGCAGCAGCTGTATGCGCAGCTCGGGGCGCTGCGCGTGCACCTTGTCCGCTAGCGCCTTCCGGGACGCGCATCTTCTTGCAGTCCTCCAGGCCTCCGGCGCCGGGCCGGGCAGATCCGGATCGGGGCGCGTGAAGCGACGAGGGCATTGTTTTGTGTTGCCGGTGTCCCTGGGATAAACTCGCGCCTCCATGTTCATTCATCACGTCATTCAGACAGGTCAAGGCGGCCGGGGAGCCTGGCCTTGGCGCACGCCATCGTTGCAGCCTGTTTGATTGCACGGCGCACGCCGTGCGCCCACGGCCGAGGTCCAACCCGACGCGGCCACCTCTCATGTGAATGACACCGGCGACCACGTGGCGTCGCCGGCCGACGGAGACCCCACCCCGTGATCACCGAACTCGAATTCAAGAGCCTCAGCGCGCAGGGCTACAACCGCATCCCGCTGATGGTCGAGGCCTTTGCCGACCTCGAAACCCCGCTGTCCCTCTATCTCAAGCTGGCCCACGCCAAGGAGAGCGGCCGCCACAGCTTCCTGCTGGAATCGGTGGTTGGCGGCGAGCGCTTCGGCCGCTACAGCTTCATCGGCCTGCCGGCGCGCACCCTGCTGCGCGCGAGCGGCTTCGGCACCGAGGCGTTGACCCAGGTCGTCACCGGCGGCAAGGTGGTCGAGGAGGTCCGCGGCAATCCGCTGGACTTCGTCGCGGCCTACCAGAAGCGCTTCAAGGTGGCCCTGCGGCCCGGCCTGCCGCGCTTTTGCGGCGGGTTGGCAGGCTACTTCGGCTACGACACGGTGCGCCATATCGAGAAGAAGCTGGCGCTGAGCTGCCCGCCCGACACGCTGGGCTGCCCCGACATCCTCTTGCTGCAATGCGAGGAGCTGGCGGTGATCGACAACCTCTCGGGCAAGCTCTACCTGATCGTCTACGCCGACCCGGCTCAGCCCGAGGCCTATGCCAATGCCAAGCGGCGCCTGCGCGAATTGCGCGAGCAGCTCAAGTACTCGGTCAGCGCGCCGCAGGTGCGGCCGACCCAGGCGCATCCGCCGCAGCGCAGCTTTGCCAAGGTCGACTACCTCGCGGCGGTGGAGCGCGCCAAGGAACTGATCGCAGCCGGAGACTTCATGCAGGTGCAGGTGGGCCAGCGCATCAGCAAGCGCTACACCGAATCGCCGCTCTCGCTCTACCGTGCGCTGCGTTCGCTCAACCCCTCGCCCTACATGTACTACTACGACCTGGGCGACTTCCACGTGGTGGGCGCCTCGCCGGAGATCCTGGTGCGCCAGGAGCAAACGGGCGGAGGCGAGCAGAAGATCACCATTCGCCCGCTGGCCGGCACGCGACCGCGCGGCGCCTCGCCCGAGCAGGACAAGGCGGCCGAGCAGGAGCTGATCAACGACCCCAAGGAGCGTGCCGAGCATGTGATGCTGATCGACCTGGCGCGCAACGACATCGGCCGCATCGCCAAGACCGGCAGCGTGAAGGTGACCGAGGCCTTTGCCATTGAACGCTACAGCCATGTGATGCACATCGTGAGCAATGTCGAGGGCACCTTGAAGGACGGCATGACCGCGATCGACGTGCTGAAGGCCACCTTTCCGGCCGGCACCCTGACCGGCGCGCCCAAGGTACACGCCATGGAGCTGATCGACCAGCTGGAGCCGACCAAGCGCGGCCTCTACGGCGGTGCCTGCGGCTACATCAGCTACGCGGGCGACATGGACGTTGCGATCGCCATCCGGACCGGCATCGTCAAGGACCAGATGCTGCACGTGCAGGCGGCAGCGGGCGTGGTGGCCGATTCGGTGCCCGAGTTGGAGTGGAAGGAAACCGAGGCGAAGGCGCGGGCGCTGCTGCGCGCCGCCGAACTGGTCGAGGAAGGGCTCGAGTGATGGCCGACGAGTTTCAGAATACCGACTTCTCGCACGAGATCATCGGCGCAGCGGTCGAGGTGCAACGGGTGCTCGGCATCGGCCTGCCGGCCGAGGTGTATGCCGCGGCGCTGGAGATCGAACTCGCCGAGCGCGAGATCGGCTTCGTGCGGGACGTGCCGGTGTCGGCCAGCTACAAGGGCCGCTCGCTCGGCGAGGTGTGCCGCGCGGGCTTCGTGGTCGAGCAATCGGTGGTCGTCGAAGTGAAGGCGGTCGATGCGTTGACCGACCTGCATCGTGCCCAGGCGCAGGCCACGGTGCGGCTGTCGGGACTGCCGCTGGGCCTGCTCGTCAATTTCAACGTGTTCCCGGTGGTCAAGGGCGTGCATCGGATCGGAGCCAAGCCATGAAACTGCTGATGATCGACAACTACGACAGCTTCACCTACAACCTCGTCCAGTATTTCGGCGAGCTTGGCGCGGAGGTGGAAGTGCATCGCAACGACGAGATCACGGTCGAAGGGGTGGGTGAGCGCATCGCTGCCGGCGTTGGGCGGCTGGTGATTTCGCCGGGGCCTTGCTCGCCTGCCGAAGCCGGCATCTCTGTCGCGGCGATCAGGGAATTCGCCGGCAAGCTGCCGATCCTGGGGGTGTGCCTGGGCCATCAGGCGATCGGCGCGGCCTTTGGCGCCCGCATCGTGCGTGCGCAGCAGCTCATGCACGGCAAGACCAGCGAGATCACGACCACGCGCGAAGGCGTCTTCGCCGGGTTGCCCGAGAAGTTCGTGGTCAACCGCTACCACTCGTTGTCCATCGAGCGCGACTCCTGCCCGGGCGAACTCAAGCTCACGGCGTGGACCGAGGACGGCGAGATCATGGGCGTGCGCCACACCGGTTTCGAGCAGGCGGCGCGCATCGAGGGCGTGCAGTTTCATCCCGAATCCATCCTCACCGAGCACGGCCATGCCATGCTCAAGAACTTCCTGGAGTGAAACGATGAGCAGGCCCCTGGTCGATCTGCGCAGCGACACCGTCACCCGGCCCACCGCCGCAATGCGCGAGGCCATGCTCGAAGCTCCTCTGGGCGACGACGTGTTCGGCGACGATCCGAGCGTCAACGCACTGCAGGCGCAGCTCGCCGCAATGCTGGGCTTCGAGGCGGCACTCTTCGTCCCCACGGGGACGCAGAGCAACTTCTGCGGGATCCTCGCCCACTGTCAGCGCGGCGACGAGTACATCGTCGGCCAGATGGCGCACTGCTACCGCTGGGAAGGCGGCGGCGCTGCGGTGTTCGGCAGCGTGCAGCCGCAGCCGCTGGACCATCAACCGGACGGGACGCTGGCCCTGAAGGACATCGAGGCGGCCATCAAGCCCGATGACGCGCACTTCGCCCGCACCCGCCTGCTCGCACTGGAGAACACGCTGGGCGGCAAGGTGCTGCCTTTCGACTATGTGGAGCAGGCCACGCAGCTTGCGCAGCGCAAGGGCCTGGCCCGGCATCTCGACGGCGCGCGGCTCTTCAACGCGGCGGTGGCGCAGGCGGCGCGGCGCGGCACCGATGCGCGGGAGGAGGCACGGCGGATTGCAGGCTGCTTCGACAGCGTCTCGGTCTGCTTCAGCAAGGGGCTGGGCGCGCCGGTCGGCTCGGCACTGTGCGGATCGCGCGAGCTGATCGCGCGCGCCCACCGCATTCGCAAGATGGCCGGCGGCGGCATGCGCCAGGCCGGGATGCTGGCCGCCGCGGCGTCGCATGCGCTGCAGCACCACATCGATCGCCTTGCCGAGGATCACGTGCTGGCGCGCCGGCTGGCCGAGGGTCTGGCCGGAATCGACGGCCTGCAAGTCGAGGTGCCGCAGACCAACCTGCTCTTCGTCGACCTGGTGGGCGAGGCACAGGCGCGCTCCGCCGAGCTGCTCGCGCACCTGAAGCGCGAGGGCGTGCTTGCCACGGGGCTGTACCGTCTGCGTTTCGCGACGCATCTTGACGTCGACGCCGACGGCATAGCCCGCGCCATCGCCGCCATACGGAGCTTCTTCCATGCCTGAGGCGCATTCGCTGCTGCTCTTCGTCGTTGCCGGCCTGCTGTTGAACCTGACTCCTGGCCCGGACGTCCTCTACATCGTGACCCGGGCATTGCGCTCGGGCGGACGCGCCGGAATCGTGGCCGGCCTGGGCATCACGGCGGGCTGCTTCGTGCACATCACTGCTGCCGCGGTGGGCGTGGGCGCGCTGATGCAGACCTCGGCAGCGCTGTTCACGGTACTCAAGTGGATCGGCGCGGCTTACCTCCTCTGGGTCGGCGTCCGCATGCTCGTATCACGCATGCCGAAGGAGGATGGCCTGCCGTTCAAAGACGTGCCGGAGCGTTCCGGCCTGAGGAGCGTCTTCCTCGGCGGCTTCTGGACCAATGTCCTCAATCCGAAGGTGGCGCTGTTCTTCCTGGCTTTCGTGCCGCAGTTCATCGCGCCCGAGACGGCCAACAAGCCGCTGGCTTTTTTCCTGCTCGGGACGCTGTTCAACTTCAACGCCATCTTCGTGAATGTCGGCTGGGCCCTGCTCGCAGGCTGGACCGCGCGCCATGTGAGCTCGGTGCGCCGCGGCATGCACTGGCTGGAGCGCGGCGCGAGCGCGCTGTTCATCGGCTTTGGCATCCGGCTCGCGCTCGCAGAGAATCCGGGCGCGGCCTCATCCGTTCACTGATCCAAGGGAGACTTCATCATGCCCATCACCCCCCAGGAAGCCCTGCAGCGCACCATCGAGCACCGCGAGGTGTTCCATGACGAGATGCTGCACATCGTGCGTCTGATCATGAGCGGCGAGTGCTCGCCGGTGATGATGGCGGCGCTGATCACCGGCCTGCGCGTCAAGAAGGAAACCATCGGCGAGATCACCGCCGCCGCGCAGGTAATGCGCGAGGTCTCGACCAAGGTGCCGGTGGCCGACACCCGCCACCTGGTCGACATCGTCGGCACCGGCGGCGACGGCTCGCACACATTCAACATCTCGACCTGCTCGATGTTCGTGGCCGCCGCGGCGGGCGCCAAGGTCAGCAAGCACGGCGGGCGCAGCGTGAGCAGCAAGTCCGGCAGCGCCGATGTGCTGGAGTCGCTGGGTGTCAACATCAACCTGAAGCCCGAGCAGATCGCAAAGTGCATCGAGGACGTGGGAATCGGCTTCATGTTCGCGCCCAATCACCATCCGGCGATGAAGAACGTCGCGCCGGTGCGCAAGGAACTGGGTATCAAGACCATCTTCAACATCCTGGGGCCTCTCACCAACCCGGCCGGCGCGCCGAACATCCTGATGGGCGTGTTCCATCCGGACCTGGTCGGCATCCAGGTGCGCGCGCTGCAGCGGCTGGGCGCCGAGCATGCGCTGGTGGTCTACGGGCGCGACGGCATGGACGAGATCTCGCTCGGCGCTGCCACCATGGTCGGCGAGCTGAAGAACGGGGAGGTGCGCGAGTACGAGCTGCATCCCGAGGATTTCGGCTTTGCCATGTCGAGCAACCGCACGCTGCGCGTCGAGACGCCCGAGCAATCGAAGGCGATGCTGCTCGGCGTGCTGGACAACCAGCCGGGACCGGCGCGCGACATCGTGGTTCTCAACGCAGGGGCGGCGCTCTATGCGGCTGACCTGGTCGACTCGATGGCGGGCGGGATCGCGCGTGCCCGTGCGGCGCTGGAGTCGGGCGCGGCGAAGGCCAAGCTGGCCGAACTGGTCCAGGCGACCAATGCGGGCTGAGGAGGGGAAAGCATGTCCGACATCCTCGAGAAGATCGTTGCCGTCAAGCGGGAAGAGGTGGCTGCGGCGCTCAAGATGCGCCCGTTCGAGGCGATCCGCATAGATGCCGAGAGCCGGGTGCTCACGCGCGACTTCATCGGCGCGCTGCGCACCAAGATCGCGGGCGGCCAGGCAGCAGTGATCGCGGAGATCAAGAAGGCCAGTCCGAGCAAGGGCGTGTTGCGCGCCGACTTCATCCCGGCCGACATCGCGCAGAGCTATGCCGAGGGCGACGGCACCGTCAATGCGGCTTGCCTCTCGGTGTTGACCGATCGCCAGTTCTTCCAGGGCGGCATCGACTACCTCAAGCAGGCGCGCGCCTCCTGCGAGCTGCCGGTGCTGCGAAAGGACTTCATCGTCGATGCCTATCAGGTCTACGAATCGCGGGCCATCGGCGCCGATGCGATCCTGCTGATCGCCGCCTCCCTGGATGACGCGCAGATGCGCGATTTCGAGGCGATCGCGACAGGGCTGGGCATGGCGGTGCTGGTGGAGGTGCACGATGCGGCCGAGCTCGAGCGGGCGCTGAAGCTGCGCACCCCGCTTATCGGTGTCAACAACCGTAACCTGCGGACCTTCGAGGTCTCGGTGCAGACGACGCTTGAGCTGCTGCCGAGGGTTCCGGCGGATCGCCTGCTCGTCACCGAGTCCGGCATCACGTTGCGCGAGGACGTGGCGACGCTGCGTGCCGCCGGCGTCCATGCCTTCCTGGTGGGCGAAGCCTTCATGCGTGCTGACGAGCCGGGCGAGGCGCTGGCCGATCTGTTCCGATGAGCCGCCGGGCCGTTCCCAAGGCGAATATCGCAGCCCGCAGGGCCGAGGTTGCCATATGAGCGCGCCGTCCACCCAGCTGGCCAGCAGCGATCCGGCCGATTGGCCGGTGGCGCCGGGGTGGGAGCCCCTGGTCGACGAGTTCTTCGGCTCGCCGGCCGGCCTCAAGCTGATCGACTTCCTGCATGAGCGGCTGAAGGCTGGCGCCGCCATCTTTCCGCCGCGGCCATTGCGAGCCCTCGAGCTCACGCCGCCGGAGGCCGTGCGCGTCGTGATCCTGGGCCAGGATCCGTACCACGGGCGTGGCCAGGCCGAGGGACTCGCCTTCTCCGTGGCGCCGGGCGTGGCCCTGCCGCCGTCGCTGCGCAACATCTTCAAGGAGCTGGAGCGCGATCTGGGCACCCCGCCGCCGCGCTTCCCCGAGCCGGGCGGCAGCCTGGTCAAATGGGCCACCCACGGCGTGCTGCTGCTCAACACCTGCCTGACGGTAGAGGAGGGCCAGCCGGCCAGTCATTCCGGCCGGGGCTGGGAAGTGCTGACCGATGCCGTGATTCGCCAAGTGGCCGAGGGCGAGCGCCCGGTGGTGTTCATGCTGTGGGGATCGCATGCGCAGAGCAAGCGCGCGCTGATCGACAGCCGCCGCCACAAGGTGCTATCCGCGAACCATCCCTCGCCGCTTTCGGCTCTACGCCCACCGGCGCCTTTCATCGGTTGCGGCCATTTCAGCGAGGCGCGGGCCTGGCGAGAGACGCAGGGCCTTTAATTGATCCGGGTGAAATCGAGGGTCCGCGGTGCAGCGAATGCCGACGGCATTTCGGCGGCGGGCAACTGCGCCGCCGTGATCGCAGCCAAGCCCTGTCATCGACCTGCCCTGTCAACCGTGCTATATTTCGAGGTTCGCCGGAGAGGTGGCCGAGTGGTTAATGGCAGCAGACTGTAAATCTGCCCTCTTACGAGTACGCTGGTTCGAATCCAGCCCTCTCCACCAGCGAAGAACGGATTTTGCAGAGCGTTTGAATGACGGGTATCGGTGCAAAGCTGGAAGGCGAAAGCGCAGAACCCGGACCGTGCTACGGTGCGGCCCTGGCTCTAGGGGTTGCACCGCGATGCGGGAGTAGTTCAATGGTAGAACCCTAGCCTTCCAAGCTAATGACGCGGGTTCGATTCCCGTCTCCCGCTCCAGCAATCTCCGATCGACGCGAAGCGCAGGTTTTAGAAGTATTTCGCCCATTTGGCTCAGTGGTAGAGCACTCCCTTGGTAAGGGAGAGGTCGCGGGTCCGATTCCCGCAATGGGCACCAGTCTTGGGGTTGTGGCCGGGTGGTCGCAACCCCATGTCAGTGTGTTGATCTAGTTATTTTTCGGAGTCGAGAAAATGGCAAAAGGAAAATTCACCCGCACGAAGCCGCACGTGAACGTGGGCACGATCGGTCACGTGGACCACGGCAAGACCACCCTGACGGCGGCGATTGCCACGGTGCTGTCGGCCAAGTTCGGCGGTGAGGCCAAGGCCTACGACCAGATCGACGCGGCGCCCGAAGAAAAGGCGCGCGGCATCACCATCAACACCGCCCACGTCGAGTACGAGACGGCCAACCGCCACTACGCGCACGTCGACTGCCCCGGGCACGCCGACTACGTCAAGAACATGATCACCGGTGCCGCCCAGATGGACGGCGCCATCCTCGTGTGCTCGGCCGCCGACGGCCCGATGCCCCAGACCCGAGAGCACATCCTGCTGGCGCGCCAGGTGGGTGTGGGCTACATCATCGTCTACCTCAACAAGTGCGACATGGTCGACGACAAGGAGCTGCTGGAGCTCGTCGAGATGGAAGTGCGCGAGCTCCTGGACAAGTACGAGTTCCCGGGCGACGACACCCCCATCATCCACGGCTCGGCCAAGCTGGCCCTGGAAGGCGACAAGGGCGAACTCGGCGAAGGCTCCATCATGAAGCTGGCCGAGGCCCTGGACACCTACATCCCCACCCCTGAGCGTGCGGTGGACGGCACCTTCCTCATGCCCGTGGAAGACGTCTTCTCCATCTCCGGTCGCGGCACGGTTGTGACCGGCGCCGTCGAGCGCGGCGTCATCAAGGTTGGCGAGGAAATCGAGATCGTCGGCATCCGCCCGACCCAGAAGACCACCTGCACGGGCGTGGAGATGTTCCGCAAGCTGCTGGACCAGGGCCAGGCTGGGGACAACGTGGGCGTGTTGCTGCGCGGCACCAAGCGTGAGGAAGTCGAGCGCGGCCAAGTGCTGTGCAAGCCGGGCTCCATCAAGCCCCACACCCACTTCACCGCCGAGGTGTACGTGCTGAGCAAGGACGAGGGCGGGCGTCATACGCCGTTCTTCAACAACTACCGTCCGCAGTTCTACTTCCGCACCACCGACGTGACGGGTGCGATCGAGCTGCCGCAGGACAAGGAGATGGTCATGCCCGGCGACAACGTGTCCATCACGGTGAAGCTGATCAACCCCATCGCCATGGAAGAAGGCCTGCGCTTCGCCATTCGCGAGGGTGGCCGCACCGTGGGCTCCGGCGTGGTGGCGAAGATCCTGGACGTCTAAGCGATTTCGCGGAGGGGTATAGCTCAATTGGCAGAGCGTCGGTCTCCAAAACCGAAGGTTGTAGGTTCGATTCCTACTGCCCCTGCCACTCGAAGGTGGCGTTGAGAAAGCCCGGCGCGAAACCGGCGGGCTGAGGAAACCCAAAGAGCCCGTCATGACCTGACGGGCTTCGGCGTCTGGAATGGCGCCATGAATTGAAGAGGCTGTAAGGCCGCAGGAACAAAGCCCAAAGATGGCTACTTCTCAAATCGAAACCGTGAGCACCGGCGCAGACAAGGCCAAGCTGGCCGTGGCTGTCTTGCTCGCGGTGGGCGCCATCGTGGCGTTCTACCTGCTGTCGCGCCAGGGCGCGCTCGTGCAGTGGGCTGTCCTGCTGGTGGGCTTGGCGGCCGCCGTGGGTGCGTTCGCGAGCTCGGAGAATGGTCGCCAACTGTGGGCCTTCGGCCGTGATTCGTGGCGCGAGGTCAAGAAGGTCGTGTGGCCGACCCGCAAGGAAACGATCCAGATGACGGCCTATGTGTTCGCCTTTGTCGTGGTGATGTCCGTCTTCCTCTGGCTCACGGACAAGACGCTCGAATGGGTGTTTTTCGACCTCATCCTGGGCTGGAGAAAATGATGACTGACGACGCTGTCGACACAACGCCGGAACATACGCCCGTGCTGGCGCCGCCCGCCAACCCCGACCTGCGCTGGTATGTGGTCCACGCGTACTCGGGCATGGAAAAGGCCGTGGAACGCAACATCACCGAGCGCATCAACCGCGCCGGCATGCAAGACAAGTTCGGCCGCATCCTGGTTCCGACCGAGGAAGTGGTCGAGATCAAGAACGGCCAGAAGCGCACCACCGAGCGACGCTTCTTCCCGGGCTACGTCCTGGTCGAGATGATCATGGACGACGAGAGCTGGCATCTGGTGAAGCACACCAACAAGGTGACGGGTTTCGTCGGAGGTGCGAAGAACCGGCCTGCCCCCATTTCGCAAAAGGAAGTCGAGGACATCGTCTCCCAGATGCAGCAGGGCACCGAGAAGCCGCGCCACAAGGTCGAGTTCATCGTAGGCGAATTCGTGCGCGTCAAGGAAGGCCCATTCACCGACTTCAACGGCACGGTCGAGGAAGTCAACTACGAGAAGAGCAAGGTGCGCGTGTCGGTCATGATCTTCGGCCGCGCGACACCCGTCGAGCTGGAGTTCTCGCAAGTCGAGAAAACCTGAAGCAGTTTCCGGCTGCGCGTTGTCCGACTCGGCGCGTGGTTTTGATCGAAGAGTCGTCAACCCCGGGGAGCTGCGGCCGAGAAGGCCAAGGCGCTATGACCCGCAAGGAGTAAAGCATGGCGAAGAAAATCGTCGGCTTCATCAAGCTGCAAGTACCAGCTGGTAAAGCCAATCCGTCGCCGCCGATCGGCCCCGCACTGGGCCAGCGCGGTTTGAACATCATGGAATTCTGCAAGGCGTTCAATGCGCAGACCCAGGGCGTCGAGCCCGGCCTGCCGCTGCCGGTGGTCATCACCGCATTCGCCGACAAGAGCTTCACCTTCATCATCAAAACGCCGCCGGCGATCACGCTGATCAAGAAGGCCATCAAGCTCGAGAAGGGTTCCGCGCGTCCGCACACCGACAAGGTCGGCAAGATCACGCGCGCCCAGCTCGAAGAGATCGCCAAGACCAAGATGAAGGACCTGACCGCTGCCGACCTGGACGCCGCGGTCCGCACCATCGCCGGCTCGGCCCGTTCGATGGGCGTGAATGTGGAGGGCGTGTAAATGGCCAAGATCACCAAGAAGCAGAAGGCGCTGGCAGGCAAGGTCGACAGCAACAAGCTGTACCCGCTCGTCGACGCGATCGGTATCGTCAAGGAAGCCGCCACCGCGAAGTTCGATGAGTCGATCGACGTGGCCGTGCAGCTTGGCATCGACGCCAAGAAGTCCGACCAGGTGGTGCGCGGCGCGGTCGTGATGCCCAACGGCACCGGCAAGACCAAGCGCGTGGCCGTGTTCGCCCAGGGTGCCAAGGCCGAAGAAGCCAAAGCCGCCGGCGCCGACATCGTCGGCATGGACGACCTGGCTGCCCAGGTGAAGGCCGGTGACATGCCCTTCGACGTGGTGATCGCCGCGCCGGACGCGATGCGCGTGGTCGGTGCGCTGGGCCAGATCCTCGGCCCGCGCGGCTTGATGCCGAATCCCAAGGTCGGCACCGTGACGCCCGACGTCGCTACCGCCGTCAAGAACGCCAAGGCCGGCCAAGTGCAGTTCCGCGTCGACAAGGCCGGGATCATCCACGGCACGATCGGCCGCCGTTCGTTCGACACCGACAAGCTGCAGGGCAACTTGGCCGCGCTGATCGAGGCGCTGGTCAAGGCCAAGCCGGCTTCAAGCAAGGGCATCTACCTGCGCAAGGTGGCCGTGTCCTCGACGATGGGTGTGGGTGTCCGCGTGGACACGCAGACCATCTCGGCCCAGGGCTGAGGCGCATGAAAGCGGGTCTTGCTCCGGCAGGGCCCCGATGAGATCGGCCCCGTTGCCTGTCGAAGGGCGGCGGGGCGGTGTGGTGGGTCGGGACGGCGTGCAAGCGCTGTCCCGGGCCATCCGAGACCGCTGGCATGCAGGAGGGCCTGCACTTAATCGCCTCGACCTTCGTGAGGCAACCAGCGCAGATGGCGATCCCGCTGCAAGGAATCCGTTTCCGAAACAGTTGGTCGCTGCATGAAGCGCGTCCCGAGGCTGTACGCCGAAGGATGCATTGAAAAGGAGTAGACCTTGAGTCTGAATCGCAGTGAGAAAGAAGCGGTCATCAGTGATGTGACCAGCCTCGCCGCAAAAGCTCAAACGCTCGTGATGGCGGAATACCGTGGCATCACGGTCGCTGACATGACCCGTCTGCGCAACGATGCGCGCAGCAAGGGTGTGACCCTGAGTGTTCTCAAGAACACCCTGGCACGCCGTGCTGTCGCTGGTAGCGCATTCGAAGTCGTCGGTGACCAGATGACCGGCCCGCTGATCTATGGCTTCTCCGAGGATGCCGTGGCCGCCGCGAAGGTGGTGGCCGATTTCGCGAAGACCAACGACAAGCTGGTCATTCGCGGCGGTGCCTTCGGTGGCAAGGCCCTGGACGTCGAAGGCGTGAAGCAACTGGCCAACATCCCTTCCAAGGAAGTGCTGTTGGCGCAACTGCTGGGCTTGATGCAGTCCCCGATCTCGCGCACGGCACGTGTCCTGGCCGCGCTCGCCGAGAAGCGTGGTGGCGGCGAAGCCCCGGCCGAGGCTGCGGTCGAAGCCCAAGCCGCCTGAGCTTGTTTTTGCAAATTTCAACCCAATTGTTAGGAAACCCAAATGGCATTCGATAAAGACGCATTTCTGACCGCGCTCGACAGCATGACGGTCCTGGAGCTCAACGACCTGGTGAAAGCCATCGAAGAGAAGTTTGGCGTGAGCGCCGCAGCCATGGCCGCCCCGGCCGCCGGTGGTGGCGGTGCCGCCGCCGCTGCCGTCGAGGAAAAGACCGAGTTCAACGTCATGCTGATGGAAGCCGGCGCGAACAAGGTTGCCGCGATCAAGGCCGTGCGCGAAATCACCGGCCTGGGCCTGAAGGAAGCCAAGGACCTGGTGGAAGCCGCTCCCAAGGCCGTGAAGGAAGGCGTGGCCAAGGCCGACGCCGAAGCGATGAAGAAGAAGCTGGAAGACGCCGGCGCCAAGGCGGAATTGAAGTAATTCGGTTCCAACGCAGGGCTGGAGTGCGCCGAAAGGCCCTCCAGCCTTTGCCGCTTTCAGAGCGCACCCAAAAGCCTGCCAAGCCCAAGACGGTTTTTGAGTGTCTTCTGACCCCGACTGCAGAAGACCCCTTGGTTCGGGTGATGTGCAACGCATCACTGTCCGCCAACGGCTGGTAGTGGCCAGCCGCCAAGCAGTGGCGCGAAAGCGCTGCTGACAAGTCGCTGAAGATCTCAAGCTCCGGAGCTCTCATGGCCCAAACGTCCACGTACAGTTACACCGAACGCAAGCGCATCCGAAAGAATTTCGGTAACCGCGACAGCGTCGTCGAAATTCCCTACCTGCTGCAGATGCAGAAGGACGCCTACACCGCGTTCCTGCAAGCAGGTATCCCCCCTCAGAAACGCACGGTGGAAGGCCTGCAGGCCGCTTTCGACGCCGCTTTCCCCATCGTCTCGCACAACGGTTTCGTGGAAATGAAATTCCTCGAGTACAACCTCGCGAAGCCGGCGTTCGACGTGCGCGAGTGCCAGACCCGCGGCCTGACCTTCGCCTCGGCCGTGCGCGCCAAGGTGCAGCTGATCATCTACGACCGCGAGTCCTCGACCTCGCAGTCGAAGGTGGTCAAGGAAGTGAAAGAGCAGGAGGTCTACATGGGCGAAGTGCCGCTCATGACCGAAAAGGGCTCCTTCATCATCAACGGCACCGAGCGCGTGATCGTCTCGCAGCTGCACCGCTCGCCGGGCGTGTTCTTCGAGCATGACAAGGGCAAGACGCACAGCTCGGGCAAGCTGCTGTTCTCGGCCCGCGTGATCCCCTACCGCGGCTCCTGGCTGGACTTCGAGTTCGACCCGAAGGACATGCTGTACTTCCGCGTCGACCGTCGCCGCAAGATGCCGGTGACGATCCTGCTGAAGGCGATCGGCCTGAACCCGGAATCGATCCTCGCGAACTTCTTCGTCAACGACAACTTCCGTCTGATGGACAGCGGCGCGCAGATGGAGTTCGTCTCCGAGCGCCTGCGCGGCGAAGTCGCACGCTTCGACATCACCGACAAGTCGGGCAAGGTGGTGGTCGCCAAGGACAAGCGCGTCACCGCGCGCCACACGCGCGAGCTCGAGCAGACGGGCACCACGCACATCAGCGTGCCGGAAGACTTCCTGGTGGGCCGCGTGCTGGCCCGCAACATCGTCGACACTGACTCCGGCGAGATCCTGGCCAAGGCCAATGACGAGCTGACCGAAGCGCTGCTGAAGAAGCTGCGCGCCGCCGGCGTGCAGGAGCTGCAGGCCATCTACACCAACGAACTCGACCAGGGCGCGTACATCTCGCAGACCCTGCGCATCGACGAGACGGTGGACGAGTTTGCCGCCCGCGTGGCCATCTACCGAATGATGCGCCCTGGCGAACCGCCGACGGAAGACGCGGTTCAGGCCCTGTTCCAGCGCCTGTTCTACAACCCGGACACCTACGACCTGTCGCGTGTCGGGCGCATGAAGTTCAACGCCAAGGTCGGCCGCGACGAGTCGACCGGCCCGATGGTGCTGACCAACGAGGACATCCTCGCCGTCGTCAAGATCCTGGTGGACCTGCGCAACGGCCGCGGCGAGGTCGACGATATCGACCACCTCGGCAATCGCCGCGTGCGCTGCGTCGGTGAACTGGCCGAGAACCAGTACCGCACCGGCCTTGCCCGCATCGAGAAGGCCGTCAAGGAGCGCCTGGGCCAGGCCGAGCAAGAGCCGCTGATGCCGCACGACCTGATCAACAGCAAGCCGATCTCGGCCGCGCTGAAGGAGTTCTTCGGCGCCTCGCAGCTGTCGCAGTTCATGGACCAGACCAACCCGCTCTCCGAAATCACGCACAAGCGCCGCGTCTCGGCCCTCGGCCCGGGCGGTCTGACGCGGGAGCGCGCCGGCTTCGAAGTGCGCGACGTGCACGTTACGCACTACGGCCGCGTGTGCCCGATCGAAACGCCTGAAGGCCCGAACATCGGCCTGATCAATTCGCTGGCTCTGTACGCCCGCCTGAACGAGTACGGCTTCATCGAGACGCCGTACCGCCGCGTGGTCGAGGGCAAGGTCACGAACGAGATCGACTACCTCTCGGCCATCGAGGAAGGCAAGTACGTGATCGCGCAGGCCAACGCCGCGCTCGACAAGGACGGCCGCCTGACGGGCGACCTGGTGTCGGCGCGCGAGACCGGCGAGTCGATCCTGGTCTCCGCCGAGCGCGTCCAGTACATGGACGTGTCGCCGGCGCAGATCGTATCGGTGGCCGCCTCGCTGGTGCCGTTCCTGGAGCACGACGACGCGAACCGCGCGCTGATGGGCGCCAACATGCAGCGCCAGGCGGTGCCGGTGCTGCGTCCCGAGAAGGCCTTCGTCGGCACCGGCATCGAACGCGTCTCCGCGGTCGACTCCGGCACGGTCGTCACGGCCAGCCGCGGCGGCGTGGTCGACTACGTCGACGCCACCCGCATCGTGGTGCGCGTGAACGACGCCGAAGCGGCGGCCGGTGAGGTCGGCGTGGACATCTACAACCTGATCAAGTATCAGCGTTCGAACCAGAACACGAACATCCACCAGCGTCCGATCGTCAAGCGCGGCGACAAGATCGCCAAGGGCGACGTGATCGCCGACGGCGCCTCGACCGACCTGGGCGAGCTGGCGCTGGGCCAGAACATGCTGGTCGCGTTCATGCCCTGGAACGGCTACAACTTCGAGGACTCGATCCTGATCAGCGAGCGCGTGGTTGCCGAAGACCGCTACACCTCGATCCACATCGAGGAGTTGGTGGTGATGGCGCGCGACACCAAGCTGGGCGCAGAAGAAATCACCCGCGACATCCCGAACCTGGCCGAGCAGCAGCTCAACCGCCTGGACGAATCCGGGATCATCTACGTCGGCGCCGAAGTGCAGCCCGGGGACACGCTGGTCGGCAAGGTCACGCCCAAGGGCGAGACCACGCTGACGCCTGAAGAGAAGCTGCTGCGCGCGATCTTTGGCGAGAAGGCTTCCGACGTGAAGGACACCTCGCTGCGCGTGGACCAAGGCTCGCAGGGCACCGTGATCGACGTGCAGGTGTTCACCCGAGAAGGCATCCAGCGCGACAAGCGTGCCCAGCAGATCATCGACGACGAGCTCAAGCGCTTCCGCCTGGACCTGAACGACCAGCTGCGTATCGTCGAGGCTGACGCCTTCGACCGGATCGAGAAGCTCCTGATCGGCAAGGTTGCCAACGGCGGCCCGAACAAGCTGGCCAAGGGCAGCAAGCTCGACAAGGCGTACCTCTCGTCAATCGAGAAGTTCCACTGGTTCGACATCCGCCCGGCGGAAGACGAGGTGGCCTCGCAGCTCGAGTCGATCAAGAACTCGCTCGAGCAGACGCGCCACAGCTTCGACCTCGCGTTCGAAGAAAAGCGCAAGAAGCTCACGCAGGGCGATGAGCTGCCCGCGGGCGTCCTCAAGATGGTCAAGGTCTACCTGGCTGTCAAGCGCCGGCTGCAGCCCGGCGACAAGATGGCCGGCCGCCACGGCAACAAGGGCGTGGTGTCGAAGATCGTTCCGGTCGAAGACATGCCGCACATGGCCGACGGCACGCCGTGCGACATCTGCCTGAACCCGCTGGGCGTGCCCTCGCGGATGAACGTCGGGCAGGTGCTCGAAGTGCATCTGGGTTGGGCCGGCAAGGGCGTGGGCCAGCGCATCGGCGACCTTCTGCAGGCCGAGGCCAAGGTGGCGGAGCTGCGCCAGTTCATGGACAAGCTCTACAACGGCTCGGGCCGCAAGGAAGACCTCGCCAAGCTGAGCGATGCCGACATCCTCGAGATGGCCGGGAACCTGTCGACCGGCGTGCCTTTTGCGACGCCCGTGTTCGACGGTGCCTCGGAAGAGGAAATCCGCGGCATGCTGCACCTGGCCTATCCGGACGAGATCGCCAAGGCCAAGGGCCTGACCGCGTCGCGCACCCAGGCCTACCTGTACGACGGCCGCACGGGCGACCAGTTCGAGCGTCCCGTCACGGTCGGCTACATGCACGTGCTCAAGCTGCACCACTTGGTGGACGACAAGATGCACGCCCGCTCGACCGGCCCGTACAGCCTGGTCACGCAGCAGCCGCTGGGCGGCAAGGCGCAATTCGGCGGCCAACGTTTCGGGGAAATGGAAGTGTGGGCGCTCGAAGCGTACGGCGCTGCCTACGTCCTGCAGGAAATGCTGACCGTGAAGTCCGACGACGTGCAGGGCCGCACCAAGGTCTACGAAAGCATCGTCAAGGGCGAACACTCGATCGAAGCCGGCATGCCGGAGTCGTTCAATGTGCTGGTCAAGGAAATCCGTTCGCTGGGTCTCGACATCGAGCTCGAGCGTTCGTAACAGAAGAGGACAGAGTCACATGAAATCGCTACTCGACCTATTCAAGCAATTCACGCCGGACGAGCATTTCGATGCCATCCGGATCGGCATGGCTTCGCCCGAGAAGATCCGTTCGTGGTCCTTCGGCGAGGTGAAGAAGCCCGAGACCATCAACTATCGGACCTTCAAGCCCGAGCGCGACGGTCTCTTCTGCGCGAAGATCTTCGGCCCGATCAAGGACTACGAGTGCCTGTGCGGCAAGTACAAGCGTCTCAAGCACCGCGGCGTGATCTGCGAGAAGTGCGGCGTTGAAGTCACGCAGACCAAGGTGCGCCGCGAGCGCATGGGCCACATCGACTTGGCCGCGCCTTGCGCGCACATCTGGTTCCTGAAGTCGCTGCCGTCGCGCCTGGGCCTCGTGCTCGACATGACGCTGCGCGACATCGAGCGCGTGCTGTACTTCGAAGCCTACGTGATCACCGACCCCGGCATGACCCCGCTGAAGAAGTTCGGCATCATGTCCGAGGACGACTACGACGCGAAGCGCAAGGAATACGGCGACGAGTTCATCGCCAAGATGGGCGCCGAAGGCATCAAGGACCTGCTGATGGGCATCGAGCTCGACAGCGAGATCGAGAAGCTGCGCGGCGACCTGACCGGCTCCGAAGTCAAGGTCAAGAAGAACTCCAAGCGCCTCAAGGTGCTGGAAGCCTTCCGCAAGTCGGGCATCAAGCCCGAGTGGATGGTGCTGGATGTGCTGCCCGTGCTGCCGCCGGACCTGCGTCCGCTGGTGCCGCTGGACGGCGGCCGCTTCGCGACTTCCGACCTGAACGACCTCTACCGTCGCGTCATCAACCGCAATTCGCGCCTGCGCCGTCTGCTCGAGCTGAAGGCGCCGGAGATCATTGCACGCAACGAGAAGCGGATGCTGCAGGAGGCTGTCGACAGCCTGCTGGACAACGGCCGCCGCGGCAAGGCCATGACGGGCGCCAACAAGCGCGCGCTCAAGTCGCTGGCCGACATGATCAAGGGCAAGAGCGGCCGCTTCCGCCAGAACCTGCTGGGCAAGCGCGTCGACTACTCGGGCCGATCGGTCATCGTGGTGGGCCCGACGCTCAAGCTGCACCAGTGCGGCCTGCCGAAGCTGATGGCACTCGAGCTGTTCAAGCCCTTCATCTTCTCGCGCCTGGAAGCCATGGGCATTGCGACCACCATCAAGGCGGCGAAGAAGGAAGTCGAATCCGGCACGCCGGTGGTCTGGGACATCCTGGAAGAGGTGATCAAGGAGCACCCGGTGATGCTGAACCGTGCACCGACGTTGCACCGCCTCGGCATCCAGGCCTTCGAGCCGATCCTGATCGAAGGCAAGGCGATCCAGCTGCACCCGCTCGTTTGCGCGGCCTTCAACGCCGACTTCGACGGCGACCAGATGGCCGTGCACGTGCCCCTGTCGGTGGAAGCGCAGATGGAAGCCCGCACGCTGATGCTGGCCTCCAACAACGTGCTGTTCCCGGCAAGCGGCGAGCCCTCCATCGTGCCCTCGCAGGACGTGGTGCTGGGCCTCTACTACACGACGCGCGAGCGCATCAACGGCAAGGGCGAAGGCCTGGTCTTCTCCGACATCGGTGAAGTCCAGCGCGCGCTCGACGCCGACGTGGTGGAGCTGACCGCCAAGGTCAGCGTGCGCATCACGGAGTACACCAAGGACAAGGACTCGGGCGAGTTCACGGCCAAGACCGAGCTGGTCGACACCACCGTCGGCCGGGCGCTGCTGTCCGAGATCCTGCCGAAAGGCCTGCCGTTCTCGAACATCAACAAGGCGCTGAAGAAGAAGGAAATTTCCAAGCTCATCAATGCCTCCTTCCGCAAGTGCGGCCTGAAGGAGACGGTGGTCTTCGCCGACAAGCTGCTGCAGAACGGCTTCCGGCTGGCGACCAAGGCCGGTATCTCGATTGCCATCGACGACATGCTGGTGCCTTCCGAGAAGCACGGCATCATCGACCGCTCCGCCAAGGAAGTGAAGGAGATCGAGCAGCAGTACGTCTCGGGCCTGGTCACCGCCGGCGAGCGCTACAACAAGGTGGTGGACATCTGGGGCAAGGCCGGCGACGAAGTGTCGAAGGTCATGATGTCCAAGCTCTCGAAGGAGAAGGTCACCGACCGCCACGGCAAGGAAGTGGAGCAGGAGTCCTTCAACTCCATCTACATGATGGCCGACTCGGGCGCCCGCGGTTCCGCCGCGCAGATCCGCCAGGTCGCGGGCATGCGGGGCCTGATGGCCAAGCCGGACGGCTCGATCATCGAGACGCCGATCACGGCGAACTTCCGCGAAGGCCTGAACGTGTTGGAGTACTTCATCTCCACCCACGGCGCCCGGAAGGGCCTGGCCGACACTGCGCTGAAGACTGCGAACTCCGGCTACCTGACGCGTCGCCTGGTCGACGTGACGCAGGACCTGGTCGTGATCGAGCAGGACTGCGGCACGATGGACGGCACCGTGATGCGTGCCATCGTCGAAGGCGGTGAAGTCATCGAATCGCTGCGTGAGCGAATCCTCGGCCGCACCGCGGCCGAAGACGTGCTGCACCCCGAGACGCGTGCCGTGCTGGCCAAGGCCGGCGACATGCTCGATGAGGACATGATCGAAGCGCTGGAGAACGAAGGCGTGGACGAGGTCAAGGTGCGCACCGCGCTGACCTGCGCCACCCGCTTCGGCCTGTGTGCCAAGTGCTACGGCCGCGACCTCGGCCGCGGCGGCCTGGTCAACAACGGCGAAGCGGTGGGCGTGATTGCGGCGCAGTCGATCGGCGAGCCTGGCACGCAGCTGACGATGCGGACCTTCCACATCGGCGGCGCGGCTTCGCGTGCGGCAGTGGCGTCGAGCGTCGAGGCCAAGTCCAACGGCGTGATCGGCTTCAACGCCACGATGCGCTACGTGACCAACAGCAAGAACGAGCTGGTGGTGATCGCACGTTCGGGAGAGATCGTCATCCATGACGAGCACGGCCGCGAGCGCGAGCGCCACAAGGTGCCCTACGGCGCGACCCTGGCTGTCAAGGCCGACCAGCAGGTCAAGGCCGGCCACGTGCTGGCCAACTGGGACCCGCTGACGCGCCCGATCATCACGGAGTTCGCCGGCAAGACCAAGTTCGAGAACGTCGAGGAAGGCCTCACGGTTGCGAAGCAGGTGGACGAGGTCACGGGCCTGTCCACCCTGGTGGTCATCGATCCGAAGCGCCGCGGAGCGGCCAAGGTCGTGCGTCCGCAGGTGAAGCTGATCGACGTCGCCGGCAACGAGGTGAAGATCCCGGGCACCGACCACTCGGTGACCATCGGCTTCCCCGTCGGCGCGCTGGTGCAGGTGCGGGACGGCCAGGACGTGGGCCCCGGCGAAGTGCTGGCGCGCATTCCGGTCGAAGGCCAGAAGACCCGCGACATCACCGGCGGTCTGCCGCGCGTGGCCGAGCTCTTCGAAGCCCGCTCGCCCAAGGACAAGGGCATGCTGGCCGAGATGACCGGCACCGTGTCCTTCGGCAAGGAGACCAAGGGCAAGGTGCGGCTGCAGATCACCGATCCGGACGGCAAGGTCTGGGAAGAGCTGGTGCCCAAGGAGAAGAACATCCTGGTGCACGAAGGCCAGGTGGTGAACAAGGGCGAGTCGATCGTCGACGGTCCGGCCGATCCGCAGGACATCCTGCGCCTGCTGGGCTCCGAGGAACTGGCGCGCTACATCGTGGACGAGGTGCAGGACGTGTACCGCTTGCAGGGTGTGAAGATCAACGACAAGCACATCGAGGTGATCGTTCGCCAGATGCTGCGCCGTGTCGTGGTCGAGAACCCCGGCGACACCAACTACATCGCCGGCGAGCAGGTCGAGCGCAGCGAGATCCTCAACACCAACGACGCGCTGCGCGCCGAGGACAAGCTGCCCGCGACCTACACCAACCTGCTGCTGGGTATCACGAAGGCGTCGCTCTCGACCGACAGCTTCATCAGCGCTGCTTCGTTCCAGGAAACGACGCGCGTGCTGACCGAAGCCGCGATCATGGGCAAGCGCGACGAGCTGCGCGGGCTGAAGGAGAACGTCATCGTCGGCCGCCTGATCCCCGCGGGCACCGGCATGGCCTACCACCAGGCACGCAAGGTCAAGGACGCGATGGACGAGGCCGAGCGTCGCGCGATCGCCGAGGCGGAAGCCGCCGAACTGTCCGGTAGCGCCGCCTCGACCGATGACGCCAGCACGGCCGACGCCAGCGAAGGCGCTGCGACCGAATAACTGGTTAGCATCGCCGGCATGACCGGTCTCCCACGCCCCCCTTCCGCCCGCGGATCGGGGGCTTTTTTCTGGCGGAGGGTTGCGTGAGCGGCATGCCCGATTCGCTCCCGTGGTGGATCCTCGGCGCGGTGGCGCTGTTTTGGTTCATCGGCGCCTACAACCGCATCGTGCGACTCCGTTCAGGGGCGCTGCAGGCCTATGCGACGCTCGACGTGGCGCTGGTGCGCCAGCTCGATTTCGTCCAGGCGCGCCTTGCCGAGGAGCTCGCGCCGCCGCAGGGCTCGTCCGGTATGCAACGTGAGGACACCGGGCTGAAGGCGTCCGCCGGCCAGCTCGTCACGCTGCTGGCCGCCACGCGCCTCAAACCGCTGGACCCTGCTCGCATCGGGGCCCTGGCGACCGCGTTGCACGTGATGCTGAGCACCTGGCAGCGGCTGCATCCCGACGCGGTGGTCAGCTTCGAGGCCGACGGGACCCTGTCGCGGCCCGCCCCGCTCAATGGCCGGGACGAGGGCGCTCCCGCGCCCATGGCCTGGCCCGAGCCCTCGGCCGCCGCCGAGATCGCGCGCAACCAGTTCAACCAGGCGGTGGAACAGTACAACGCGGCCATCGGCCAGTTCCCGGCGCTGCTGGTGGCGTGGATCATGCAGCTGCGACCGGCAGCGCCTTTGCGCTGACATCGCCTTCGTCCATCATTGATTTCAAGTTGTCAGACTCTTCAGATCCTCTTCACACGGCGCAGCCCTTCGCGCCCCCCCTCTGGCGCCAGCTGCAGCTCACCGCTGTCGCGCTCGCCGCGATCCGCGGCGGCGTTTCCGGCACCGTGGCCTTCGAAGCCGTCCCGCCGGCCCTGCGGCCGGGGGTGCAGGCCCTGGGCTTCCAGGTGCTGCGCTGGCTCGGGCGGGCCGAAGCCCTGCGCCGGCAACTGGCCAAGCGCACGCCGCCGCCGGCTGCCGATGCCTTGCTTTGCACCGCCCTTGCCCTGGCCTGGGATGCCGCGCAGGCGCCCTACGAGCCTTTCACCCTGGTCGACCAGACGGTCGAGGCCGCCAAGCGCAATCCCGGGACGCGTGCACAGGCCAGCTTCGTCAACGCTTGCCTGCGCCGCTTCCTGCGGGAACGGGAGGAGCTGGTGGCCGCCACCGACCGCGAGCCCGTCGCGCAGTGGAACCATCCGCGCTGGTGGATCGAGCGGCTCCGGCGCGACCACCCGCGCGACTGGCAGCGCATTCTGGCCGCGGACAACACGCAGGCGCCGTTGACGCTGCGGGTCAATACCCGCCAGGGAGACCGACCCTCGTATCAGGCGGCACTGGCGGTCGCCGGCCTGCAGGCAGTCCCGGTGGGCGCCGCCGGACTGCAGCTGCTGCGCGCCCGGCCGGTGCAGGAGCTGCCGGGCTTCGCCGAGGGGTATTGCTCGGTGCAGGACGCCGCCGCCCAACTCGCCGCGCCGCTGCTGCTCGAGGGCCTGCTCGGCGCCGCCCAGGGGGCCGGACCCCTGCGAGTGCTCGACGCCTGTGCGGCGCCCGGCGGCAAGACCGCCCACCTGCTCGAACTGGCCGGGCCCGACGCCATCGAACTCACCGCGCTGGAGGTCGATGCCGTGCGCAGCCGACGCATCGACGAGACCCTCGCCCGGCTCGGCTTGAGCGCCAAGGTCGTCGTGGCCGATGCCGGCCGGCCGAAGGACTGGTGGGACGGCCAGGCCTTCGATGCCATCCTGCTCGACGCACCCTGCACCGCCTCCGGCATCGTGCGCCGGCACCCCGATGTGCGCTGGCTGCGCCGCGAGAGCGACACCGAGCGGCTGGCGCTGCTGCAGGCCATGCTGCTGGCGGCCCTCTGGCCCCTGGTGCGGGAGGGCGGACGCCTGCTCTACTGCACCTGTTCGGTCTTCAAGGAGGAGGGCGTGCACCAGATCGATGCGTTCCTTGCGCACAACACCGACGCCCGTTTGCTGCCCTCGCCAGGGCATTTGCTGCCGCAAAGCGGGGAGATTGCCCGTGGCGTCCCGGACAATGCCTTGGGTGATCACGACGGCTTCTTCTACGCTTTGCTTGAGAAACAGGCGCCCCGCTGAACGCTGGGGCATGGGATGGCTGGCGACCCTGCTCGCGCTGGCCTGCTTCCTGGCCTGCTGGTCGGTGCCCGCGCCAGCCCAGTCCGGAAAGAGTGCCACCGTGAGTCAGCTGAAGCTCGAACAGGCAGACGATGGCGTCTACCTCAACGCCCAGGTGCAGTTCGAACTGCCCAACCTGGTCGAGGAGGTGCTCGAGAAGGGCATCGCGATCTATTTCGTCGCCGAGGCCGAGCTCTATCGCGAGCGCTGGTACTGGACCGATCAGAAAGTGGCCCAGGCGGCGCGCCACATGCGGCTCGCCTACCAGCCGCTCACCCGGCGCTGGCGGCTCAACGTCTCGCCGGTTCCGATCACCAATTCGGGCTTCGGCGTGTCGCTGAACCAGAACTTCGATACCCTGTCGGAAGCGCTCGACGGCGTGCGGCGCGTGGCCCGGTTGCGGCTGGGCGACATCTCCGAAATCGGCGACGAGGGCGCCCACCCGGTGACTTTCCGCTTCCGCCTGGACACCTCGCAACTGCCGCGGCCCTTCCAGATCGGCGTGGTCGGCCAAGCCGACTGGAACATCTCTGTCGAGCGCAGCGCACGCTTGTCGCTGGAGAAGGCGAAGTGAGCAAGGACTCTCGGGCAGGCGTCGGCAGATCGTCGGCAGCAAGCCGCGCCCGCGCCATACGCTGGGCCATCGGCGTCAGCGCTTTCCTGGTCACGGCGGTCGGGCTGGTATTGATGTTCCTGTTGGCGCAGTCCACCAACAATCGGGAACTCTACGAGCGCAACTACGCGCGTCTGTTCGGCATCAACGTGGTCGTGGCGACGGTGCTCGTGCTGGTCATCGGCTGGGTTGCCTTCCGCCTGCTGCGGCGGTTGCGCCAAGGCAAGTTCGGCAGCCGCCTGCTGATCAAGCTGGCCGCCATCTTCGCGCTGGTGGGCGTGGTGCCCGGGGTGCTCGTATACGTGGTCTCCTACCAGTTCGTGGCGCGCTCGATCGAGAGCTGGTTCGACGTCAAGGTCGAGGGTGCGCTGGACGCCGGCCTGAACCTGGGACGCGCCACCCTGGACTCGCTGTCCGACGACCTCGTGAGCAAGGTGCGCGGCGCCAGCAGCCAGCTTGCCGACGTGCCTGACACCAGCGCCGGGCTGGTGCTCGAGCGCATTCGCGATCAGCTGGGTGCTACCGACGTGGTGCTGTGGACCGCCTCCGGGCAACTGATCGCCGGGGCGGGCACCTCGCGCTTCCAGCTCAACCCCGAGCGGCCCTCGCCGCAGCAGTTGCGCCAGGTGCGTGCCGATCGCGCCATCGCTCACATCGAAGGGCTGGACGAGAGCCCCGGCCCCGGCGTGACGCAGCCGCCGCCGGCCAGCGTGCGGGCGCTCGCGCTGGTGCAGCGCCCCGGCTTCGACTTCAGCACCGAGCCACGCTTCCTGCAGGTCGTCCAGCCGCTGCCGCCCGCGGTGGTGGCCAATGCGCTCGCTGTGCAGGAGGCGAATCGCGAGTACCAGGAGCGGGCGCTGGCGCGCGAAGGTTTGCGCCGCATGTACATCGGCACCCTGACCCTGACGCTTTTCCTCGCCGTGTTCGGTGCGGTGCTGCTCGCGGTGCTGTTCGGTACCCAGCTCGCGCGGCCGCTGCTCGTGCTGGCCGACGGCGTGCGGCAGGTGGCCGGCGGCGACCTTCGGCCCACCGCCGTGGTCCAGGGCCGGGACGAGCTCGGCGGGCTCACGCGCTCCTTCGCGGTCATGACCCAGCAGCTGGCCGACGCGCGCGCGGCGGTCGAGAAGACCCTGGGCGAGCTCGATGCGGCGCGTGCCAACCTGCAGACCATCCTCGACAACCTGACCTCCGGCGTGATGGTGCTGGACAAGAATGGCGTCGTGCTGTCCACCAATCCGGGCGCCACGCGCGTGCTGCGCGCGCCGCTCGCGGCCTACGAAGGTCAGCGGCTGGTCGATGTGCCCGGCCTGGCCGAATTCGGGCAGGCCGTGCAACAGCAGTTCGACGATTTCGAGGTCGAGCGCCTGCAGCACGGCCTCGATCACTGGCAGCATGCCTTCGAGCTGCACACCAGCGGGGAGGGCCTGTCGCAAGACGCGGTCAACATCGTTGCGCGCGGCGCGCAACTGCCGGGCGAGGCGCGGCTGCTGGTGTTCGACGACATCTCCGAGATCGTGTCGGCCCAGCGGGCCCAGGCCTGGGGCGAGGTGGCGCGTCGCCTGGCGCACGAGATCAAGAACCCGCTCACGCCGATCCAACTGTCGGCCGAGCGCCTCGAGATGAAGCTCAGCGGCAAGGTCGCGCCGGCCGAGGAGGCGATACTGGTCAAGTCGGTCCGGACCATCGTCGACCAGGTCGACGCGATGAAGCGGCTGGTCAACGAGTTCCGCGACTATGCGCGGCTGCCGGCGGCGGACCTGAAGGCGGTCGACCTCAACGCGCTGGTCTCCGACGTACTCCAGCTCTATGCTGCCGAGAACGCACCCATCGCGCTGCGCTGCGAGCTCGACGAGCGCTGTCCGCCGATCCGCGCCGATGCGCAGCAGATCCGGCAGGTCATTCACAACCTGTTGCAAAACGCGCAGGACGCCGCGGAGGCCGCGGCCCACGGGACCGGGCGCCCCGGCGAGGTCGTCATCCGTACGCGGCTGGCCGACTCGGGCCAGCGCGTGCGCCTCACGGTGCAAGACAGCGGGCCTGGCTTCGCCGAGAACATCCTCAAGCGCGCCTTCGAGCCCTACGTCACGACCAAGACGAAGGGCACCGGCCTCGGGCTTGCCGTGGTCAAGAAGATTGCCGACGAGCACGGCGCGCGCATCGAACTTTCCAACCGCATCGTTGACGGGGCTGTGGCTGGTGCGCAAGTCTCGTTATCATTCGTTTTGGCTGGTGAGGCGCAGGGAGCGCTCGCTCACGCCAAGGATTCGACGTCGCCCGTCGCTTGAGCGCTTGCTCGCGCGGCGGGGCGGGTCCTCAAGAAAACCCAAACCGGCGCACAACACAAGCATTCATGGCAAACATCCTCGTGGTCGACGACGAGCTAGGCATTCGGGACCTGCTCTTCGAAATTCTGAACGACGAAGGCCACAACGTCGAGCTCGCGGAGAACGCGGCAGAAGCCCGCGCCGCCCGGCAGCGCGCGCGCCCCGATCTCGTTCTGCTCGACATCTGGATGCCCGACACCGACGGTGTCACGTTGCTCAAGGAATGGTCGACGGCCGGTCTCCTGAGCATGCCGGTCATCATGATGAGCGGCCACGCCACCATCGACACCGCGGTCGATGCCACCCGCATCGGCGCCTTTGCTTTCCTCGAGAAACCCATCACCCTGCAGAAGCTGCTGAAGGCGGTTGAGCAAGGATTGGCACGCGAGCAAGCGCGCCGCGCGGCGGCCAGCGTGGTGCCGACCACCGCGAACAACCTTGCCACCGTGGTCACCACGATGGGCGAGAACTCGCTGGTGCCCGCGGCCCCGCAGGCGCCTGCGGTCGACACCGGCCCACAGGCCATGCAGAGCTTCGATCTCGACCGGCCGCTGCGCGATGCGCGCGACGGATTCGAGAAGGCGTACTTCGAGTTCCATCTCGCCATGGAGAACGGATCGATGACCCGCGTGGCGGAGAAGACCGGCCTGGAGCGCACCCATCTTTATCGCAAGTTGAAGCAGCTCGGCGTCGATCTCTCGAGAGGGCGCCGCGGCGCTGTATAATCGCCGGCTGCACACAGGCCCGGTAGCTCAGTTGGTAGAGCAGCGGATTGAAAATCCGCGTGTCGGTGGTTCGATTCCGCCCCAGGCCACCAGTCTTCTAAGCCCTTGATTCTTAACGGAATCGAGGGCTTTTTCTCTTCTGGGTCTTCGCTGGCCTCTTGGTTTGGTACACCAAGCAGGTACCCTGTGGCATCTTCACTTCGTAGAATCGGCGGCGCATCAACTACTCGCCGCCGCTCGTTCATGGCCCAGCCGTTCAAAGCCCCGACTGGGATCTACCAACTGCGCCGCAAGGTGCCGCCGGCTTTGCGAGCCGCTCTCGGGCACGAATACAAGCGCTCATTGAAGACACGCGATCCAAGCGAGGCCAAGGCGCGTTTTGCGGAGGAGTGGGCTCGATCCGAAACAGCCTTCGCACTCGCCCGCGCTCAGGCGGGCGGAGCTGAAGTGCTGACCCCGCGCGATGTGCAGCAGCTCGCCGCTCGGTGGTTTCGTGCGGAGATCGAGAAAGTTGAGGCAACTGGAAACTTCGCTTACTGGCTGTTCGAGGGGCCAACGGTCACTGTCGACCTGGGCGATCGCTACGACGAACACACTCCGCTCATGAGCATTCGCGAATGGCTGGAGCATGATCCAGACGTTGACCTGTCTGGCGAGATCGCGGCTGCCATCAAGAGGACGTTAGACCAACACGGCATCCCGGCCCCTGCCGAAGGAGCGCCGACTCGCGCTCTCTTGGTCGCAGCGTTCAGAGAGCATCTGCTGCAGCTCTCGGACCTTGCATCTCGGCGTTTAGAGGGAGACTGGCTGCAGAAGCCTCACGTGCTTGCCCACGAGCCGTTGAAGGTCGAGGCTAAGCGAAACGCTAGCAAGACCTCATCGAAGAAGCTGATTGCCTTGTTTGAGGAGTACGCGCGTGACAAGCTCTTGACCGATGGGAACTCGCGTGGCGTCCGCAAGACTATTGACAGCTATCGCGCCACCGTCGAGCAGTTCATAGAGATATGCGGCGACCTGCCGGTGCCTGCTATCGCTAGAGAAACGATTCGAGACTACCGTGTACAGCTTGCCCAGCTTCCGGCGAGCGGCAGCGGTATTCGCAAGCTTACGACCAGCCAGATGATCGCGAAGGCGAACGCCGAGAACTTGCCCCGAATCTCGGAAGCCACCATACGCAACAAGCTACGGGCAATCTCGGCCGTTCTTAGCTATGGCCTAAGGCTCGGCGTGGTGTTGGAGAACCCCGTCATAGCAGGCGGCATAGCGAAGGCAGCAGCCAAGGCGGCGACGAACCGCAGTGCCGTAGCCAAGCGCCAGAAGGACTACACGGGCGATGAGCTGCGGCAGATATTCAGCAGTCCGATCTATAGCGACACAGGGTGGTCATCGCCCCGCGCTGACTTCGGGAAGGCTTGGTACTGGCTGCCCCTGCTCATGTACTACACCGGAGCCCGCCGCGAGGAACTGGCACAGCTCGCCGTGCGCGACGTCATCAAGGGCGAAGACGATGCATGGCACCTTAGTATTTTGGCTGCAGGGGATGACGATAACGGTCGGGGCGTCAAGACCGTCGGAAGCCGGAGGCTTATACCGCTGCATCCTGATCTAGTGAAGCTCGGATTTGCTGCCTACGTGGACACCTTGCCCAAGGCGGGACAGCTCTTCCCCTTCTTAAAGATCTGCCCCAGGGGCTATTACGGGACGAACTTCGGAAAGCGTTGGGCGAGTTATCTGCGAGAAACCGTGGGGCTTAGCAGCTCTGCAAGTCCCGCCCATGGCTTCCGCCATACGTTCAAAACGTTGTGCCGTGCTGCTGGCATTCCGGAGGACGTTCACGACGCCATCACCGGGCATGCTGGAGGAGCTTCGGTTGCCCGAGGGTATGGTGTGATGCCCTTAGCAAAAATGGCAGAACAAATTCGACGCTTGCCGTCAGCCCCTCTGCTTCGCGTGCTCAGCTCATCCGAGGCTCGGTGAGGGCGTCGCCAATCGGTACCTGTACTACACGAATCCCCGTGTAGGGCCGCGGTTGCGGCACCGAGTTTGGACAAATTCCCTAATATCTACTTCGTAGATAAGGGACTCTACGAAGGCCGCCTGATGAACGAACTGGACCACCCGAACGACGTTTGCGAAGTCTCGATGGATTTCCTGACCCCCAATGCACTTGCGCCATCATCAATCGAAGACGCTCCGTTTCGGCGAATGCAACCGCCACGGCGGAAATTTGATCCTGCCTTGCGAGGCGTCGCCTCACGCGCTCGGCAGGATATCCAGCGGCACGTTGACGCGTACATTCAGCAAGAAGTTGCACGACACCCTGAACTTGGAGGATTGGCAATCAGAGGGCGCGTTAGCGCAACCCCGAAAGCTTCCAGTGGCTCGTCCGCCGTACTCAAGGAGATCATTGATCGCATTCTTTCGCCTTCGGTGGCGACTGCGACTCGTACATCGATCAGGGAGGGTGTGCAAAAGAAGTTTCCGCAGCAAGCCGTGTACAAGGACTGGAGCAAACCGTTGCCGGAGTGGGCAATGCGCTTCGTTCGTCAGCGAGCCGCCTGTGGGACGTCAGCCGTCGCTCGGATGAAGGTTGGCCCCAGCATGACACTCAGTCAGCTCTACATAGAGGCGCGAACTTCGCTGGCAAGAGAACAGGGTGCTCAGTCATATCGTGCCACGATCACTGTTAGCGCACACCACATAACCATCAACGGGCAGGAGTTCAAAGTTACGCAAAACAAGTCCAACGGCAAGACCTACGACTTTGTGCGCTTGAGCATGGACAAGCTGAACGAAGCCATGCGTGCGAGTCTTCGTTAAAAGCACGCTCCAAAGCTCATACTGAAGGCAGGCAGACAATAGGCGCGAGCGCGAGAGGGGATCGGTGTTAGGGCCTGCGGCACATAGCCGCAAGGCCGCGATCTGTCTTCGTCCGTTCCGGCTCTCCTTGGAATCGCTCGCTGCGATCAATCCTTCATTCGCTTGATGAGGTCGTCCATTGCCCGCTCACGGTCTGCTGAACTCGTCTGCGGTTCTTCGATTGGCAAAACTTCCTCTGCCTCTTCCGGCTCAACGTCTGCCACTTCCTCATACCGCTTCTCGCCCTCCGGGCGCGGCGCGACGAAGAGCCTGTAGGCCAAGTACATCGCAAGCAAGAAGACGGCTGGGCCGAGAACAACTGAGTAGTCGCGTTCGTAGCTGTCCTGCCATAGGAATGACCCGCTGATCCACGAAGCGCTAAGAAACACCGCGAGCCGAAAGCCATAGTCCGCTTGCCACCACCGCGCCTTTGCAGCGCTCACCTTCCTTGCCGTCGACCGCTTGCTTAGCCAATGTCCAAGTAAGAATCCCACGACCCCAATTGCAAGCAACAGTGCGTGCATCACGACGTTCGCGCGGCGACCAACCATAGCGTTGATCACGGCATTGCCTACCGCAGCTATGCACCAGAACAGGCATATCGACTTCAGAAGCTTGCCGAACTTATTCATCGGCGCAGCCTCCCTGCCCAGGGCGCTTCGCCGAGTAGCTGTGAGCAAGCCATCGCGCTGCATCCTTTACCGAAGGAAAACGCGGCGTTGACTCGCCAGAGTCCGCCCTGCGCACCACGCCGCCAGCAACATACTTGCCGTCACGGAACAGGTCCCATCCAGACTTGTGAATCATCGCCGGCCTGTGAGCTTGGACGGGACATGCGACGAAGCATTTAAGCGACGCGGGGCGTGCGACAAATGAACCTGCCGCGCAGTCCATCGACACCTCGGCAAATAGTCGCGCCTCTCCAATGTTCATTGCCCCTTTCATCGCAGTGCGAGGGCGCCTCTGAAGCGCTGGCGCAGCGGGCTTCAGGGCTTGCCAATGCTGCTTGACCGCTTGGCTCCGTTCGCATTCGCTCTCAGGGCAGATGAGCAAGAGCAGCATCGCCCGTTCGAGCCGTACGCCGTCATAGCTGTAGCCTAGAACTGCCGCGCCATCCTTCCCCCGCCGTGCGCGAACCTCAATGACGATGCCTTGATGGCTGTGCGTCGCCCTCTCTCGCGCTCCGCCACTTTCTTCCGCAACAAGTTGCGCTACGGCTTCCGCTTCAAGCCCCTCAATCATCCTGACCTCCAATTCAAACGCCCAAAGAAAATCGCACCGCGTGCTGCAGGCGCTTTCGTGCTGCAGAACAGAGTGCGATCAGGAGCGCTTAGCGTCGCAGATCGGGCTAGGTCGATCAATGCTTGAAGTTGCAAAGCGGCAACGCAGGGGCTTGCCAACCCTCCGGCTATGTGCGTGCATCTGACCAAGAGGGCAAGGGGTTGCGGCCTCTCCGGCGCAGGAGAGAATCTCTGTGGTCCTCCAGTGGAGTCGGATAACACGCCCGGCGCTGGGAGCAGTGAAGGCCAATTTCAAAATTGTTCTGTGAACGCGAGAGGGTGCCTACGATCGAGCCTGAGGCACAGTCCCCCGGCGGGGGGCAACTGGCGCACTGCGGGGCCTGAGCCTGCGAACGGGGGGCGGGCCCCGTTCTGCGTCCTAGACGTGCGCCTGTTCTGCCCTGTCGCGCAGTCGCATGATCGTCTGCCGACTCGTCTTGAACTCGCGTGCCACGGAGGCCACGGAGAGCCCCGCAGACAGCCTCTCTCGCGCTGCAGCGGCCTGGGCCTCGGCGAGGGCCTGCGGGCGACCCAGCGGCTTTCCAGCTGCCTTTGCGCGTGCCAATCCAGATTGCGTCCGCTCGATGAGTAAGTCCCTTTCGAACTCTGCCACGGCGGCCAGCACGCCCATCGTCATCTTGCCTGCGGCGCTGGTCAGGTCCACGCCGCCGAGTGCAAGGCAGTGAACCCGCACGCCCAGCCCAGTTAGCGCTTCTACGGTAGCCCTCACATCCATGGCATTGCGGCCAAGGCGATCCAGTTTCGTGACCACGAGCACATCGCCTTCCTCCATCCGGTTAACAAGCTTTGAGAAGCCCTTGCGCTCGGAAGTCGGCACGCTACCTGAGATCGTTTCAGCTTCAACGCGCTTGGGTGCAATGTCGAAACCGGCTGCAGCTATCTCCCTAAGCTGGTTCTCAGTTGTTTGATCAGCGGTACTAACCCGGCAGTAGGCGAAGACACGAGCCATAAGACCATCCTGTGTACGAAAAGGGGGTCCATTATCTGGCCTTGTTCATAAGGTCGTCAACCCTAGGTTTTGGACGTTAGGCTTAAGGGGGTCCGCCAATGGTCCATTTCGAACGGCCGGCGGAACGGTTGAACAATGAGAGAGGGGTGGGTCCCGGGAAGGCCTTTGGACTCCGTCGGGGCGAGGACGCCTGGTCGCCCTGTAAACTGGTGTAACGCTTGGCTCACTCCGTAGCCGCGGCGACTTTAGGGCCGGCGATGACAGAAAAGCTTGTACGTGACCTTATCCCCGAAATCATGCGGCAGGCGGGCAATATTCCAAGTTTTCGAGTTCTCCCGAAGGCGGAGCGATTGCAGTGGCTCCTTGCAAAGCTTTTCGAGGAGGCTGAAGAGTTGAGGGAGCGGCCTAGCATCGACGAGTGCGCTGACGTCTTGGAGGTGCTCGTAGCGATCACTGCGGAACTAGGCTATGACGAGTCGAGTCTTCGTGCAGCTGCGATCGCAAAAGCGTGTGCTCGCGGACGTTTTTCTGCAGGGTATGTATTGCGAATCGACGGAGAACCGACTTGACTCGGATAAGTGACGAACTGCAGGATGAGGCGACACGAACCGACTGCTTCCTATGCCGCCCTAATGCGGCGCTCCTGTCAAATGTGAGCGAAGCGGGATATACGGTCGCTGGGCTAGGGCCGCTTGCAGATGGATATGCTGTGGTCGCAACGCACGACCATATAGAAGGACTAGCCGAGGCGAATGCGCAGCTCCGGCGCCAATACTCTGAATACGCGACGTCCGTCGCCGAGAGACTTTCTACGGAATTTGGTGAGTGCTTTCTTGTTGAGCACGGCAACATGGCCGTGTGCGGAATTGCCGAAGAGGGTAGAGCACACTGCTTCCATCCTCATTTTCTTCTGATTCCTAGCGCCGAGCTATCCACTTCTCCATTCGTTGATTATTTTGGGCACGATGGATGCAAATTTCAAAGCCTTATTGATGCGGTAAACTACGGTGCTGATAGGGGTCAGTATTTACTCGCCGGAAAGATAACAGGGCCATTCCACGTGTTCTTGCCTAATGGTGAACTACCGCGACAATTTGCCCGCGCACTTGTAGCTGAGCAACTGGGTGCCTCGGGCCGGGCGAGCTGGCGTGACATGCCAGACCTGCAATGGACAGCCAACAACGCCGCGGCGCTGCGTAGAGTGCTGAAGGGCTTATGAGCACTCCGGACACGTTGGGCCAACAGGCGCGGCACCTTACGCAAAGGCTTCAAGCAAAAGTTATCAGCATTGCAAATGCGGGCTCTCTTGCTCATTTGCACTGGGGGCAATTCGTCGTAGACCCGAAGCCGGATGCTCAGGTCGGTGTCTACGGCTCAACGTGCGCTGCCATCATTCTGAGCCTCGGGGGCCGCGACGACGCGGCGGCTGTTAACGCGAGGGCCAATTTGGTGGCCTTTGTCGGCACAGCGGCTGCAGAAGTCGAGCTTGCTCATAGTCTCAAGCTTGCAATGATGGCTTGCGCTTTGGCGCCTCGCCTCGATCAGCAAGCTGACAATCTAATGCTTGATCAGCTTCAAAAGCTGCTAGGTCGCTGTTCCAACGCAACGCACCTATGGCCGGCATACAGTGTCCCTCAGCAGTTCCAACATACACAGTTTGTCGAGCGACCCTCTGAAGTCGCGACAGCCGTGATTGTTCTTTTTCTCGTTGAGATAATTCGACGACTGGGACACGCGAGTCACAGTGGCCTGCGCGGCCAAATCACGGCCATGCTAAAGGACACGGCTGAAGTCCTGGAAAACGCGTATGCAGGAAATAGATCAGTGTTGGCTCGGCACGCAACACTAGTCGCAGCCGCTGTAATCCTCGTCAAGGGAGGAAAAGCAAGCAAGCCCATCCGAGCGGCCTTTAAAGAAGCCGTGCAGCAACGAGATTTCCCCGATCGAAGGGTCTTCTTCTACGACTGTGTCAGGAGCAATGGCTCTTTTGGTCGAGACTACTTTATATTGCCACCGAGTCTAGTCCTGCCAATGGTCGCATTGTCAGATGCTGCTACGGCCGGACAGCGAGCTTTGGCTCTTGATATTGCACCTGCCCTACTAGATCAGCTCGACGACGACGGTTTATTTCGAGGCGGGCAGGACTTGCCTAGCATGGTTGAGCAGGGGCTTGCGGGAATCTCCTTGGAGGCCGTCGCTAAGGGTGTTCTAAAGAAAAGCGCGGCGTTGCATGTTGCAAAGGCTTGGCTTTACGTACTCCAGCCCAGCCCCAGTGGCAAACCCACCAAACTTGTCTATGCATTCGTAATTTTGCTCTGGATCGCGACTGGAGTAGTGATCCTCGGTCGCTACGTCCCATCCAGTCTACTCTCAATAGAGATCTTAAATTACGTCTACCTCGCGTCGACTAAAACCCCAGAACCCATTTCACAGTTCCTACCATTTCTTGCAGCGGCGCTGCCCGTTTCACGTGCGGCATTTTCTCACCTAATCGGAAGAGGCGGCGAGTGAACATTTATGACCCTCTTTACGGCCGATACAGTCTTTCGGAGATTTCTCGAGATCTGTGTGTCCTTCCAGAGGTCCGTAGACTCTCGCAAATCCGTCTACTGAATTCGATAACCCCAACCTTAGCGACACTAAGCGAGCTTCGACGCTATGCGCATACTCTGGGGGTTTTGCATTTGTTTGGCTTGTGGAAGCGAACTGTCGGAAAAAGGTATGCGACAAAAGATGTAGATGCGCTTGAGGTGGCGATCATTCTCCATGATGTGGCAACCCCTCCATTTGGTCATCTGTTTGAGTACGTCCTCAAAGAAACCATCGGATGGGATCATGAGAGTGCGGCAGTCACTACATTGCTGAAAGCCTATAGCTCTGCATCGACCGCCCAACAAATATTTGCAGGGCGAAGGCCAAAGGTACTTGATTACATTGAGCGGAGAGGAATAGATCTGGAGCTGGTGAAGGCGATTTTAACCAAGCGCCATCATCTATCGAAACTCATTTTTGGTGTTGTTGATTTTGACAACCTAGACA
Source organism: Variovorax sp. RA8 (assembly GCF_901827175.1). Lineage (NCBI taxonomy): Bacteria > Pseudomonadati > Pseudomonadota > Betaproteobacteria > Burkholderiales > Comamonadaceae > Variovorax > Variovorax sp. RA8. Next base: position 5,737,821 of record NZ_LR594662.1, on the reverse strand, counting down.
ACGTATGGAGAATGGCGTGGTCCTTGGGCTTGCCCGAACTCAGCTCAGGAAATGCAAGTCCAGAGGTTTTGGCTGCGCATATCGACATTGACGATGATGGCCGCTTGCGACTCGCTGACGAGCATGTCCCAGCCCTTGAGAGCTGGGCAAATCTTCGACGTGCTGTTTATAACGTACTAGTGTTTGACGAAGCGACAGTGGCCAGTCAAACCGTTCTTACTTATGCTATCAAACAAGGGCTTTTGCGAGGATTGATTTCTTCTGAGGACTGGTTTTTGCACGACGAGTCATTACTAAGCCGCCTTTCGAGTGATCGCGAAATAGGCTTGCTTATAGAGCAGCAGTACCTTGGACAACTGCCGTTCCCTATTACAACCATACAGATTCGTTGGAAGGCGGCGAAATTATTTGATCTGCCCAGAGCATCCATAGAGGAGATGGTCACGGATAATCTGAAGGAGATGCTTGGTGAGGAGCCCTGGGTATATGTATTTAAGGAGCGGGGTAGCTTCGAGAAAGAGGTGAAGTTCGCCAATGAAGCTGGAGTCGAGCGGACGTTGGGTGCAACTTCCAAAAGCTTGGTGATCTCAGTCTTTTCCAAAAGACTGGTCTCTGCGCATCGTCGTCGCTTAGCTGAACATGCTGTCGTGAAACTGCTTGCAGATAACGATGTGCTGGCCGAGGATTTTATGCGTGTAGTCGCACAAGGTGAAGGTACAATTGCAAAAAGCGAACGTTTTGATTTCTAGGCTCAACGAATTAGATTGGGACTTCGCTGGGGATAAATCTGATTCCCCATTTGCAGACCTGCATTTTCATCCCGGCAGATTCGTGCCTCAGATACCGGCGGCGCTCATCGGGAGCCTCACAAGTGAGAGGGCGTTTGTTGTCGACCCATTTTGTGGCTCGGGCACGACTCTTGTGGAAGCCTCACGTCTAGGCCGGTCAGCACTCGGAATCGACATCAACCCTATCTCATGCCTGGTGTCCAGGGCTAAAACAATCCCAAAAAGCAGTTCTGAAATTGAAGCCGAGCTGCTCGCATTGATCGATCAATTAACGGCCTTTTTGATGATTGATGCGCCGGGTGAGATTCAAGTTCCGGCCGAGGTTCAATTGGGCAAATGGTATCATGCAGAGACTGGAGCACAGTTGGCAAGGATTTGGTCGTTTATACGGTCCAAAGTCGGCGAAGATTTGCATGATCTTGCCCTTTTTTGCTTTAGTTCCTCGTTGATGAGTTGTTGTGCGGAAACTCGATCCTGGGGGTACGTTTGCGACAATGTACGGCCTCTGGAAAGGAGATACGTAGATGCGTTTATGGTCTTTCGTGAGCGAATTGAAGCTGTAATAGATGCATACCGACGCCGAGACAGACGTCAGCTAGCTCCCACGATCCTCCAGGCTGGCGAAATAACGGTGGAAGAAGGCGATGCGGCGGAAAGGCTCAAGGAGCTTGGGGAGGGTACAGTTGATCTTGTGGTTACGTCGCCCCCCTATTTTGGAGTTGTAGATTACATCAAATCACAGAGATTGAGTTTCGAATGGTTTGGGCTGGGGATCGAACAGTTTCGTACTGACGAAATAGGGGCGCGAAGCAAAAGACATAGACAAGCTGCGTTTGCGGAATATACCCAAGAATTGGGTGATGTGATGCGGCAAATCTATCGCATATTGAAACCGTCGCATTCGGCGGCGTTTGTCATAGGTGAATCGGCGAAAAGAGTTGCGGCCTTGGATGAAGTGACAAGGATGTTGATCGCAGCGGGATTCAGTATTGATCTTTCCATAAGCCGAAAAATAGGACTTCGTCGCCGACAGCCGGCCTCGCTTCAAAGTGAGCGATTAATTGTTGCCACAAAAGTCGCGTAAGTTAGGTGCTGCGCACTTTCAGATTTTGGTCATTACAAGTAGTGTTTCCTTTGCCATAGTTGCTCCCATAGCAGTTCGATGAGGCATTCGCTTTGAGTGAATTTGACGCGGAATCTCAACGATAGGTGACATGTCAAAGAACTGATTGATCTCTCGACAGATGTCTACTAGTGGTACACGAATCCCCCCAATGCATCGGTCGCCTAACGTCCAGGCAGCGATTCCTCCTTGTTCCAAGCGACCTAGAGAAGCACCTACGGCATCAAAAAAGTCGGCGGTAAATGAGGCTGCTTTTGCTTCGAGATCAGATCGCCGTTGAACGCATAACTTATCAAAGAATTGTTTGAAGCTGGGCAATACAGCCGCCATGAGCGCCGCACGCTCCATGTAATTTCGTGTGCTGCCGCCTAAGCTGGCGGTGTCAATTGCATAAGCGGAGTCCCGGAAGGAGAAATTCCCCTCCAAATCGGCGTTGGGAATCCAACTTAACGCTAGGTATGAAAATTGTCCGTAGGGTATTGTCGACTGATTGTCTCCATAAGGCGGAGAGGTAAGTAAGAGTTGCGCGGGCGAATGTACAGATGCTTTAATCTTCCTGATATCTAGGCATCGCAATTGGGTCTTGCCGCTACGACGTTGCTGAGTACCGCGTTCTGCGCTGTGATGATAATAGCGAGTGCACGCGTTAGATGCCAATTCCTTAAAGCAATCTACTGGCTCCCCGAGCAGAACGGCTTCGTTCTTGGGTCGGATATGAAGCTTGTAGGTGCTTTCGCGGCTGAGGCTGGTTTGCCTAATGGTTTCGCTAAACACTACCCAAAAAAACTGACGCAATCTCATATTGGATTCATCAGCTATGGCGCGACGAAGGCGCGATAGTCCAACGCATGTCTTGTGGGTAAACCACTTGTCTCTTCCGGGAAAGTCTACGGAGATTGTTTGGGATCTATCGCTTTCGAGACGTGCCACAAGTGCCTCTGTTTTTCGTTGCACGGCAGAGGGGGATAGACTCAATAATTTGGCGCGACAGATCAGAATTGCCAAGGGATTGATGTCATATCCTTCAAATGACATTCCGCGGCGCACGGCTTCAACCAGTGTTGTTCCGGACCCCACGAAAGGGTCCAGTACGCGAGTAAGCCCGGGATGTGTGCTTGCGACAGCGTCGAGAACATCCGCTTGCATCCGTGGCACCATCATTGCTGGATAACGAATGATCCCGTGGAGGCCGGAACGCTGCGCCATGCGCTTATACGACCAGTACTCCGAGTCCGTTCCGTTTTTCGCCTGTAAAGCCGCTGCTAGCTTGCCCGCGGTCCTGGTGCTCCTGACCATTCGACTTCCCCGGCGCCAAAGACGCGCAAAAAGAGGCGATCGTAACGCTCCGACACAGACCAACGAGCACCGGAGAGCCCGTGCGCGGCCGATAGCCTGCATGGGGTGGTACAGCGTAGTAGTACACTCCCTCTTCGTATCCGTCGAAAAAATCCAATCAAATCAACGGGCTAACGAGGTCGAAGGCGTGTCGGTGGTTCGATTCCGCCCCAGGCCACCATTCACAGGAGCCCTTGATTCGTAAGAGGATCAAGGGCTTCGTCGTTTGTGGCGCTTCGCTGGCCGCTTGCACCATGCAGGTACCCCGGGCACTTCCCCTTCATAGTATCGCCGGCGCATCCGATGAGGTCGGCGATAGCCGGAATGGGGTTTACTGGCTGGCCACATCCGACTGCTCGAGCCGGCTGGGTACATGCCGTCGCCGCCGCTGCGGCGGGCTGGGACTGTCCGTGAGTTCTTCCTGATGGGGACCTGGGCCGACAAGGTACGCGCCGGGGCCGTGGGCCTGGGTGGCGTTCTCGTGCCAGTCGGCGTCGGCATCCTGGAGCCGCCGGACACCTTGCTGTTGCGCGAAGTGCGCGCCGATCTCGGCGTCGCATGCGTGCGCAACTGGGGTCTTGTACCCGGATTCCGGACCGCACCTCGTGATCTCGCAGGAACAGATCCGCCTGCTCGCCGGCGTTTCACGCGCGTCGTGATCAATCGTGTCTCACGTGCTTTCGGGGGGCAACGCCCTCGTACGCCTCCCTTTGACGAAGCTCAATAACAGGTCCACGTGGCTCATCTATCGTCGATGCTCATTCAGGAGAGCTTCCATGCGATCGATCATCTTGCTGGCGCTCGCCGCGCCACTTTTCTTTTCCTCCGGACTTGCGCCGGCACAGCCGGCGACGCCCAAGGGCCCGCAGGCCGCGGCTTCCGCACCCGGGCCGGGAGGGCCGGGCGCAGGCGCGCGCGGTGGCATGGGGCCGCGCTTCGGGCGCAACTACACACCCGGCTGGTCGATGATGAGCGAAGCGGAACGCGCCGAGCATCGCAAGCAGATGGCCGGCGCCCGCACGCCCGATGAATGCCGCGCGGTTCGCGACGAGCATCGCAAGCTGATGGAGCAGCGCGCCAAGGAGCGCGGCATGACCCACCTGCGGGGTCCGCGCCACGACGCCTGCGGCGGCTTCAGGAACTGAAGCCGCCGCGGACGCCAGCCGCAGGCTTCGATCAAGGGTTGCCGCGACGTCCGGTTGGGCAAAGGATGTTCTTGGGTAGATTGCCGCGCAGGTAATCCGTCTCCTCCTGCGGTAGCGCGGGGCGGATCTCGACCACGCGGGCCAGCGGTCCCTGGACGTCCATCAGCTCAGCGGCAAGCAGGGCCGGCCCGTCAGCACCTTCAGGCAGCGCCTTGAACCAGCGGCGCGGCCGTCCTCTCCACGTGTAGTGCACGACCCAGAGGCGGCTCGTCTTGAAAAATGTGGCCATCGATTGAACGATACCCGTTGTGGAATGGGTGCTGGCTGACGCGGGTCAACCGGCCGCCGTGTCGCATCGCCTTGGCTGAAAATGTGACCGGGCACCACTGTGCGCCCTTTCGCAGGCCTACCGCCTCGCGCCCCTGCTCCCCACGATGAATGACATACGGCCTTCTGCCGCGATGCGTGCCCGGCAACCGTGAATGTTGAACGGCACGTTGCTGCCAGTCGCCTGGCTGGTTTGGCCCCGGCCGTTCGGGTTCACGGGTGTGTCACAGGGGCGGCCCAGAATGAACCGCAGGCACCGTTCACATGCAACTCCTGCAACTCTCCATTCGCAAAAATCTCGCAGCTGCAGTGCTGCTTTCGCTCGCCGCGGTTCTTCCATCCGCCCATGCGGAAACCGACTCCAACGCGCTCGAGCCTCCCGGCGACGGCGCCGTTGTGTTTCCGAACGATGGGACGTGGCCGGCCTGGCAAGACAAGAGCCCGAGCACGAGCACGAGCACGACTGTCGAGGCCGCGCCCGACAGAAGTCCGGGCGGCGCGATCCTGAACCCCTTCTCGCAGCCGGCCGAGCTGCCTGCCCCTACGCCCGCGCCCGCGCCTGCGCCAGCCGCCGTCGCGACGCCTCCGGCACCGGGCGAACCCGACTCTCCGACGAGCTTCGCGCTGATGGCGATCGCTGCCGGCACGGTCCTGGCGGGCTTCGCGCTGCGTCGCCTTCATGCGCCGCGTCGCCGGAGCGCATGAGCGCCTGTCAGCGGGATCTGGGGCGCGTCCCGGAAGAACGTGCTTGCGGGAGTGCCTTCGCCTGCGGCGGCGGTGCCATGAGCCTTCGGAGCGGGTCTGCGGCTCACAGGTCGAGCACCAGGCGGGGCGTGAGGCTGCCCGAGCAGCACACCATCATTGCGCGATTGGCCGCCCTCTCCTCGGGCGTGAGGTAGTCGTCCCGGTGGTCGGGCGTGCCCTCCAGCACCGGCGTGCAGCAGGTGCCGCAGATCCCTTGCGAGCATGAGTACTGGACCGGGACGCCTGCATCGAGCAGCGTGTCCAGCAACGTCTTGCCCGGCTCCACGCTCAAGCACTTGCCGCTGCGCGCCAGCATCACCTCGTAGCCTCCGGCGGTGGCGGCCTCCTGGCTCGCGCTGAAGCGTTCCAGGTGGACGCGCTGCGGCGCCAGGCCGTGGCACGCGGCGGTGAACGCGTCGAGCATGCCGCTCGGGCCGCAGCAATAGACATGCGCCCCGGCGGGTGCCTCGCGCACGATGGCGGCAATGTCCGGGCGTGCGGCGCCATCGCTCGTGCAGCGCAGCGCGACCGAGTTGCCTGTACGGTCCATCGCCTGCATCTCGTTCGCGTAAGCAGCGCGCATCGGCGAGCGCGCCGCATAGTGCAGCCGCCAGGGATGCCCCAGCGCGTTCAGCCGCGCGGCCATGGACACGAAGGGCGTGATGCCGATGCCGCCTGCGATGAAGATCGACAACGGCGCATCCTCGTAGAGCGGGAAGTCATTGATCGGCGCACTGCTGGCCACGCGGTCGCCGGGCCGCGGCACGGAATGCATCCAGGCCGAGCCGCCGCGGCTGTCGCCCGAGCGGTCGACCGCAATCACGTAGCGGTGCCGCTCGGCCGGGTCGTTGGCCAGCGAATAGCTGCGAATCAGGCCGCCGGGCAGGTGCAGGTCGATGTGGGCGCCGGCCGAAAAGGGCGGCAGCGGCCCGCCGTCGGCCGCGACGAACTCGTAGGACACGATGCCCTCGGCCTCGCGGCGCAGCTGGTGCAGGAGCAGTTGCAGGTCGCTCACGGTCGCTCACGGGGTGTAGCCGAAGCCGGCATCCAGCCGCCCAGTCATGTGCTCGCCGTGCGCCTGCCATGGCACGCCGGCCGGCAGCGTGAGCGACACCGCACGCACCATGAAGGTCGACGGGTCGCGTACGCCCTGCGGTTCTGTGCCGCTGCCCTTCAGGTTGCGCACCGTTTCCAGCAGCAGGCGCCGCGTCATCGCGACGCCCGTGTCGCTGATGCCCAGGTGTTCCTTGCTGCGGTCGTAGATCGCAGCCACGCCCGATTGGCAGGCCGCATCCTGGACCCAGAGGCCAGGCAGGCCGGAGAACCAGGTCTTGGTCTGGGCGTCGTAGTTGAAGAGGTAGGCGTTCTGCCGCGTGTACCGGGTCCAGTACTTGGCAAAGGGCTCGGTGGGCGGGCGCGGGGCGAAGGCGTCGTTGCTGGCATGGCCAGTCTCGCGGCCCGCATGGCCCTTCTCGAAGAGCGCTCGCGTCTTGTCGTACAGCTTTTCCGAGGGGTGGTAGGAGAACATGATGCACAGCGTGTTCTGGTCGTCGATCGGCACCCAGGCGTGGCCCGACAGCTCGGGGTATTGCGACTGCGGCGGCACCAGGGTCCAGAAGGGCAGCAGGAACTGGTTCACCCGCCAGTAGCTCGTTTCCTCGTCCAGCTTGCGGCGCGAGGCAACGCTCATGCCGAAGGGCTGGCGCTGGCATTCGAAGGTGGGACGCAGGTCGCGCTTGGCGATCCAGTCGCTGATGGCGCCCTGCGCATCGATGCGGCCATGCAGGATGGCCGCGTGGGCGGAGTCGATCTCGCCCTCCACCGCCTGGAGCCAGTTGCACTCCTGCACGCGGAAGCTGACATGCACGCGCTCGGCCGGCACCAGGTTCCACTCCATCTCCGGCAGCGGCGGCGGGTCGTCCTGCTGCGGGCCCATGTAGGCCCAGGCGATGCCGTTGCGCTCGCGGCAAGCGTAGGCCTTGAGCCTGACCTTGTCCTTCAGCCGGCTCTCGGCCGGCTCGGCCGGCAGCTCCTGCACGTGGCCGTCGGTGCCGAACTTCCAGCCGTGATAGACGCAGCGCAGGCCGCAGTCCTCGTTGCGGCCGAAGACCAGTGGCGCGCCGCGGTGCGGGCAGGCGTGGTCCACCAGGCCGAGGCGTCCCTCGCTGTCGCGAAAGGCGATCAGGTCCTCGCCCAGCAGCCGCACGCGCTGCGGCATGCCGCCGGCCGGCAGGTCGGCGACCGGGAGGAAGGGAATCCAGTACAGGCGCATCAGGCCGCCCATGGAGGTGCCGGGGCCGACGCGGACGAGGGTTTCGTTGTCTTCAGGGGTGAGCATGGGTGGCTCCGTGGAAAGTGGGGTGAACAGGCAGGTTCAATTGTGCAATTGGTCAGACCATTCTAATATCGAATCCGACGAAGCGAAAGGTGCGCTTGTTTCCCCCGCGCACGCGCCCCCGCTTCAACCGCGGGGCGACCCGAGGCCGCCGAAGGCCGGCTTGCGCTTGCCGAAGATCGCCTCGATCTGCGCTGCCGGTTCCGGGGCCGCGAAGGCGGCCGCCTGGCTGGCGGCTTCGAGTGCGAAGGCGCTCTGCCGGTCGCCGTCGAGCGAGGCGTTGAGCATGGCCTTGGTGAGCGCCACCGCCGTCGGCGCGGCGTGGGCCATGCGCTCGGCCACCTGCCGTGCACGGCCCTCGAGGGCTTCGCTCTCGTGCACTTCCATCACGATGCCGAGCCCGCGGGCCTCCTCCGCGCCGATGTCGCGCGTGGAGAACACCAGCTCCTTCGCGCGCTGCAGGCCGACCACGCGCGGCAGCAGGTAGAGCGCGCCGAGGTCGGGCACGAGCCCGAGGCGAAGATGCGCCATCGCGAACTTCGTGCGAGGGCTGGCCAGGATCATGTCCGCGCACAGCGCCAGCGCGAAGCCGGCGCCGATGGCCGGCCCGTCGATCGCCGCGATCACGGGGCAGCCCAGGTTCAGCAGGTCGTCGGTGAGCCGCAGGCCTGCGTTGATGCGCCGCTGCCAGTAGGCCGGGCCGGCGTTCGCGTGCTCCTGGAGCGCGTGAAGATTGCCCCCCGCGCAGAAGGTGCCCGCGCCGCCGGTGAGCACGAGCGCGCGCACTGGCGGTTCGTTGCGCACTTGCTCCAGCACGGTCATGAGGTCGGTGCGCAGCGCCACGTCCAGCGGGTTGTGGATCTCCGGCCGGGTGAAGCGCACCCAGCCGACCGCGTTCTCGATCGAGAAGTCCAGCGTCTCCATGGGGTTCAGGCCGGCTTGAACATCGGGATCATCGCGCCGCCCTCGGCCGGCTTGAAGGTGACCGCGACGCGCTGGCCGATCTTCAGCGCGTCGAGGTCGCAGTCGACGATGTTGGTCAGCATCGTGATGCCCTCGTCGAGTGCGACGTAGGCGATCGCGTACGGGATGGGCCCGGCCCGGCGCGTGACGCTCACGCTGTAGATCGTGCCGTGGCCCGAGACGCCGCACCACTCGGTCTCGCCCATGCAGAAGGGGCACAGCGCGCGTGGGTACCAGTGGAGCTTGCCGCAGTCCGTGCAGCGCTTGGCGCACAGCAGGCCTTCCCTGGCACGGGCCCAGAAATACTCGGTGGCGGCGTCGACGTGCGGTGCCGCGAGTGGCCGGTCGGTGGAAGGAGTGGTCATCGCTTATTGCCTTTCCATGATCAGGGTGGCGCTGCCGTGGCGCGAGCCGAGCAGGCCGCCCGTGCCTTGCGCCAGGGCCAGCGTGCAGTCGGGCACCTGCACCTTGGGGTGAGCCTCGCCGCGCAGCTGGCGCACGGCCTCGATCACCTTGGTGATGCCGCCGCGGTTGGCCGGGTGGTTGTTGCACAGGCCGCCGCCGTCGGTGTTGAAGGGCAGCTTGCCCACGCCGGAGATCAGGTTGCCGTCGGCCACGAAGCGGCCGCCTTCGCCCTTCTTGCAGAAGCCCAGGTCCTCCAACTGCATCAGCACGGTGATGGTGAAGCTGTCGTAGATCGAGGCGTACTGGATGTCGGCCGGCCGCACGCCCGCCTCCTCGAACGCGATCGGGCCCGACATCGCCGCGCCGGACCAGGTGAGGTCCACCTGGCCGCCGAGCTGCCCCTTGATGGTTTCGCCCGCGCCCAGCACGTTGATCACCGGGCGCTTGAGCCGGGCCGCGATCTCGGGCCGCACCACCACCAGCGCGCCGCCGCCGTCGCTGACGACGCAGCAGTCCAGCTTGTGCAGCGGGTCCGAGATCATGGGCGAGGCCAGCACTTCCTCCACGCTCACCGGCTCGCGCAGCATCGCGTGCGGGTTGTGCTGCGCGTGCGCCGCGGCCGCGACCTTGATCCACGCCAGCTGCTCGCTCGTGGTGCCGTACTCGTGCATGTGGCGCGCCGCCGCCAGCGCATACATGTTGACCGTGACGGGGCTGTACGGCATTTCCCAGGGCACGTCAGGCGTGTTGGCAGTGACCAGCCGCGGCGCCACGCCGCTGGAGCCCTCGCTGCGCGGCCGGCCCGCCAGCGTGACCAGCGCCACGTCGCACTTGCCGGCGGCGATCGCCTGCGCGGCGTGCGAGACGTGGATCAGGTAGGCCGAGCCGCCGGTGTCGGTGCTGTCGACATGGCGCAGCCGCGTCAGGCCCAGGTAGTCGGCCATGTTGTTGGCACCCAGGCCCGGGGCATCGCCGGCGCAGAAATAGCCGTCCACGTCCTGCAGGGTGAGGCCGGCGTCCTGCAGCGCGCCGCGGGCGCATTCGGCGTGCAGCTGCGCCACCGTCTTGTCGGGGGCCTTGCGCGTGGGATGTTCGTAGGCGCCCGCGATGCAGGCCTTGCGTTTGATCGTCATGTGATTGCTCCAGCGACAGTTCGCGGGTAGGATATCATTGGTTCAACCATCGGACAACATCCTCGAAGCAAGCAAGGAGCAGCAACAGTGGACCCCATCGTCAGCCTGCAAGGGCGCACCATCGTCGTCACCGGCGCCGGCCAGGGCATCGGCAAGGGCATCGTGGAACTGGCCATCGAGCTGGGCGCCAACGTGGTCGCGGTCGACCTGAACGGGCAGACGCTCGACGCCGCGGTCTCGCCCTTGCCGCAAGCGCGCGTCCTCGCCGTGCAGGGCAGCGTGGCCGACCCGGCCGTGGCCGACCGCGCGGTGGCCGATGCCGTGGCGAAGTTCGGCGCCGTTCACGGCCTGGTCAACAACGCCGGCATCATCCGCCCGGCCATGATCGACAAGATGACCGACACGCAGTGGCAGGAGGTGATCGACGTGCACCTCACCGGCTCGTTCTACTGGATGCGCGCGGTCGGCCGCCATATGGTGGAGCGCGCCAAGGGCGGGGACAAGACGGGCGGCTCGATCGTCAACATCTCGTCGGACGCCGGGCGCAAGGGGTCGATCGGGCAGATCAACTACGCGGCCGCCAAGGCCGGCATGCTCGGCATGACGATGACAGCGGCGCGCGAATGGGGGCGCTACAACATCCGCACCAATTCGATCTGCTTCGGCGTGGTGGAGACGCCGATGACGGAAGTGGTGCGCGGCGAGAAGTTCCGCGACCAGATGCTCGCGCAGATCCCGCTGGGCCGCTGGTCCACGCCGGGCGAGGTGGTCAAGAGCGTGTGCTACCTGCTGTCGGACGGTTCCAGCTACATCACGGGCCAGCACCTGGGCGTCAATGGCGGCTTCCACATCAGCCTCTGACATGGCGGACGACAGCGTTCTCCTGGAGCGTACGGGCGGTGTCGCCGTCCTCACGCTGAACCGGCCCGCGGCGAAGAACGCCATCGACATCCCGACCACCGACGCGCTGAGCGCCGCCTTGCGCGCGCTGCGTGCCGACGACGAGGTGCGCGCGGTCGTGCTCACCGGCGCCGGCGGCGACTTCTGCGCCGGCGGCGACGTGAAGGGCATGGGCGAAGGCGGCGCGCGCACGGTGGAGCAGCGCCGCGCGGGCATGGCGCGCTATGCCGAGCTGGCGCGCGCGCTGATGGGGCTGGACAAGCCGCTGATCGCCGCGATCGACGGCGTGGCCTTCGGCGCGGGGCTCAGCATGGCGCTCTACGCCGACATCGTGCTGGTGAGCACCCGCGCCCGCCTGGCCATGGTGTTCCACCGCATCGGCCTGGTGCCGGACGTCGGTGCGTGGTACCAGCTGCCCCGCGTGGTGGGGCTGCAGCGTGCCAAGGAACTGATCTACTCGGCGCGCGAGTTCGACGCCGAGGAGGCCGTGCGCATGGGCCTCGCCCTGGAGGCCCTGCCGCCCGAGGACTTGCCTGCGCGCGCGATGGAACTGGCCCAAGGCTTCGAGGGCGCCTCGCCCACGGCCTTCAGCCTGTCCAAGCAGGCGCTCGCCGCCACGCTGCAGAGCGACTTCAACACCATGCTGGAAATGGAGGCCACGTCGCAGGCCATCGCCTCGTCCAGCGCGTATTTCCGCGAGGCCATCCGCCGCTTCGCGGCCAAGGAGCCGGCGCAGTTCCGCTGGCCGAAGAAGGACCGAAGCGAATGATCGACTACGAGAAGACCAAGGCCTGGCGCTCCGGCCCGGTGCGCCACGGCTATGTCGAGCGGGACACCATCCTCTACGCGCTGGGCGTCGGCTTCGGCGCCGACCCGCTGGCCGCGAAGGAACTGCGCTTCGTCTACGAGAAGGAACTCTGCGCCGTGCCGACCATGGCCGCGGTGCTTGCATCGCCCGGCTTCTGGATGCGCGACCGCAAGGAGCTAGGCATCGACTTCCTGAAGCTGGTGCACGGCGAGCAGTGCGTGACGATCCATTCGCCGCTGCCCGCGGCCGGCACGCTGATCGGCGAGAGCCGCGTCACACGCATCGTCGACAAGGGGGAGGGCAAGGGCGCGGTGATGCATGTGGAGAAGACCCTCACCGACGAGGCCAATGGCCGCCTCGTCGCTACGGTCGAGATGGTGCTGTTCCTGCGCGGCGATGGCGGCTTCTCGAAGAACGGCGGCGGCGACGAGCCCGCACCCGCCGCACTCGCGACGCCGGACTCGGCACCGGACACGACGATCGAGCTGCCGACCCGCGCGGATGCGGCGCTGCTCTACCGGCTCTCCGGCGACACCAACCCGCTGCACGTCGATCCGGCCGTGGCGGCCAAGGCGGGCTTTCCCCGGCCCATCCTGCATGGCCTCGCCACCTACGGCAACGCCTGCCGCGGCATCCTGGCGGCGTTCTGCGGGCATGACGCATCGCGCCTGAAGTCGATCCGCGCACGCCTGACCTCGCCGGTGTATCCCGGCGAGACCTTGGTGCTGGACTGCTGGCGCGTTGGCGGCGAGGAGATTGCCTTCCGCGCGAGTGTGAAGGAGCGCGGCGTGCAGGTGCTTGCGAACGGCCGCGCTGCGATTCTTTAGAGCTTCACCCGTCCCGAATCCACCAGCTTCTGCGTCAACGCAAGCTGGTCCTTCATGAAGCGCCGCGTCTTGTCGGCGTTCCAGGCCACCGGCTCGAAGCCCAGTTCCAGCAGCTTGGCGCGCACGTCCGGCAGCATCACGATGCGGCTCATCTCGGCGGTCAGCTTGTCCACGACCGCCTTGGGCGTCTTGGCCGGCACGAAGGCGGCGGCCCAGCCCGGCATGTCGACCTGCGGGTAGCCGAGTTCGGCGAAGGTCGGCACATCGGGATAGGCGGGAAAGCGCGTCGCGCTCGCCACGGCCAGCGGCTTGATCTTGCCCGGGTAGCGGTTGACCCCTCCGACCGAGACCACGGCCGCATCGATCTGCCCGCCGAGCAGGTCCTGCAGCGCGGGCGCCTCGCCCTTGTAGGGCACATGCACAGTGTCGATCCCGGCCGCCATGTTGAACAGCTCGCCGACGAAGTGCCCGCCCGAGCCAGGGCCGTAGGAGCCATAGGAGATCTTGCCCGGCCGCGTCTTGGCGAGCGCGACGTATTGCTTGAGGGTCGACACAGGCAGGCTCTCGCGAATGCCGATCGCAATCGGCGTGAGCGCCAGCATGCCCACCGGCTGCAGGTCTTCCAGCCGGTAGCCGGGCTTGGGGTTGAGCACGGTGTTGCTCAGCAGCGCGCTGTAGCCCACGAGGACGGTGTGGCCGTCTGCCGGCGCCTGCGCCACCGACGCGGCGGAAATGGCGCCGCTCGCGCCGGGCTTGGATTCGACGACGCAGGGCTGGCTCCAGGCCTCCGTCAGCTTCTGGCCGATGAGCCGCATCATCGTGTCGTGCCCGCCGCCCGCCGGTGTGGGGATGACGAACTTGATGACCGACGAGGGAAAGGACTGCTGCGCCCATGCGGGCGCGAAGGCGCCTGCGCCCAGAGTTCCGAGAGCGGCAGCGAGGGCCTGGCGGCGTGTGAATGTCATGAGTGTCTCCTTGTGTGCTGGACTTGATTGCGATAGCATCATTGTGCATCATTGGTTCAACCATAGATTAAACAACAAAGTGAACAATTCATCCATCCCCGCTGCGGCTGGGGGGCTCGACACGGCGCAGCTTGTCGCGCTCGATGCGTTCATCCGCCGCGAGCTCGGCGGCTTCGACGGCGCCCTGCGCGTGCGGCGCGTCGAAGGCGGCCAATCCAATCCGACCTTCATCGTCGAAGCCGGCGTGCGGCGCCTGGTGCTGCGCCGCAAGCCGCCGGGCGTGCTGCTGCCTTCGGCGCATGCGGTGGAGCGCGAGTTCCGGGTGCTGCGTGCGTTGGAGGGCTCCGACATGCCGGTGCCGCGCGCACGTGCGCTGTGCGAAGACCCGGCGGTGCTGGGCAGCAGCTTCTACCTGATGGACTTCGCGGAAGGCCGCATCCTCACCGACCAGACGCTGCCCGGCATGGCCCCCGCACAGCGGCGCGCGCACTACGCCGAGATGGCCCGCGTGATGGCGGCACTGCACGCCGTCGACTGGCGCGCGCGCGGCCTCGCGGATTTCGGCCGCGAGGGCGGCTACGTGCCGCGCCAGCTCGACCGCTGGACGCGCCAGTACCGCGCGAGCGAGACCGCGCGCATCGACGCGATGGAGCGGTTGATCGACTGGCTGCCCGCGCACGTGCCGCCGCAGGAGGCGACCTCGGTCGTGCACGGCGACTTCCGCCTCGACAACCTGGTGTTCCACGCCAGCGAGCCGCGCATCGTCGCCGTGCTCGACTGGGAGCTCTCAACGCTGGGCGACCCGCTGGTGGACCTGGCCTACCACTGCCTCGCGTGGCGGCTGCAGCTCGGCACGCACCGCACGCTGGCGGGGCTGGACCCCTTGCCCGAGGGCATCCCGACCGAAGCCCTGCACGTGGCGGACTACTGCCGCGCGAGCGGCCGCGCCGACGCGGCGATCGCGCACTGGAACTACCACCTCGCCTTCAACATGTTCCGCCTCGCCGCCATCCAGCAGGGCGTGGCCCGCCGCGCGTTGGACGGCAACGCCGCCAACAGCCGCGCCGCCGCGGTGGCGGCGCGCGTGCAGGCCACCGCCGAAGCCGGATGGCAGGCCGCCCGGGAGACCCGATGATCCAGGAACTGCCTCCCACCATGCGCGCATGGCGTGTCGAAGAGATCACCGAGCGCGGCGAGATGCAGCTGCGCGACATCGAGGTGCCGCGCCCCGGCCCCGACCAGTACCTGGTGCGCGTCGAGGCCGCCGGCCTCGCCTTCGGCGACACGCTGATCGTGCGCGGCAAGTACCAGGTCAAGCCGCCGCTGCCGTTCACGCCCGGCTCCGAGGTCCTGGGCACGATCGTGCAGGGCGAGGGAGGCGAGCTCGCGGTGGGCACGCGCATCGCCAGCTCGTCGCGGCAGGGCGGCTTCGCGCAGTACGCGCTGGTGCCGCGGACCGAGGCCATCGCGATTCCCGGCGACATCGACCCCGGCGATGCGCTGGCACTGCGCAGCAACTACCCGACCTCGCTCTTCGCGCTGCGCACGGCCGGTCGTCTGCGGCCCGGCGAGACGCTGCTCGTGCATGCGGCCGCAGGGGGCGTCGGCAGTGCCGCGCTGCAACTGGGCAAGTTGCTGGGTGCGCGCGTGATCGCCACCGCCGGCAGCGTGCAGAAGCTGCAGGCCTGTCTGGATGCGGGCGCGGATGCGGCGCTCGACTACGGCGATCCCGGCTGGATCGACGCCTTCCGCAAGCTGGCCCCCGGCGGCGCCGACGTCATCTACGACCCCGTCGGCGGCGAGGTGGGCGCGCAGAGCCTGCGCTGCCTGGCCTACGGCGCGCGCTACCTCGTCATCGGCTTCGCGGGGGGCGCGCTCACGCAGCTGCCGGCCAACCGCCTGCTGCTGCACAACGCCAGCGCCGTGGGCGTGCTGTGGGGCGAAGTGCGCAAGCGCGACATCGCACTGGCCGCGCGCCTCACGCGCGAGGTGTACGACTGGCATGCCGAGGGCCGCATCCGGCTCCTGCCCGGGCAGCCCTTCGCCTTCGAGCAGGCGCGCGAGGCGCTGGCCGCGCTCGAAGGCCGCTCCACCGTGGGCAAGGCCTGGCTGCGCGTGCCGCATCAGCAGGCCTCGGTGTTGCGGCGGTAGAGATTCAGGAAATCAACAGCAGAACTATGAAGGAGACATTCGATGCGTAGCTTTCTTTCTTGCGCCGCGCGGCTTTGGCTCGCCTCATGCGCGCTCGCGGGCCTGCTCGCGGCCGCGCCGGCGGCCGCCCAGGACGTGAAGATCGGCGTGCTCTACCCGATCAAGACCATGCTCGGCCAGCAGGGCCGCAACGGCGCCGAGGTCGCCGCCGAGATGATCAACGCCAGCGGCGGCGTGCTCAATGGCCGTCCGCTCAAGCTGGTCGTGTACGACGACAACTACCAGCCGGCTGACGCCGTGGCCGCGGCGCGCAAGCTGCTGAGCGAAGACAAGGTCCCGGTGATCGTGGGTGCCATCAACACCGCGGTGTCGCTGGGCGTAACGCAGGTCGCGCAGCAGGGCGGCGCCCTGTTCCTGGCCGCGGTGACCAAGGCGCCGCAGGTCACCGAGTACGACCGGGCGTTCCGTTTCAACCCGCTGGTGGCCACCGACGGCGAGGTCTTCAACCAATACCTCAAGGACAAGGTGAAGCCGCAGCGCATGGCCGTGGTGGTGGAGAACGGCGACTACGGCCGCTCGATCATCGCCAGCATGAAGGGCGCCTTCGGCAACGCGGTGGTCGCCACCGAGCTGTACGAGATTCTGAAGCAGACCGACTTCAGCGCCCTCGCTTCGCGGGTGAAGTCGGCCAATCCGGACGTGGTGTGCATGGCCTTCTCCGCGCCGGAGCAGGGCGGCAGCCTGCTGCGCACGCTGGCCGAGGCCGGCGTCAACGCCAGGCGCTGCATCCTGCCCGGCTCGGTGACGCCTTCGCTGCTGCAGGTCGCGGGCCCGGCCGCGGAGGGCGCCTTCACGATGGACATCTGGGCGCCCACCATGGCCAACGAGACCAACCGCAAGTTCGTCGCCGCCTACCAGGCGAAGTACAAGGTGGTTCCCAGCAAGGTGGATTTCCTCGGGTTCGAGAGCATGTGGGTGCTCGGGCAGGCGATCCGCGCCGCAGGCACCACGACCGACACCGCGAAGCTCGCAGCCACACTGCGCCAGGGCACCTGGGATTCGCCGCGCGGCACGCTGCGCTTTCCTGCGAACCAGGCGACCTCCGAGAAGTGGGTCGTGCTGGAGGTCAAGGACGGGAAGATCGTCGTCGGCGACTGAGCCCGCAGAGACCGCGCCATGACCGACGCACTGCTCCAGCAACTGCTCAACGGGTTGTCCATCGGCTTCGGCTATGCGCTGATCGCACTCGGCCTCACGCTCGCCTTCGGCGTGCTGCACATCATCAACTTCGGCCATGGCGAAGTGGTGATGCTGGGCGCCCTCACCGTGGTGCTGGCGAACAAGCTGCTCGGCCTGCCCTATCTCGCCGCGGTGCCGCTGGCGATGCTGGTGGGCGCCGTGGTCGGCTGGATCTTCGACGCGCTCGCCGTGTCGCCGCTGCTGCGCCGCGCGGAGGGCCGCACCGACATCCTTCTCACCACCTTCGCGGTCGGCGTGTTGTTCAACCAGGCCGTGCTGTCGGTCTGGGGCCCGGCGCCGGCGCGCGTCGACGGGCTGCAGGGCCGGCTCGAACTCGCGGGCGCGGGCCTCAGCGCGCAGCGGTTGTTCGTCATCGGTGCGAGCATCGCCGCGCTGGTGGTGCTGGACCTGCTGGCGCGCCGCACGCGATTCGGCGTGGAGATGCGCGCGCTCGCGCAGAGCGAGCATGCGGCGCGCGTGGTGGGCATCGACGTCAAGTCGGTGGGCACCCGGGCCTTCCTGCTCGCCGCCGCGGTCGGCGGACTCGGGGGAGCGCTGCTCGCGCCGATCACCTCCTACTCGCCGATGCTGGGGCAGGCGGTGCTGATCAAGGCCTTCGTGATCGTGGTGCTCGGCGGCCTGGGCAGCGCGCGCGGCGCGGTGCTGTGCGCGCTGGGCGTGGGCGTGCTCGAGGCGATGCTCGGCCTGGTCCTGGAAGAAGGGCTGGCCGCTGCCGCCGTGTACTCGCTGATGCTGCTGGTGCTGCTCGTGCGGCCCCAGGGACTCGCGGGGGTGGCCCGATGAGCCGCCCGGCCGCTCCGAAGGCGAATAGCACCGCAGCCGAAGGCGAAGGTACTCCAGTGAGCCTCCCGGCCGCTGCGAAGGCGAATAGCGCCGCAGCCGAAGGCGAAGGTATTTCAATGAGCCGAACCCTGCGCGACGCCGTGCTCGGCATCGCCGCGGCGGCGCTGCTGGCGAGCGTGCTCCGCTCGCCGTACCTGCTTGACGTGGCGGCCTATGCCGGGGTGCTCGCGATCTTCGTCCTCGGCGTGTCGGTGACCTTCGGCCAGCTCGGCTACGTGAGCTTCGGGCACGCGGCCTTCCTGGGCCTGGGCGCCTACACCGCCGGCATCCTGGTCGCGCAGCTCGGATGGAACTACTGGGCCGCGGTGCCCCTGGGCGTCGTGCCGGGGCTGCTGCTCGGCGCGCTGATCGGCATCGTCTCCGCGCGGCTGAGCGGCGCCTACTTCGCCATCGCCACGCTGGTGGTGGCCGAGATCCTGGTGCTGGTGGTGGTCAACTGGGTCGACCTCACGCGTGGCCCCATGGGGCTGATGGTGACGGTCTCGCCCCTGCCGCTGGCGCAGCGGTTGGGCTGGACTGCGCAGCAGGGCTACCTGTTCGCTGTGGGCGCGGCGCTGGCGGTCTCCTTCGTGCTGCTGCGCAACCTGCGCGACAGCGCGACCGGCCGCGGCTGGACGGCGATCCGCGAGGCACCCGCGCTTGCCGAGTCGCTGGGCATCGCCACCGCGCGCTCGCGCGTGTTGAACATCGCGCTGTCGGGCGGACTCGCGTCGCTGGCGGGCTCGCTGCTGGTCCCCAAGGTCTTCGTGCTGTCGCCCTCGCTGCTTGGCGTCGGCCATTCGGCCACCGGCATCCTGGGTGTGATCCTCGGCGGCAAGGCGACGCTGGTGGGGCCCGTGCTTGGCGGGGCGCTGTTCGCGATCATTCCCGAGGGGCTGCGCTTTCTCGGCGATCTCAACTTCGCGGCCTTCGCGCTTCTGCTGCTGCTGGTGGTGCGCCTGCTGCCGGGCGGCCTGGTCGGCTGGCTGGCGGCGCGGCCCGTGTTCAGGCGCCGGCACGCCGCGCGGCTGCGGCGGGCCTCGGCCGCGCTGCCGGCCCCCGCGCCGCTGGCCGCGCGGGCGCGGCAGGCAGGCAAGGTGCTGGAGGTCGCGGGCGTGAGCCGCCATTTCAAGGGACTCAAGGCGGTGCAGAACGTGTCGTTCGACGTGCACGCGGGCGAGATCCTCGGGCTCATCGGCCCCAACGGTGCCGGCAAGACGACGTTGCTGAGCATGCTGGGCGGCTTCCTGCCCGCCAGTGCCGGCACGATCCGCGTGCGCGGCCTGGACATCGCGCGGCGGCCTGCGCATCGCGTCGCGCGGTTGGGCGTGGTGCGCAGCTTCCAGCAGACCGCGTTGTGCGCCGGCCAGACCGTCGCCACCAACATGGCCATCGCCAGCCACCTGCATCGGCCGCCCGGTTTCGCGGGCGCCTTGCTGCGCACGCCAGGCTGGCGCGCGCGCGAACGCGAGCGCATGGCGCACGCCCTAGGCTGCCTGGCCGAGGTGGGCCTGCTGGCGCGGCGCGACGAGGTGGCGGGCGGCCTGCCCTACGGCGAGCAGAAGCTGCTGGGCGTCGCCATGGCGCTCGCGGCGCAGCCCGGCGTGCTGCTGCTCGACGAGCCGGCCGCCGGCCTGAACCAGGTCGAGGCGGCACGCCTAGCCAAGGTGCTGCGGGGCCTGCGCGACAAGGGCATGACATTGATCGTGGTGGACCACAACCTGAAGATGCTGATGTCGGTGGTGGACCGGGTGGTCGTGCTGCACCACGGCGTGAAGATCGCCGACGGCGCGCCGGGCGAGGTGACGCGCATGCCGGAGGTGGTGTCGGCCTACCTGGGCACCGCGCACGCGCCCGTCGAGGAGCTCGCCGCATGACGGCGCCGCTGCTGCACGTCGATGCGCTCGCCGTGCGCTACGGCGAGACGCGCGCGCTCGAAGGCGTGAGCCTGGCACTCGGCGCACGCGAGATCGTCGCCCTGATCGGCGCCAACGGCGCGGGCAAGTCGTCGCTGCTGAACACGCTGCTGGGCCTCGTGCCCCAGGCGGCCGGCATGACCACGCTCGGGGTCAAGCGCATCGAGACGCTGCCCACCCGCGAACGCATCGCCACCGGCCTGGCCCTATCGCCCGAGGGCCGGCGCGTCTTCCCCGAGC
This sequence comes from Variovorax sp. RA8, assembly GCF_901827175.1. NCBI lineage: Bacteria > Pseudomonadati > Pseudomonadota > Betaproteobacteria > Burkholderiales > Comamonadaceae > Variovorax > Variovorax sp. RA8. Next base: position 5,717,634 of record NZ_LR594662.1, on the reverse strand, counting down.
TGTCGGTGGAGGAGAACCTCGACCTGGGCGACCTGGGGCGCGACCTCGCCCAGCGGCGCGAACGCCGCGAGAACGTGAACCGCTGGTTCCCGCGCCTGCGCGAACGCCGGCAGCAGCTCGCCGGCACGCTCTCCGGCGGCGAGCAGCAGATGCTGGCGATCGGCCGCGCGCTCATGGCGCAGCCGCGCGTGCTGATGCTCGACGAGCCCACACTGGGGCTGGCGCCGCTGGTGGTGCAGGAGATCGCGGCCTTCATCCGCCACATTCGTTCCACCGGCGTCTCGGTCCTGCTGGCCGAACAGAACGCCGAAATGGCGCTGGCCGTCGCGGACCGCGCCTACGTGCTGCAGAACGGCGAGGTGGTGATGAGCGGCAGCGCCCGCGAACTTGCGGCGCACCCCGATGTGCGCGCCGCCTACCTGGGCCTGTAGAGGACATGATGATGACGCCGACCAGGAGAGCCCCGTGAGAACGATCGCCGAAGGCCTGGACTTCCCCGAGGGCCCCGTGGTGCTGGCGGACGGTTCGTTGCTGGTGGTGGAGATCGCGGCAGGGCGCCTGACGCGCGTGTTCGGCGATGGCCGGTGCGAGTCGGTCGCGAAGACGAGCGCGGGGCCGAACGGCGCGGCCATCGGGCCCGATGGCGCCTGCTACGTGTGCGGCGGCGGCGGCTTCGAGTGGCATCGGCACCCCGATGGCACGCAGACGCCCGGCCTCCAGCCGGCGGACTATGCGGGCGGGTGCATCGAGCGCGTCGACCTGCGCACCGGCCGCGCCGGCGTGCTCTACACGCACAGCGACAAGGCCCCGCTCAAGGGGCCCAACGACATCGTGTTCGGCGCCGACGGCGGCTTCTGGTTCTCCGACCTCGGCAAGCGCCGCCAGCGCGACATGGACCACGGCGCGATCTGCTGGGCGCGGCCCGACGGCAGCGAATGCCGCGAAGTCATCTTTCCGATGAACACGCCCAACGGCGTCGGCCTGTCGCCCGACGGCCGGCGGCTGTACGTTGCCGAGACCGCGCCAGGCCGGCTCTGGGCCTTCGACGTAGTCGAGCCGGGACGCATCGCGCGCGCCCCAGATTCCCAGGCACCGCACGGCGGCAGGCTGGTCGCGGGCCTGCCCGGCTACCAGCTCTTCGACTCGCTCGCCGTCGAGGAGGACGGCCGCATCTGCGTGGCAACGCTCTTCAACGGCGGCATCACCGTCATCTCGCCGGACGGCGGCTCGATCGAGCACGTGCCGCTGCCGGATCGCTTCACCACCAACCTCTGCTTCGGCGGCCCCGGCATGAGGACCGCGTACGTCACGCTGTCTTCCACCGGCCGGCTCGCCGCCCTCGACTGGCCGCGCCCCGGACTGCGGCCTCACTTCTACGCACACGATGGACTTTGAACACTCTCCCCGAACCCAGGCGCTGCTGGGGCAGCTCGCCGCCTTCATGGATGCGCACGTCTATCCCGCCGAGCGCGAGGTCCACGAGCAATCACAGGCTGGCGGGCGCGCGCAGGTGCCGCCGCTCATCGAGGCGCTGAAGGCGCGCGCCAAGTCGCAGGGCCTGTGGAACCTGTTCCTGCCCGACGGCGAGCACGGCGCCGGCCTGAACAACCGCGACTACGCGCCGCTCGCGGAGCTGATGGGGCGCTGCGCCATCGCGCCCGAGGTGTTCAACTGCGCCGCGCCGGACAGCGGCAACATGGAGATCCTCGCCCGCTACGGCACCGACGCGCAGAAGGCGCGCTGGCTCGCGCCGCTGCTGGAGGGGCGCATCCGCTCCTGCTTCTCGATGACCGAGCCCGCTGTCGCGTCCTCCGATGCCACCAACATCGAGGCGGAGATCCGCCGCGACGGCGATCACTACGTGGTCAACGGCCGCAAGTGGTGGACCTCCGGCATCGCCGACCCGCGCTGCGAGCTCATCATCTTCATGGGCAAGACCAACGCGGCCAGCCAGGACAAGTACCGCCAGCAGTCGATGCTGCTGATCCCGCGCGACGCTCCGGGCGTGCGCGTGGTGCGCAACCTGCAGGTGTTCGGCTGGGACGACGCGCCCCACGGCCACGCAGAAGTCGTGTACGAGGACGTGCGCGTGCCGGTGGAGAACATCCTGCTGGGCGAGGGCCGCGGCTTCGAGATCGCGCAGGGTCGCCTGGGGCCGGGGCGCATCCACCATTGCATGCGCCTGGTGGGGCGCGCCGAGCGCTGCCTCGAGCTGATGTGCGCGCGCTCGAAGGAGCGCGTCGCCTTCGGCAAGCCGATCGCCAGCCAGACCGTCACCATGGAGCGCATCGCGCAGGCGCGCGTGCTGATCGACCAGGCCCGCCTCCTCACCCTGCATGCCGCGTGGAAGATGGACACGGTGGGCATCAAGGGCGCGCGCAAGGAGATCGCCATGATCAAGGTCGCCGCGCCGTCCATGGCCTGCCAGGTGATCGACTGGGCCATCCAGGCCCACGGCGCGGCGGGGCTGTCGCAGGACTTCATCCTCGCGCGCTCCTATGCGCAGGCGCGCGGCCTGCGCATCGCCGACGGACCCGACGAAGTACACCGCAACCAGATCGCCCGCCTCGAGCTGGCCGACCATTGAAAGGATTCCTCATGTACATGCCGCCCAACACCCGTCTCAAGCTGGATCCGCGCGACGAATACACCCATCCGCCGGAGGCGGTGGGCAACTACAACGAGAGCATGTATTTCAATGCCTTCGACTCTGCGCGCCGCATCGGCGCCTGGGTGCGCATCGGCAACCGCCCGAATGAGGGCCACGCGGAGATGACGTGCTGCGTCTACCTGCCCGACGGCCGCGTGGGCTTCATGTACGGCAGACCTCCCATCGCCGACAACGCGCAGCTGGCCGCCGGCGGCATGCGCTTCGAGGTGATCGAGCCATTCAAGCGCCACCGCGTGAGCTACGTCGGCGAACTGCTGCTGATGGACGATCCGCTCGCCATGGCCGACCCGAGCGCAGCCTTCAAGCGCTACCCCAAGCGCGCGGCCTCGATCGCGCTGGACTTCGAGGGCGTGTCGCCCATGCACGGCGGCGAGATCGTCGACATGGCGGGGCGGCCCATCGTGCTGGACCCGGAGCATGCGGTCTACCGCGGCCATACCGAGCAGAACATGGCCGTCGAAGGGCACATCACGGTCGATGGCGTGAGGCACGACGTCGTGGGCGGCACGGGCTACCGCGACAAGTCCTGGGGCCCGCGCCATTGGCACAGCTTCTTCTGGTACAAGTGGCTGCCCCTCACCTTCTCGCGCGACTTCGGCATCCTGCTGTCGATCAAGGGCCGGCCGGAGGGCGGGCCCGACCGCATCAGCGGCAACGTGCTGCGCGACGGCGTCTACGAGCCCGTCATCGACGGGCGCATCGAGACCGAGTACGACGCTGCGTGGATTCCGCGCGGGCTCACCGCATGGGTTACGACCGAACGCCAGACCTATGTGGTGAAAGGGCGCGTGCTGACCACGGTGCCGTTGCGGCACCGGCGCGTGCGCGCAGCCGGTTCGGGTAGCTATACGCGTATTACCGAGAGCCTGACGGCGTACAGCTGCGAAGGGCGCACCGTGCTGGGCATGACGGAGTACTGCGATGTGATGGAAGACGGGGTGCCGATCTCGGAGCGGCGGGCGTTGGCGGCATGACGCATGTAGCGTGTCGTTGGGAGCAAGAGGCAAGCAAATGAGCGTGTTCCAAGGCCTGAAGGTACTCGACGTCGCCAGCTACATCGCCGCCCCCGCCGCGTCCACGATCCTGGCCGACTTCGGCGCCGACGTGATCAAGGTCGAGGTGCCCGAAGGCGACGGCTTCCGCAAGACGGTGCTGAACCCGAACCTCGCCTACTCGCAGCACAACTACCTGTGGATGCAGGGTGCGCGCAGCCGCCGCGGCATCGCGCTGGACCTCAAGAAGCCCGAAGGCCAGGCCGTGCTGCACGGCCTCGTGCGCTCGGCCGACGTGCTGGTCACCAACTACCCCCTGCCGGTGCGTGCGCGCCTCGGCCTGGCGTGGGAACGCATTCGCGAACTCAATCCCCGCCTGGTCTACGCCTCCCTCACGGGCTACGGCGAAACCGGCCCCGAGTGCGCCAAGCCGGGTTTCGACGCGACCACCTACTGGGCGCGCAGCGGCCTGGCCGACCTGACGCGCCCGGACCCCGACGGCCCGCCCGCCAACCCGGCGAACGGCCTGGGTGACCAGCCCACCGCGGTCACGCTGTTCGCGGCCATCGTCACTGCGCTCTACCGGCGCGAGCGCACGGGGCAGGGTGGCATGGTCAGCACCTCGCTGCTCGCGAACGGCGCCTGGGCCAACGCGATGGCGATCCAGGGCATGCTGGTCGGCGGGAGGCTCGTGTACCGACAGCCGCGCACCCGGCCGCGCAACGCGCTCACCAATTTCTACCGCTGCCGCGAGGGGCGCTGGTTCATCCTGAGCCTGGTCACCGAGGCACGCGACTGGCAAGCTTTCCTGCGCGTGATCGAGGCCCCCGCGCTGGCGCAGGACCCGCGCTTCGCGGCCCTGCCCGCGCGCCACGAGAACGCGCCGGCACTCGCCGCACTGCTGGACGAAGTCTTCCTGCAGCGCGACAGCGCCGACTGGACCGCGCGTTTCGGCGCGGAGGGGCTCACGGTCGGCGTGGTCGCGCGCAGCGAGGACGTGTTGGGCGACGAACAGATGCGCCTGTGCGGCGCGCTCGTGCCGGCCGAGGGCATTCCGGGCACCGGCCTGACGGTGAGCAGCCCGTTCCAGGTGGAGGGCGCCGAGAAGTCGCACCCACGTCACGCACCCGCCATCGGCGAGCACACCGACGAGGTGCTGCGCGAGGCCGGGTACTCCGCCGACGACATCGAGCGCCTGCGCGATGGCGGGGCCGTGGCGTGAACGCGCAGGCCGTGCTGCGCGGGGACCACGGCCAGGTCGCCGTGCTCACCATCAACCGGCCCCGGGCGCGCAACGCGATCGACGCAGAGGCCGCGCGTGCGCTGGCTGCGCTCGTCGCCGAGATCGAGCGCGACCCGGCCGTGCAGGCCGCGATCCTCACCGGAGCGGGTGACCGCGCCTTCTGCGCCGGCGCCGACCTCAAGGAGCTGGCCGGCGGATCGGCCCCCGGCGAGCGCTCAACGTCCGACGGTGGCTTTGCCGGCTTCGTGCACGCGCCGCGCGAAAAGCTGTGGATCGCGGCGGTGAACGGCGCGGCGGTGGCGGGCGGCTTCGAGCTGGTGCTGGCCTGCGACTTCGCCATCGCCTGCGACGCGGCCACCTTCGCGTTGCCCGAAGTGAAGCGCGGCCTCGCCGCCACCGCAGGCGGCGTGTGGCGCCTGCCACGCGCCATCCCGCGCGGCGCGGCGCTCGAGATGATCGCCACCGGCGAACCGATCGACGCCGCCGAGGCACTTCGGCTCGGCCTCGTCAACCGGGTGGTTGCGCCCGATCGCCTGCTGCCCGAGGCGCTGCGCATCGCGGCGCGCGCGGCGGCCAACGCCCCGGTCGCCGTGCGCGCCAGCTTGGCGCTGGCGCGCCGCGCGTTCGACCGCGACGACGCGACGCTGCGCGACGAGGCCGACGCCGCCTCGGGGCGCGTCATGGCGACCGAGGATGCGCGCGAAGGCCCGCGTGCCTTCGCCGAGCGCCGCCCGCCGCGCTGGAGCGGCGCATGAAGGAGCCACAGTGATGGACGACGACCTGAAGATCCTGGCCGCGGGCCTCGCATTTCCCGAGGGACCGGTGGCGCTGGAGGACGGCTCGGTGCTGTTCGTGGAGATTGCCGCCGGGCGATTGAGCCGGTGGCGCCCCGGCGGCGGGGTCGAGACCGTGGCCACGCCCGGCGGCGGGCCCAATGGCGCCGCGATCGGTCCCGATGGCGCCTGCTACGTCTGCAACAACGGCGGCATGCAGTGGAACAACGATCCGAACGGTGGGTTGTACCCGCACGGCCGCGCGGCCGACTACGGCGGCGGCCGCATCGAGCGCATCGATCTCGCCACCGGCCGCGTCGAGCGCCTGTACGAGCGCACCGAACGCACAGCGCTGCAGAGTCCCAACGACATCGTGTTCGACGGGCATGGCGGCTTCTGGTTTACCGATCTCGGATCCATGGGCCACGCCGAACTCCAGCGCGGCCGCATCTGCTACGCCCGCGCGGATGGCTCGTCGATCCGCGAAGTGGTGTTCCCGATGCTCACCCCCAACGGCATCGGCATGTCGCCGGATGGCCGCTTGCTGTACGTGGCCGAGACGGTCACCGCGCGGCTCTGGCGCTTCGAGGTCACCGGGCCCGGCGAGCTGGCGCTCCAGGGCTGGCCCTCGCTGACGCCGGGTGACATGCTGTTCGCCTCGCCGCTGTACTGCATGTTCGATTCGCTCGCGGTCGAGGCCAGCGGCAACATCTGCGTCGCCACCATCGGCGCGCCCGGCATCGCCGGCATCACCGTGATCGATCCGTCCGGTGTGCTCGTGGAGCGCGTGCCCATGCCGGACCGCTCCACCACCAACCTCTGCTTCGGCGGCGCCGACCGGCGCGATGCGACCCTCACGCTGTCGCGTTCCGGTCGGCTGGCGCGCAAGCGGTGGCTCCGCCCGGGTCTCGTCACTCCATCGTGATGCCGGTGGCCTTGATGGCCGCCGTCCAACGCGTCGTCTCGTCCTGCACGAAGCGCCGGGCCGCCTCCGGCGTACTACCTTCGGGCTGGAAGCCGTAGGCGAAGATGCGCGCCGACACGTCGGGTGTCTGCACGATCCGGGTGATCTCGGCCGACAGCCGGTCGACGATCGGCTTGGGCGTGCCCGCAGGCATGGCCATCACTGACCAGCCCGACAGGCTGACGGCGGGGAAGCCCAGCTCGCCGAAGGTGGGCACGTCGGGAAAATCCTTGAGGCGGTTGGGCAGCGCGACGGCCAGCAGCTTCATCTGGCCAGCCTGGGCCTGTGCGGCCAGCGTGCCGGCCGCGCCGATCACTACCGCGATCTGCCCGCCCAGCGCTGCCTGCACCGCGGGCGCCTCGCCCTTGAAGGGCACGTGGACCAGGTTGATGCCGGCCTGCTGCGCGAACATGCTGCCCAGGATGTTGGCCGAGCTGCCCGGGCCGCTGGTGCCGTAGTCCACCCCTTCCTTGCGCGTGCGCGACCAGGCGATGAACTGGCGCAGGTCGGTGGCCGGCACGTGCCGCGCCACTGCGAAGCTGTTGGGCAGCATGGCCACCAGCGACACCGGCGTCAGCTCCTGCAGCGTGTAGCCGGGCGACTTCGCCATCAGGCTGGTGAGCACCAGGCTGCTGAGCGTCAGCACCATCGTGTACCCGTCGGGCGGGGCCTTGGCGGTGAGCGCGTAGGCGATCGCCCCGTTGGCGCCGGCGCGGGTGTCGACCACCACGGGCTGCCCAAGCGAGGCCGAGAGACGCTCGGCGATCAGCCGCGCGGTGCCGTCCAGCGCGCCGCCCGGCGGCGTCGGGATGACGATGCGCAGCGGCTTGTCGGGCCAGCGGCCCGTGTCCTGCGCGCCGGCCGTGCTCGCGAGTGCGAGCGAGGCGGCGGCGAGCGTGCGCAGGGCCGTGCGTCGGGTGGTGTGTGGCATGGGTTGTCTCCGTGTCGTGGCTGAAGAAGAGGCGGCGGCCCTCAGGGTGGGCGCCGCCGCAGCCGCGCGTCCCCGAGCGCCTGGGGCGCGGTTCCGAGGTCCGCGGGGTTGACCACCGTGCCGGGCGCCACCAGTGCGTCGATCGCGTCCAGCAGCGCCGGGTCGAGGCGGCCGTCGCTCGCGGTCGCCTGCTGTTCGAGTTGTTCCAGCGTGCGCGGGCCGATGATCGCGGCGCTGACCGCGCGGTGCTCCAGCACGAAGCGCAGCGCCAGGTGCACCAGCGACAGTCCGGCGTCGGACGCGAGCCCTTGCAGCCGCTCCACGGTCTCCGCCTTCCGGCGGCCCTCGGGCGACGCGGTGTCGAAGCGGCCCGGGTTGAAGCGCCGGCGCCAGCTATCCGCGGCGGGTTCGCCCGCGCGGTATTTGCCGGCCAGCCAGCCGCCCGCGAGCGGGCTCCAGACCATCACGCCCAGCCGGTGGCGCTCGGCCGCCGGCAGCAGCTCGGCTTCGGCCGCGCGCACGAGGATGGAGTACTGTGGCTGTTCGCTCACGAAGCGCTCGCGGCCGCGTTCGAGCGCGACCCATTGCGCCTCCACCAGCTCGGCCGGGGAAAAGCCGGAGGTGCCGATCATGTGGATCTTGCCCTCGCGCACCAGATCCGACAGCACGCCGAGCGTCTCGTCGATGTCGCATCGCGGGTCCGGGCGATGGAGCTGGTAGAGGTCGATCCAGTCGGTGCGCAACCGCCGCAGGCTTCCTTCCACCGCCTGGCGAATCCAGCGGCGCGAGTTGCCGCGCATGTTGCGGTCGGCACCCATCGGGAAGTGACCCTTGGTTGCGAGCACGACGCGTTGCCGGCGCTCGCCGGCCAGCGCCGCGCCGACGATTTCCTCCGTGCCGCCCTGGCCGCCGTACACGTCGGCCGTGTCGACGAAGTTGATGCCCGCGTCCAGCGCGGCGTGGATGATTCGCGTGCAGTCAGCCACATCGGTGTTGCCCTGCGCGCCGAACATCATGGTGCCGAGGCAGAGGCGGCTCACCTGCACACCGGTGGTGCCGAGGGTCGTGTATTCCATGGCGATGCGGGCTCAGCGCCGGTCGCCGGCCCAGGCAGGGTTGTCGATGGCGAGCGCCTCGCGCAGGCTCTCGCGCAGGTGGCGTACCAGCGCTTCGTCGGCGAGGTCGATGGCGCCCTCGTCGATGCGCCGCGCGAGCGCCGCGCGAAGTGCCGGCAGCTCATCCTCGCCGTTGTCGAGCAGCGCCTGCAGCCGCGTGCGCTCGGCGGCATCGGCGGCGGGGCCGAATTCGAGCTCGCGGGCCAGCAGGCGCAGCACGTTGACGATGACCCGCGTGCGAAAGCGCGGGAAGCCGCCGAGCGCGGGCAGCACATCGCGCTCCAGGTCGTCGGCGGCGGCTTGCAGCAGGGCGCCGGCCGAAGGGACGAAGGCAGGCATGCGCGTCTCCTCTCAGGCCTTGGCGGTCGCGAGCGCCATGAAGTCCCACAGCGGCTCCTCGAGCCGGCGGCCGATGGCGGCGAGCTCGCTGCTCGCGGGCCGCCCGTCGGCGCCGCGCGCCAGCCCGCGCCGCACGCAGGAGATGGCCCACTTCAGGTTCGACATCGCTTCCCAGAACAGCACGCGGCGCGGATCGACCGTCGTGCCGGAAGCGTGCTCGTAGGCGGCGTAGAGCTCCTCGCGCGATCCGAAGCCGCCGGCTTCGCCTGCGCCGCCGAAGCGCCAGCTGCGCATGCACAGCACGCCCAGGTCGTGCATCGGGTCGCCGATGCGCGCGATCTCCCAGTCGAGCACGCAGCGCACGCCTTCGGCCGGATCGACGATCAGGTTGCCGGTGCGGAAGTCCGCATGCACGACGCAGGCGCGGTCGTCCGGCGGCAGGCGCTCGCCGATCCAGCGCAGGGCATACGACATCGCGGGATGGATGAAGGCGTGTTCCTGGAGGAGGCCACCGTAGATTGCGAGCTCGTCGGCCGCGCCGAGCCGGGCCAGGAAGGGCAGCCGCTCGGCCGGCATGCAATGGATGGCGGCGAGGATCTCGCCGCACTGCGCGGCCAGCCGCGGGCGCACCGCGTCGAAGACGGCATCGGCCACGATGCGCTTGCCGAGCGTCTCGCCTGCCACGCGCTCCGTGACGTAGCCGCCGCCCAGGCCGTCTTCGGGCGCGAGCACGTGCAAGACCCGCGGCGCCGGCACGCCGGCCGCGCGCGCGGCGATCATCATCGCGGCGTCCTCTTCGGCGGAGAGCTTGGGCGGACGGCGCGCTGCGGGCGCGTCAGCCGGGGCGCGCGGCGGTGTCTGCTGCAGGATCAACGGGTGCCGGCCTTCGGCATCGACCCAGTCGAAGGACCACGTGGTCTTGGTTGCGCCGCCTGTGAGCCGCGTCAGCGATTGAACCTCGCCACGACGGCAGTTGCGTGCGAGCAGCGAGGTGAGTGCGCTCTGCATTGCGTCCGCGCTCATTTGCTTGCCTCTTGCTCACTTTTCCTTTGGGGGAGGGTTGGGGTGCAGGTCTCGTTTGCTTGTTTGGACGTTGTGCTTGTGTTGAGTCCGAAGCCGGGATTTCGCCCCGGCCCCGGACTCAGACCAACAGCAACGTTCGAATCAGGCAACAGAGTGCCCCCACTCCAGCCCTTCCCAGGACGGCAAGGGAGCAAAGCAAGGCCGCAGGTCGACACCCGATGCCTCACGCCGCCGCAAGCACCGCCGCCGCAGAGAGCCGCGCGCGGCACTGCCCGACCATGCGCTCGATCAGCTCACCGCAGCTCGGAATGTCGTCGATCAGCCCCGCCACCATCCCGGCCCAGATCAGCCCGTTGCGCGTATCGCCGCTCTCCAACGCCGCGCGCCCCCGCTGCCCGTTGACCAGCGGCCGGAGCACCTCGAAGGCCGCGCCACCCGGCCGCCGCTCCAGCTCGAGCACTTCCTCGGACACCGGGTTGAGCAACACGCGCGAGCTGTTGCGCAATGTGCGCATGATCAGCCGCGTGTCGTTCTCGCGCGCGGCGACCAGCGCCTGCTTGACGTTCTCGTGCACCGGCGCCTCGCGCGTCGCGACGAAGCGCGTGCCCATGTTCACCCCCTCGGCGCCGAGCGAGAGCGCGGCCGCCATGCCGCGGCCGTCGGCGATACCGCCGGAGGCGATCACCGGGACGCGCAGCGCCGACACCGCGGCCGGGATCAGCACCAGCCCGGGCACGTCCTCCTCGCCGGGATGGCCGGCGCATTCGAAGCCGTCGATGCTGACGATGTCCACCCCGCGCTTCTCCGCGGCGAGCGCGTGGCGCACCGAGGTGCACTTGTGCACGATGACGACGCCGGCCGCGCGCAGGCGCTGGAAGACGGCCTCCGGCACGTTGCCGGCCGTCTCCACCACGCGGATGCCTCGCGCCAGGATCACGTCGAAGATGCGCTCGTAAGGCGGCGGGTTCACCGTCGGCAGCATGGTGACGTTCACGCCGAAGGGCTTGTCCGTCATCGTGCGGCAGCGCTCGATCTCCCGGCTCAGGTCCTCGGGGGTGGGCTGCGTCAGCGCGCCGAGCGTGCCCAGCCCACCCGCGTTGGAGACGGCCGAGGCCAGCTCGGCGCGGCCCACCCATTGCATGCCGCCCTGCACGATCGGGTAGCGGATGCCCAGCAGTTCGGTGACGCGGTTCTTCATGAGTCCTCAATCCAGTCTGATGTCGTTCTCGCGCGCGATCCTGGTCCAGCGCTTCAGGTCTTCCTGCAGGAACTGCGCGAACTCCGTGTTGGTGTTGGCCACCGGCTCGTAGCCGAGCGCGTAGATCCGTGCCTGCACGTCGGGCATGGCCACGATCCGGCGGATCTCCTGCACGTACTTCTCGACGATCGGGGCAGGAGTGCCGGCCGGCAGGAACATCGCGCCCCAGCCGGGCAGGTTGATGTCGGGATAGCCGAGCTCGGCGAAGGTGGGCAGGTCCGGAAAGGTCTTCAGGCGATGCGGCGATGCCACGGCGATCAGCTTGACCTTGCCCGTCGCCAACTGGTTGGCGTAGAAGCCCACCGAGCCGTAGGCGAGTGCGATGTCGCCGCTGGCGACGTCGACGAAGGAGGCGGCCTCGCCCTTGTAGGCGGCGTGCTTGATGCGGATGCCTGCGGCCTTGTTGAGTCCTTCGCCGATCAGGTGTGCGCCCGAGCCGACGCCGTAGCTGCCGAAGGTGTACTTCTCGGGCGCCTGCTTCGCGAGCCGGACCACGCCTGGCAGGTCGTTGGCCGGCAGCGCCGCGTTGGCCGCCAGCGCGATCGGAAAGCTGGCCACCAGCGACACCGGCGCCAGGTCCGTCATCTTGTACTGCGGGTTGGTCTGCAGCACGAGGTTCTGGATGAAGCCGCTGATGGTGAAGAGCGACGTATAGCCGTCGGCCGGCGACTTGGCGACCGCGGTGGTCGCGAGGATGGTGTTGGCGCCCGGCTTCGATTCCACGATGACCTGCTGGCCCCACGCCTCGGTGAGCTTGGCGGCGACCAGGCGTGCCAGCACGTCGAGGTTGCCGCCGGGCGCGGTGGGGATCACGATGCGCACCGGCTTGCTGGGGAAAGGCGCCTCCTGGGCGGCCGCGGGCAGGGCTGCCGTTGCAAGCGCGGCGGCGGTGGCGAGAAGCGCGCGGCGTGCGCGCGAGAAGTGCTTCGGCATGCTCGTCTCCTTGTAGTGGGGAAGCAGGGTCACCAGCTCGGCCGCGCGACGCCATCCCCGAAGGGCTCGTCGCGCTTGCGCACCGCGGCCTTGAAGCCATGTGCGGCCACGTCGGTATCGAAATCCTTCTTGGCGCGCGAGAGGTGGGCGCGCGCGTCCATCTCGGCCGCCAGGCGCGGCAGCGTGCCCGCGCCGGCCAGCTCCAACGCCAGGTTGACGATGCGCTTGTTCGTGGCGAGCAGCTCGGGATCGACCGTGGCGAGCCGGCGCGCCAGCGTCATCACCTCGTCTTCGAGCCGCGCGGCGGGCGCGCTCGCCACTGCCAGGCCGATGCGTGCGGCGTCGGCGCCGCTCACCACGTCGCCGGTGAGCAGCAGGCGCTTGGCCCATTGCGGGCCGACGTTGTAGAACCACATGTGGTTGGGCGGCGAACCCATGGCGCGCGTGGCAGGAAAGCCGATGCGCGCGTCGTCGGCCGCGATCACCAGGTCGCAGTACAGCGCGAGGTCGGTGCCACCGGCGACGCAATGGCCGTGCACCTTGGCGATCACCGGCTTGTGAACCACGAAGGCGGTGCGCAGCAGCTCCTGGAAGCGCTCGAGCTTCCACGCGTCGTCGTCGAAGGAGCCGCTGCCGCTGCGGTACTCGAGGGCTGCGGCGTCCTCGGCGGCGTAGCGTGCATAGGCCGACTTCATGTCGTAGCCGGCGCAGAAGTCCGGGCCCGCGCCCTCCAGCACGATCACGCTCACCGAGCGCAGGTCGTCCGCCTCCAGCAGCGCGCCGCGCAGCTCGGTCAGAAGCTCCCACGACAGCGCGTTGCGCCGTTCGGGGCGGTTGAGGGTGATGCGCGCCACCCGTTCGCGCACGTCGAGCACGAGGTGTTCGGTGGATTGCAGCCACTTGGCCATCGCGCCCGCCTCAGATCTTGCGTCCGGCGTTCTGCCAGAACGGATCGCGCAGCCGGCGCTTGAAGATCTTGCCGCTGTCCTCGCGCGGCAGCGAGGCGTGGAAGTCGATGCGGCGCGGCACCTTGTACCTGGCGATGCGGGCCCGCAGGTAGTCCCGGATTTCCTCGGCGCCCAGCTGCGCGCCGGGCATCAGCTCGACCGCCGCGGCGAGCGATTCGCCGAAGTCCTCGTCCGGAATGCCGAACACGGCGCAGTCCTTCACGCCGGGGCATTGCGTCAGCACCATCTCGATCTCGGCAGGGTAGATGTTGGTGCCGCCGAAGATCACCATGTCGGAGCGGCGGTCGCACAGGTACAGGCGGCCCTCCTTCATATAGCCGACGTCGCCGAGGCTGATGAGTCCGTCGCGTTCCACGCTCCTGCGCTTCTCCTCGTGGTTGAGGTAGGTGAAGTCGGCATAGGCCGGCACGCGCGCGTAGATCTCGCCGGTCTCGCCCTCGGCGAGGCGGTGGCCCTGCTCGTCGTAGAAGGCCAGGCGGGTGCCGGGCGTGGGCATGCCCACGCAGCCGGGGTGCTCGAGCCAGTCCTGCGGCGTGGCGAGGGTGGCGGTGCCGACCTCGGTGCCGCCGTAGGTCTCGTAGACCACCGGGCCCCACCAGTCCATCAGATCCTTCTTCACCTCGCGCGGGCAGGGCGCACCGGTATGCGTGACCCAACTGAGCGAGCTCACGTCGTAGCGCTTGCGCACCTCGGCCGGCAGCTTGAGCATGCGCACGAACATCGTCGGGACCATCACCGCGTTGTCGATGCGGTGCTTCTCGATCAGCGCGAGCGTCTCTTCCGGGTCGAACTTGGACTGGAGCACCAGCACCTCGGCCGTCATCAGCGCGTGGCGGCCGTAGGCATTGGGCGAGGCGTGGTAGAGCGGGCCGCTCACCAGCGCGCGGACGCCGGGCTTCATGCCGTACACGCTGGCGAAGAGCTCCACGTAGGCCCGGCTTTCCTCGGGCGTCGCGGGCTCGCGCCTGACGCCTTTCGGGTGGCCGGTGGTGCCGGAGGTGTAGATCATCGTCGCGCGGCTGCGGCGCGGCGGCGCCTGCAGCGGCTCGAAGCGCTGCGCCCAGTCGCGCCACACGGCGTCGCCCGGCCGCGGCTGCGCGAGGCCGGCAGGAACGTCGTAGTGCGCCTGGATCTCCGGTGGCGTCGGCACCACGAAGACGCGAATGCCGGCGGGGACCAGGGCGCGGATCGGGTCGAGGAGGTCGGCGTGCGCCACCAGCACCTTCGGCTTCGCGTCCTCCAGCACGTAGATCAGCTCGTCGCTGCGTCCGTGCCAGTTGAGTGGCACTCCGTAGGCGCCGACCGCCGCGGCGGCCTGCTGCACCTCGAAGAAGGCGAAGTCGTTGCGAAGCAGGAGCGCGACGGTGTCGCCCTCCTGCACGCCGAGCTGTTCGAATCCGGCAGCGGCCTGCTGCGCGACGCGCAGCACCTCGTCGCGCGGCATGCCGCGGCCGTCCAGGTAGATCATCGGGGTGCTCATGGGCTCGCGTTCCTCAGTTCAGGGCGGCCGCAAGGCGCGCGGCGTGGGCATCGGCATCGCCGAACAGCTGGTCCAGCACGTGGATGCGGCGCAGGCAGTGACCCACGGCGTATTCCTCGGTCATCCCGATGCCGCCGTGCAGCTGGATCGCGCCATGCGCCACCTGGCGTGCATTGCGGGCCACCGACAGCTTGGCGCGGTGCAGGTCCAAGGTCGCGCCGTCGCCTTCGGGTTCGTCGGCCGCCACGGCCGCGGCCATGGCCATGCTGCGCGCCATCTCCAGGCAGACCAGCATCTCGGCCGCGCGGTGGCGCAGGGCCTGGTTCTCGCCGATGAGGCGGCCGAATTGCATGCGCGTGCGCAGGTAGTCCATCGCGAGTTCGTACGCCGCCTGGGCGGCGCCCGTCATGTCGGCGCAGACGGCGGCGATGCCGGCGGCCACGGTGCCTTCGATGGCGCGACGCGCATGCGCCGCGTCGAGCGGATCGGACAGCGGCTCGGCCTCGGCTTCGCGCAGTGCGAGCTCGCCCGCGCTGGTGTCGTCGACCAGCCGGAACTCCCGCAGCGCCACGCCGGCACCCTTCGGGTCCACCAGGAAGAGGGCGCAGCCGTCCGGATCGGCCGGCGCGCCGCTGACGCGCGCGCTCACGACGATGTGCTGCGCGAGGCCGCCTGCCAGCACGTTCGACTTGATGCCGTCGAGCACCCAGCGGCCGTTCCTGCGCTCGGCGCGCGTCTCCACCCACAACGGCGCGTGCCGGCCGGCGGGCTCGTCGTGGGCCCAGGCCAGCACGAGTTCGCCGCTGGCCATGCGAGGGAGCAGGCGCGACTGCGTGGCCTCGTCCGCGCCCAGGCGCAGGGCGGTGCCCGCGAGCACCGTGCTTGCGAGAAAGGGTTCCATCGACAGCGACCGGCCCAGGGCCTGCATCACCGGCAGCAGGTCGCGCGCGCCGCCGCCGAAGCCGCCGTGCGCCTCGGGCAGCGGCAGTGCGGTCACGCCCAGCTCGGCGAGTGCGCCCCAGGTCTTGTCGTCGTGCGCCGCGCCGGAGGCCACCAGCGCGCGGCGCTGCTCGAAGGCGCAGCGGTCAGCCAGCATGCGCTGCAGGCTTTCCGCCAGTGCGGCCTGATCCTCGTTCAGTTCGAAATTCATGTGCGTGCTCCTGTTCAGCCGACGATGGCCTTGGCCAGGATGTCCTTCTGTATCTCGGTCGTGCCGCCGTAGATGGAGGCGGCGCGCGAGTAGAAATAGCGCGCCGCGAGCGGGCCGTGCGCCACCTCCTCCGCGGGACGGCGCTCCAGCCCGCCGGGGCCGGCGATGCGCGCCAGGAGCGCGTTGATCTCCTGCTGCAGCTCGGTGCCCTTGAGCTTGAGCACCGAGGCGAAGGCGGGCAGGCGCTGCTGCTCGCTCTGCGTGAGCAGGAAGCGCCAGTTGGTGATCTCCAGCGCCCGGATCTCGGCGTCGAGCCGGGCGATCTCGCCGCGCAGCCCCGCGTCGTCCAGCAAGGGCCTGCCGGCCTGCGCGTGGCGTGCGGCGAGCTCGCGCGCGTAGTCGAGCCGCTCGCGGCACAGGCCGACATTGGCGATGCCGGTGCGCTCGTTGACCAGCAGGTACTTGGCGCAGTCCCAGCCCTTGTTCTCCTGGCCCACCAGGTTGGCCGCGGGCACGCGCACCTCGTCGAAGAACACCTCGTTCAGATGGTGCTCGCCATCGATGGAGCGGATCGGACGGATGGTGATGCCGGGCGTGCGCAGGTCGATCAGCAGGAACGAGATGCCCTCCTGCTTGCGCGCCTCGCTGTCGGTGCGCACGAGCGCGAACACCCAGTCGGCCAGGTGCGCCGTGGTGGTCCAGATCTTCTGGCCGTTGACGACATAGTGGTCCCCGTCCCGGCGTGCGCTGGTGCGCAGGGAAGCAAGGTCGGAGCCGGAGCCGGGCTCCGAGAAGCCCTGGCAGAACCACACATCGAGATTGGCGAGGCGCGGCAGGAAATGGTCGCACTGCGCGGGCGTGCCGAACTTCATCAGCACCGGCCCGAGCATGCCGACGTTGAACACCTGCGGCAGCGGCGCTGGCGCGCGGTAGATCTCGTCGAGCAGGATCAGCCGCTCCATCTGCCCGAGGTCGGCGCCGCCATAGCGCCGGGGCCAGTGCGGCGCGGCCCAGCCGCGCTCGTTGAGGATGCGCTGCCAGGTCACGGTGTCCTGCTTGCGCGGTGGATGGCCGGCGCGCAGCCGTTCGCGGATCTCCGCGGGCAGGCGCGACCGGATGAAGGTGCGCACCTCGTCTCTGAAGGCGCGCTGTTCGGGGCTCAGGTCCAGGTCCATGGTGAACTATCTTATGGTTCAACCAATGAATATGCAATACTCTGGAACCCCAAAAAGGACACCTGCTCCATGTCGAACGAATCGCTCTATCAGCCCGTGCGCACGCGCCGCGGCTTCGAGGCCGTGTGCGACCGCATCCGCGACCAGCTCATGAGCGGGGAGCTGAAGCCGGGCGACCGGCTCCCCGGCGAGCGCGAGTTGGCCGAGCGCTTCGGCATCGGCCGCGCGGCTGCGCGCGATGCGCTGCGCAGTCTCGAGGTCTCGGGCGTGGTGGAGGCGCGCAAGGGCATCAACGGCGGCTTCTACATCCGCAGCGGCGGCAGCGGCGGACTCGCGCAGACGATGCAGGACATGGTGTCGCTCGCGCAGGCCTCGCTGGAGAACGTCATGGAGGCGCGCACCGAGATCATCTGCGTGGCGATCCGCCTCGCCTGCCCGCGGGCTACGGACGAGGAGTTCGATGCGATCCAGCGCGACATCGACCTGCACACCGACCTGTTCCGCCTGGGCCGGGCGTCGCGCAACACGCAGTCGGTGATCGAGTTCTACCGCCTGATCGCGCTGGCCACGCACAACCCGCTGGTGCTGATGATGGTGGACGCGCTGTCGGAGGTGTACCGCGCCATGCTCGCGAGCGTGGACCCGAGGCCGAACAAGAACATCATGGTCGTGCGCCAGCGGGTGCTGGACCTGATGCGCCAGCGCGATGCGCAGGCGGCCTCCGACGCGATGGCCCAGCACCTGCGGTACGTGATGGAGTACCTGGTGAGTGAGCGCGACAAGAAGCTGAGGCGCCCGGGCTCGCCGCGCTCTGCTTGATGGGCCTGGCAGTCAAGAAGCACGGGATTTGTACGCGAGCGCGGAGGACAAGTCGGGGTTGGCCTGAATACCGACCCACGCACACAGCGGTTGGTGTCTTCGGATACCCGCACACCCGCAGGCGCCTTTGCAGCGCGCAAGACCTGCAACGCGCAAGACCCCCAGTTGAAGATGAGCTACTGCATCACCCCGCGACCAGCACCACCTTCCCCGTGGTGCCCCGCGAGGTGATGCTGCGCAGGGCCTCCACGGCGCGCGGCAGCGGCCAGCGCGCCGAGACGAGCGGTCGGACGCGCCGCTGCTCGTAGAAGGCCAGCACCTGCTGCAGGTTGGCGCGCGCCTCGGGCCAGCAGCCGTCGCGCCACACGTCGTAGCGCACACCCAGGATGTCGAAGCCCTTCACCAGCGGATAGTTGACCTGGATCTGCGGGATGCGCCCCGAGGTGAAGCCGATCACCAGGTAGCGGCCGTCGAAGGCCATGCAGCGCACGGCCTCGTCGAAGGCATCGCCGCCCACTGGGTCGTAGGCCACGTCCACGCCACGTCCGCCGGTGAGCGCCTTGACCTCCTCGCGCCAGCCGGGCTGCGTGTAGTCGATGGCGTGCTCGGCGCCGTGCTCCAGGCACAGCGCGCGCTTCTCCGGCGTGCTGGCCGCGGCGATCACGCGCGCGCCCATGGCCTGGCCCAGCTGGACCGTGGCGAGGCCCACGCCGCCCGCTGCGCCCAGCACCAGCAGCCATTCGCCGGGCGCGAGGCGGCCGCGCTGCTTCAAGGCATAGAGGGTCGTGCCGTAGACCACCGGCGTGGCCGCGGCCTCCTCGAAGCTCATGCGGGAGGGCAGGGCGAACACACGCTCGGCGTCCAGCACGATCTGCTCGGCGAAGCCGCCGCCGCGCGCGTCCGACACGCCCATCACGCGATCGCCGGGCCGCACGGAGCTCACTTGCGCGCCGGCCGCCTCGACCACCCCGCCGGTCTCGCTGCCCGGCACCCAGGGCAGGGGCGGCTTGATCTGGTGGAGCCCCTCGATCTTCAGCGAGTCGGGGAAGTTCACGCCGGCGGCGCGCACGCGCACGCGCACCTCGTGCGGCAGAAGCGGGCGGTCAGGCACTTCGGCGTAGTCAAGCTGGTCCACGGGCCCGAAGCTGCGGCAGACGATGGCCTTCATGGCCCTCAATCCATCGTGATGTTGTTGGCCTTGACCACCTGGCCCCACAGCTGGTGGTCGGTCCGGACGATGTCGCCCAGCTCCTTCGTGCCGGTCTTCGGCACCACGTAGACGGCGCGGAACTTCTCCTGGATGTCGGGTTGCGCCATCACCTTGGCGATTGCGTCGGCGAGCTTCGCGACCACCTGCGGCGGCGTGCCGGTGCGCGCCAGCAGGCCGAACCAGGTCTGCGTGTCGTAGCCGGGCACCACTTCGGCGATGCTCGGCACCTCGGGCAACAGCGGGCTGCGCTTGGCGGTGGACACGCCCAGGATCCGCATCTTCCCGTCCTTCACGAAGCCCGAGGTGGCCGACGACGGCGTCGAGAGCATGTACTTGGTCTGGCCCGCGAGCAGCGCCTGTGCCGACGGCCCCGCGCCGGGGTAGGGCACCATCACCATCTTGTGGATGCCGGCGGCCTCGTGGAAGGCCTCCATCGCCAGCTGGCCGACGCCGCCCAGCGCGGAGGCACCCCATTCGAGAGAACCGGGGTTGGCCCGGGCCTGGTGCACGAATTCACCGAGCGTGGCCGGCGTGGAAGGATGGGTCATCAACACCATGGGCGAGGTGCCCAGCAGCGACACCGGCACGAAGTCCTTGAGCGCGTCGTAGCTCGGCTTCTTCTGCACCAGCGGCACCGTGACGAAGCCGCTGCCATGCAGGAGGAAGGTGTAGCCGTCGGCCGGTTGCTGCGCGACATACTGCGACGCGATGGCGCCGCCGGCGCCGGCCTTGTATTCCATCACCACCGGCTGGCCCAGGATCTTCTGCAGCGGCTCCTGGATGTAGCGGCCGAGCACGTCGTTGGTGCCTCCCGCGGCGGCGGGCACGATGAACTTGATGGGGCGCTGGGGCCAGTCGTTCTGGGCCAGCACGGGGCCGGCGGCGGCCAGGGCGAGAAGGGCGCCCGCGATGAGGGTACGGCGATGCATGTCTGTGAATCTCCTTGGCCCTCGATGATCTTTGGATTTGGACTAAATGTCTATAGGTCTTACCAAAAGACCAGCGTCGGCGTATGATGGGCTTCATGAGCACCACACCTGCGACCCGCACCGTGGCCGAGCGGCAATTCGACGTCGAGGACGCGCGTGGCCGCACCTATCGCGTGACCCGGTATGTCTGGGAAGAAGAGCGCGAGGGCGGCTGGATCGAACTGTTCGACATGCTGTTGACCGTGACCGGCGGCATCCTGGACGAACTGCCCGACGGCAGCTATTGCGTGGACGGCACCGGCACCCACGTGCGGAAGGTGCCTGGCAGCGTGCGCACGCGCGAATCGCGGCAGATGGGCACCATCGTGCCGGCCGGCGCGACCGGCGCGCATTGACGGCAGCCGCACGCCAAGGGCCCGAGATCCCCGGGCAAATGCATTGACGGGCCTCGAAGGCCATCAATATAATGGTCTTACCAATGATACTAAACGGGCCTACTGCCATGTTCGATCGCCTCGAAAACGACTTCCCGGTGCACAAGCCGCGCCCCGCCGACGCGCCCGTGGCGCTGGAGGGCATCCGCGTCATCGACTTCAGCCACTTTCTCGCCGGCCCCATCGCCACCATGATCCTCGGGGACATGGGTGCCGACGTGATCAAGGTCGAGACGCCCGGCCGCGGCGACGAATTCCGCCACTACCCGCCGGTGCCGCCCGAGGCGCCGGCGCAGGGCGCGCCCTACGCCTGGGGCAACCGCAACAAGCGCAGCGTCGCGCTGAACCTGAAGAGCCCCGAAGGCGTGGCCGTGGTGAAGGAGCTGATCGCGCAGGCCGACGTGGTGTGCGAGAACTTCTCCACCGGCGTGATGGAGCGCTTCGGCCTCGACTACGCGAGCGTGAAGAAGCTCAACCCCCGGATCGTCTATTGCTCGGTGTCGGCCTACGGGCGCGAGGGCGCCTTCAAGGATCGACTGGGCTTCGATCCGATCGCGCAGGCGGAAAGCGGCTTCATCTCGCTGAACGGCTATCCCGACCGACAGGGCGTGCGCACGCTGTCGCCGGTGGTCGACATCAGCACCGCGATGATGGCCTGCAACGCCATCCTCGGTGCGCTGCTCGCGCGTGCCCGCACCGGCCAGGGCCAGCAGATCGAGGTGGCGCTGTTCGACAACGCGGTGCTGATGACGGGCTACGCAGCCATGCAGCATCTCTACACCGGCGCGCACCCGCAGCGCCATGGCAACACCAGCCCCGACACCTGCCCTTCGGGCGTGTTCATGAGCCAGGACAAGCCCTTCTACATCAACTGCGGCAACGACAAGATCTTCCATCGCCTGGCCGCGCAGGTGCTGGAGCGGCCGGACCTGGCGAACGACCCGGTCTATGCCGATCGCAATGGCCGCATGGGCAAGCGCGAGGAAATCTTCAAGCTGCTGGAGGAGCTGTTCGTGCAGCACCCCTGGTCGTACTGGCAGCCGCGCATGCGCGCCGCGCAGATCCCCTGCGGCGAGGTGCGCAGCGTCGGCGACGCGCTGCGCTCGCCCGAGGCGAAGGAGCGCAAGCTGGTGACGCGCATCGCGCATCCGACGCTGGGCTGGATTCCGAACGTGCGGCTGCCGATCCTCTATTCGGCGACGCCGCTCGCCGACCCCGAGCCGGCGCCCGGCGTAGGGCAGCACACCCACGAGGTGCTGGCCGAAGTGCTGGGCTACGACGACGCGCGCATTGCCGCGCTGCAGGCGAGCGGCGCACTGGAGCAGGCGGCGGTGCATCAACCGGCGGAGGCAGCGGCGGAATGAAGGCGCTCGCGCCCGCGGCGCCGCGCGCGCTGCTGCACACGCGGCAGGTGCAGTGCACCGGCTGGGAGCGCGAGGACGGGCTGTTCGACATCGAGGGGCGCCTGTCGGATGTGCGCACGCACGACCAGGACGGCTCGCGCGGCAATGCGCCGCGCAAGGCGGGCGAGCCGGTTCACTTGATGTCGCTGCGCATCACGCTGGACGAGCGCTTCGTCATCGTCGCCGCGCAGGCCTGCTCGCACCAGGTGCCCTATGCGGATTGCAGCCACATCAACGCAGCCTATGCGCAGCTGGTCGGCATGCAGGTCAAAGGCGGCTTCGTCAAGGCGGTGAAGACCATGTTCGCCGGCGAGCAGGGCTGCACCCACCTGACCGAGCTGCTGGGCCCGATGGCCACCACCGCCTTCCAGGCGATCAACCCCGCGATGGAACGTCGTCGCGTGCGGCGCGGCGAGGCCATGGACGACCCGAGATCTGCCGACCGCCTGGTGGGCAGCTGCCATGGCCTGCGCCGCGGCGGCCAGCCCGCGATCATCCGCTGGGGCGACCGCGGCGCCTGAGCGCATCGACTTCAGGGCCTTCGAGCACCCACACCGCCCGCAGGATCAGGCCGGCAGGGCGCGTTGCGCAGCGAAGTAAAGGAGGAGGCGGCCGCAGGCCGCCGGGGGACATGAGCGGAGCAACGTGCCCTGCCGGCCTGATCCCGCCCCCGACGTCACGCGCTCTTGACGACTGGTGTCCGCGCCGGCTCACTCGGGCTGGATGCCCTTGGCCTTCAGCAGTGCCTCGAAGCGCGCCCCTTCCTTGTCGACCAGCGCGCGGAACTGCCGGGGCGTGCTGTACTTCGGCTCGTTGCCCGAGCGTTGAAGCGCCTCGATCACCGCGGGGTCCGACAGCGCCGTCTTCATCGATGCGTTGAGCCTGGACACGATGGCATCGGGCGTGCCGGGCGCAGCCACGAGGCCGAAAAACACCTCCGTGGTCATTCCTGGAAAGCCCTGCTCCGCCATGGTCGGCACGTCCGGCAGCTCCTTCTCGCGTTGAGGCCCGGTCACCGCCAGCGCCTTGAGCTTCCCCGAGCGCACCAGCGGGATGTTGGACGACAGCGCATCGAACAGGAAGTGAATGCTGCCGCCCATGATGGCGCTCGCCGATTCCGCGCCGCCCTTGTAGGGCACGTGCAGCGCATCGAAGCCGCCTTCGCTCTTGAGCAGCTCGCCCAGCAGGTGCAGGCTGCCGTTGACCCCGTTGGAGCCGAAGCTGAGCTTCCCGGGATGGGCCCTGCCATAGGCCACCAACTCCTTCACATTGTTCACGCCGAGCGTGGGCGAGGCCACAAGGATGAAGCCGGACGTGGTGGCCTGGCTCACCGGGATCAGCGTCTTCACGTCATAGCCGGGGTTCTTGTAGAGGTGGGGCGAGATCGCCATCACGCTGTTGCCCACCCATACCAGCGTGTGGCCGTCGGCAGGCGCGCGCACCGTCTGCGCGACCGAGAGCGTGCCGGAGGCGCCGGGCTTGTTCTCGATCACCACCGGCTGGCCGAGCAGCTTGCCCAGCTTGTCGCCGACCAGGCGGGCGGTGAGGTCCGTGGTCCCGCCGGCCCCGGCGCCCACCAGGATCTTGATCGGCCGCGACGGGAACGGCTCCTGCGCAAGCCCGGTGCGGGCGGCAGCGATCGCGGCGCCGGCAACGAGCAGTGCGCGGCGCTGGATTCGGCACTCGGACATACTTTGTTCTCCTTCATCGAACGGTGGAAAAATTTGCAGGCACCCAGGCAGCCGCCCGGCGTGAAGGCCGTTTGACTCCGTTTGGACTTGGCATTATATTGGTCCAACCATTTAAATATGCAATCTATCAACACACCGCCGATGAACCCGACGCCGGCCCAGGTCCTCGACATGCTGCTTGCGCAGCGGCACAGCTGCCGCGCCTTCCTGCCGAAGGCGGTCGAACGCGCCACCATCGAGTCCGTGCTGCGCACCGCGCAGCGTGCGGCCTCGTGGTGCAACTCGCAGGCCTGGCAGGTCAGCGTCACTTCCGGCGAGGCCACCGAGCGCCTGCGCGCCAGGCTGGTCGAGGCGCAGCAGTCCGGCGTGCGCGGCGGCAGCGACTTCCCGTTTCCCGAGGAATACCGCGGCGTGTACCTGGAGCGCCGGCGCGAGTGCGGCTTCCAGCTCTACAGCGCCGTAGGCGTGCCGCGCGGCGACAAGGAGGGCTATGCGCGGCAGACGCTGGAGAACTTCCGCCTGTTCGGCGCGCCGCACGTAGCCATCCTCACCAGCGACCCGGGCCTGGGCCCCTACGGCGCGGTCGATGTCGGTGGCTATGTGCAGGTGCTGCTGCTCGCGATGCAGGCGCACGGCCTGGCTTCGATCGCGCAGGCGGCGCTGGCCAACCACAGCGCCCTGGTGAAGCGCGAGCTCGAGATCCCTGAGGAGCGCATGATGGTCTGCGGCGTTTCCTTCGGCTACGAAGACACCGAACACCCCGCCAACAGCTACCGGACCTCGCGCGCGCCGCTCACGCAGGCGGTGCGCTTCCTCGACGCATGAAAATCCTCGCCGACCGCGGCATCGCCATCGTGGGCTATGCCGAAACCAAGCTGGTCCGCAGAAGCGGCCGCAGCGCGCTCTCGCTGGCCGGGGAGGCCGTGGAGAAGCTGCTGGAGAGCACCGGCCTCGAGCGCAGCCGCATCGACGGCTTCGCCACCACGCTTGCGATGAGCGAAGGCGGCAACCCTTTCTGGAGCAACCTGCTGGCCGAAGGCCTGGGCCTGTCGGTGAGCTGGTGCCAGGCCACCGACATCGGTGGCGCCTCCTCCGGCGGCAACATCGCCCGCGCGGCGGCGGCGATCCATGCCGGCCTGTGCGACATCGTGGTCTGCCTGGCGGCCGACGCGGTCTCCACCATCGATCGATCGGTGCAATCCGGGCACCGCACGGAGTACTGCGACCCTGCGGGCTACGCCGGGCCGCTCACGTCCTTTGCGCTGCTGTCGGACCTGTACGACCAGCGCTACGGACTGCCGCACGATGCCCTGGCCCGCCTGGCGGTGACGCAGCGCCGGGGAGCGCTGCTCAACGACAACGCCTGCGAGGTGCTGCGCAAGCCGCTCACCGAGCAGGAGTACCTCGATTCGAAGGTCGTCTCCACGCCGCTGCGCATGCTCGACTGCGTGATGCGCTGCGACGGCGCGAGCGCGGTGCTGGTGATGTCGACCGCGCGCGCGAAGGAACTGGGCTTGCGCAAGCTGGTGCATCCCGTCGCCTACCGCGAGCGCATCAACTTCGACCCGGCCGAGGCAAGCGGCGACATGCTGAAGACCGGCTTCACCGACGTGGGCCCCAAGGCCTTCGGCGACGTCGGCTGGAAGCCGTCGGAGGTGAAGATGCTGCACTGGTACGACGATTTCCTCATCGCACTGATCCTGCAGCTGGAGCAGACCGGCTTCTGCGGGCCGGGCGAGGGCGGCGCCTTCGTGATGGCGCACGACATGGGCCATGCGGGCGATCTGCCGCTCAACACCGGCGGCGGGCAGATCTCGGCAGGCCAGCCGGGCCTGGCCGGCGGTGGCGTCAACCTCGTCGAGTGCCTGCGCCAGATGTTCGGCGAAGCGGGTGCGCGCCAGGTGCGCGATGCGAGCAACGCGATGCTCACGGGCATCGGCGTGATCCAGTACGCCCGCACCTGGGGCACGAGCAGCGTCATGCTGCTGGAGCGAAGCGAATGAGCCCGGGTCCTGTGCCGCCCGATGTCGGCGCCCCCTTCCGCGAAGGCCTGCGCGCGCGCCGCCTCATGCTGCAGTACGACAAGGCAAGCGGCCGCGCGCAGTTCTATCCGCGGCCGCTGGGCGTGTACGGCGCGGCCGGCATCGAATGGCGCGAGGCCAGCGGGCGCGGCGCCATCTTCGCGCTGACCGAGAGCCACGTCGCGCCGCCGCGGCTGCAGCACGCCGTGCCCTATGCGCTGGCGCTGGTCGTGCTGGCGGAAGGCCCGCGCATGCTGGCGCGCGTCGACGCGCCCTTCGCGCAGCTTCGCATCGGCCAGGCCGTGGAGGTGGACTGGGACCATCCCGATACCGCCGGCGCCTTTCCCGTCTTCAAGCCGAGCGTTCCTGCCGGCTGAACGCATCGACAGAAAGAAGAAGGAGACCACGCATGGACGCGAGCATCCAGGACGACTATTCACCCGGGCGCATTGCCGATCGCCTGCAGATCCAGGACTGCATGTACAGGTGGTGCCGCGCGGTGGACCGGCTGGACTTCAGCGGGATTCGCGACGTCTTCCACCCGGATGCGGTGGACCTGCATGGCGCCTTCAACGGGCCGGTGGACGGGCTGGTCGCGTGGATCCGGGAGCGCCATGCCGGCATCCCGTTCTCCATGCACGCGGTCAGCAACATCCTGATCGAGTTCGCGGGGCCCGACCTGGCGCTGGTGGAAACCTATGTTCGCACCACGCAGCGCTACCCGGCAGAGGCACGCGCCGCGCTCGACCAGCTGGCCGGCGGCAAGGCCGGCGCGGCGGGCGGCGGCATGGACCTCATGACCTGCTCGCGCTATGTCGACCGCTTCGAGCGCCGGGCCGACCACCGATGGAAGATCGCGAAGAGGACCCTGGTGGCCGACTGGAAGCAATTCGTGCCGGTGCCCGCCGACATACCGCAGCCGCCCGCTTCGCAGGAGACGGGCCGGCGCAGCCAGGACGACCTGGTGTTCCGCGAGCGCCGGGCGTTGGGGCTCGCCTGAGCCGGGCCCGCGCCGCACCGCACGCCGCGCTTCGCGTTCAGATGACGCCGTCGTCCGCCAGCGTGCGGATCTCCGCCAGGCCGTAGCCCAGCAGTTCGCCGAGCACGTACTCGTTGTCCTCGCCATAGAGCGGCGCGCCGCGATCGGGCAGGCCGCCGACATGGGCGGGTGACCTGGACAGCCGCGCCGGCAACGCGGCGATCGGCCAGGTGCCGATGCGCGGCGCCGTGACCTCGGTCAGCCACTGCTGGTGCGCAAGCTGCGGATCGTGCTCGCAGCGGTCTTCCGCGGTCTGGCACACGCCGGCGGCGACGCCGTGCGACTGCAGCAGCGCCATGCAGGCGTAGCGTTCCTGGGTGCGGGTCCAGCCTTGCAGCGCGTCGTCGAGTTCGTCCTGGTGGGCGATGCGCGAGGCGAGCGTGGCGAAGCGCGGGTCGCGTAGCGCGACGGGGTCGCCTGCAGCATGCACCAGGGCCTGCCAGTCCGCGTCATCGAAGCAGGCGATCGCGATCCAGCGGTCCTCGCCCGCGCAACGGTAGGCGCCATGCGGCGCCGCGGGCACATAGGGCGAGCGGTTGCCCGTGCGGGCGAAGGGCCTGCGGTGCAGCGCCCACTCCAGGCACTGCACACCGGTCAGCATCAGTCCGGACTCGCATTGCGAGGCGTCGATCCACTGCCCTTCGCCCGTGCGCTCGCGGTGCAGCAGGCCGGCGAGGATGGCCTGTGCGAAGCCGTAGGCGCCCATCCAGTCCAGGTACGAATAGCCCCATCCGGCCGGCGGGGCGGGCTCGGGCAGGCCCGACATCTCGCTGATGCCGGTGAAGGCGGCGGCGATCGGCCCGACGGTGCGCATGCGCCCGTAGCGGCCGTGCGCGCCCATGCCGGACTGCTGCACGTAGACGATGTCCGGCCGGATCTGCTTCAGTTCCTCATAGCCCAGGCCCCAGCGGTCCATCACGCCGGGGGAGAAGCCCTCGGCCACCACGTCGCTGATCGCCACCAGGCGGCGCGCGATCGCCAGGCCGCGCGGGTCGCGGATGTTGAGCGACAGGCCGCGCTTGCCCGCGTTCTTGTGGTTGTAGTGGCCGCCCATGGCCGGGTCGTCGACGCCTGGCAGCGGGCCCGTCGCGTGGCGGCGCGCCTCGCGGCCGCCGACCGGCGCCATCGCGCCCAGGCGGCTGTCGAGGTTGTCCTTCCACTCCACCTTGATGCATTCCGCGCCCAGTGCCGTGACCATGCGCGTGCCGCCCGCGGAAGCGAGGAACCACGAGAAGTCGAGGATGCGGATGCCTTGGAGGGCAAAGGGCTTGCCGCTGGCCGAGGCGGCGATGCGGGCGGGCCGCGATGTGCGCGAGGCCGTGTCGCGGCGCCCGGCCTGCAGGCCCTGCGGTGCTTCGCCTTGCGGCTGCCTGCGATCGCCGGGCGACGGTGCCGGCCGCGCGGCGACCCAGGCGGTGGTCGAGCCGACCCACTTGCTGCGGGGGTAGGGCAGGCCGTCGATCCACGCGAAGGTTCCGCGCGCTCGCCAGTGTGGATCGTCGATGTTCTCGTGCGGCTTGCGCAGCGGCGACCACATCAGTCCGTGCTCCTGTGCCTGCTGCCAGGGCAGGTCCCGAAAGCGGAAGCTGCGCACGAAGCGCTGCACCACCTCGAAGACATGCGCCTTGTGCGCGTCGAAGGGGGTGGCGCCGGGCACGTCGCGCTTCTTCGGGTCGCGATGCGGGTCCGGGCCGGTCAGGTCGTGCGCCATGCCCCAGGACGACAAGAACTCCACCAGCTTCTCTTCTTCGGCCGCGGTCACCATCCAGCCCAGGTTCCAGCGCCCGTCCTTCGTCTGCGCGAGCGGCGTCGTCGGGTTCGGCAGCTCGGCCGAATGGCGGCAGGTCTGGCGGTGCTGATGCGCGGCGCGCATCACCCAGGACATGAGGTCCATCTCGGTGGAGACCGAAACTGCGGTGTGGATCGCGCAGCTCACGTCCTGGCCTTGGCCGGTACGCGCGCGGTGCATCAGCGCGCCCAGGACACCGATCAGCGCCTGCTCGCTCGCGATGTGGCCAGCATGGAAGGCCTGGGGCGCGATCGGCGGAAGGTCGTAGCGGCCATGCGGGTCCGGGTCGTAGCCGGTGTTCATCATCACCCCGCCCAGCGCGAGGTGGACAAGGTCGCTGCCGCGGAAATCCTTCCACGGCCCGTCGTCGCCGAAGGGCGTGATGCGCGCGGTGACGAGCGCAGGGCAATGCTGCTGCAGCTGCGCAAGCGTGAGCCCGGTCGCGGCTTCCAGTTGCGCCAGGCTGCCGCACAGGAACACGTCGGCCTGCGCCAGCAACGCCAGCAGCGAGGCACGATCCGCGGCGCCCGGCAGGTCCAGCACCATCGAATCCTTGTCGCGGTTGTAGGCCTGGAAGTAGAGCGATCGACCGTCCTGCGCGAAGGGCGGCAGGCGCCGCGAGGCCGTGCCGCCGGGCGGCTCGACCTTGGTGACGCGCGCGCCGAGGCCTGCCAGCAGCAGGCCGCAGTACTCCGCCTCCGGCTCGCACAGCTCCACCACGCGCAGGCCTTGCAGCAGCCCAGGATCGTCAGAATAATTGAATGGTTGGACCATTTGGACTATTATAGGCACCCTTGCCTCTTTCCAGAAACCCAGGAGACACCCTCATGAACATGGCCCGCCTGCTCGCCGCTGCCGCGATGCTCATGGCGGCGACGAGCTCGTTCGCGCAGAACGCCGCCGCCACCTATCCCTCCAAGCCCGTGACCATCGTGGTGCCGTTCTCCGCGGGCGGCGCGACCGACCTGTCGGCGCGCATGATCGCGGCGCTCCTGACCCGGCAGCTGGGCCAGCCCTTCGTGGTCGAGAACCGCGCCGGCGCCGGCGGCATGATCGGCATGGGCGCCGTGGCCCGCGCGCAGCCGGACGGCTACATGCTGGGCTGGGGCGGCAACAGCCCGATGAGCGTCACGCCCCACATCACCCGCAATCCGCCCTACGACCCGCAGAAGGCATTCGCGCCAGTGAGCCTGGCGGCGATCTCGTCATGGACGCTCGCCTCCAAGGCCGAGCTGCCGGCGAACGACTTCGCCGAGCTGGTGAAGCTCGCCAAGTCGCAGCCGGGCAAGATCACCATCGCGTCCTCGGGCAACGGAAGCGCGCCTCACCTGCTGTCGGAGCTGTTCAAGCAGTCCGCGGGCATCGATCTGCTGCACGTGCCCTTCAAGGGCGAGATCGACGGCGTCAACGCCATGCTCGGCGGGCAAGTGGACCTGATGTTCACCTCCACCTCGGCGGCCACGCCGCTGCTGAAGGCCGGCAAGCTCAAGGGCTTCGCCGTGACCACGCCCAAGCGCGAGCCGGCGCTGCCGCAGTACCCCACGATGGCCGAGGCGGGCCAGCCGGACCTGACCATCGAGATCTTCTTCGGCCTGGTCGCACCGGCCGGCACGCCGCAGCCGGTGGTGGACAAGCTGGCCGCCGCAATGAAGACCGCCGTGGCCGACGCCAACTACAGCGAGACGATGGCGAAGGCCGGGGTCGCCGCCACCAGCAGCACGCCGGACGAATTCGCGGCGCTGCTGAAGCGCCACAACCAGCGGTGGCTCGCGGTCATCAAGCGCAACAACATCACCTCCGAATGACCTCCGCCGCCCCGGACATGGCGCCGAACGCCGACACCGCCGTCAATGCCGACACCTACGCGCTGCGCGACCTGAACTTTCCGAAGCTCCTCGCGAAGTTCGCGCGAAGCGCGCGCGACAAGGTGTTCCTCACCGAGACCGCCACCGGGCGCACCTTCACGTATGGCGAGATCGACGCCTGGACCGGCCGGGTGGCCCATGCCCTGCAGGGCTTCGGCGTGGTGCGCGGCGGACATGCCGGCCTGCTCATGGGCAACTCGGCCGAGCATCTGGCGGTGTTCCTCGCCATCAGCAAGATCGGCGCGGTATCGGTGCCGGTGAACACCGCCGCGCGCGGCGAGCTGCTGCGCTACTACCTGGGGCAGTCCGACTGCGAGACGGTGATCGTCGATGCCTCGCTGGCCTCGCGCCTGCAGGAGGTGCTCCCGCTGCTGCCCCTGCTCAAGCGCGTGATCGTGGTGCGCACCGGCGAGGAAGGGGAGGGGACGGTTTCGCCGCCCGGCGCGATCGAGGCGGCGGACTTCCACGCGCTGGTCGACGGCGCGAGTGCCGCGCCCTTCGAGCCGGCCGTCGAGCCGCGCTTCTGCGATCTCGTGCTGATCGCCTACACCTCCGGGACCACCGGACCGTCCAAGGGCAGCATGCTGTCCCAGGCGGCGGCGCTCACCTACGGCACCAGCGCGGCCGAGGCACAGGGCTACCGCGCCTCGGACATCTTCTATGTCTGCCTGCCGCTGTTCCACAACAACGCGCTGCTCGCCGCCACCGGCGCGGCGCTGGTGTGCGGGGCCTCCGTCGTGCTGTCGCGGCGCTTCTCGGTATCCAGGTTCTGGGGCGAGATCCGCGAGTCGAAGGCCACCATCACCAACTTTCTCGGCGCGATGTCCAGCTTTCTCTGGAGCCAGCCGCCGTCGCCGGCCGACGCGGACCACTGCCTGCGCCTGGTGAGCATGGCGCCCACGCCGAAGTACGCGGCCGAGTTCGAGAAGCGCTTCGGCCTGCGGGCGATGAACAACTACGGCCTGTCGGACTACGGCATGGTCACCTCGTTCACGCAATGGGACCCGCGCGACAAGCTGGGCTCCATCGGCCGGCCGCGGCGCGGCGTGCAGGTCCGGATCGTGGACGACGACGACTTCGAGCTGCCGCCGGGCGAGGTCGGGGAGATGGTGCTGCGCTTCGACGAGCCGTGGCGCGGCACGATGGGCTACTACAAGATGCCCGATGCGACGCTGGCCTCGCGCCGCAACCTGTGGTTTCACACCGGCGACCGCGGCATGTGCGACGAGGACGGCTACCTCTACTTCGTGGACCGCAAGAAGGACTGCATCCGCCGGCGCGGCGAGAACATCTCGGCCTTCGAGGTCGAGCAGATCATCGCCACGCATCCCGACGTGGCCGATGCCGCCGTGTTCCCGGTGGCGACGCAAACGAACGACGAGGAGGTGGCCGCCGTGGTCGTGGCGAAGCCCGGCACGCGGCTCGACGAACGGCAGCTGGTCGAGCACTGCCAGCGCAACATGGCCTACTTCATGGTGCCGCGCTACATCCAGTTCC
Organism: Variovorax sp. RA8; assembly: GCF_901827175.1. Taxonomy (NCBI): domain Bacteria; kingdom Pseudomonadati; phylum Pseudomonadota; class Betaproteobacteria; order Burkholderiales; family Comamonadaceae; genus Variovorax; species Variovorax sp. RA8. The sequence continues at coordinate 5,685,922 of NZ_LR594662.1, read as the reverse complement.
GCGCGTCGATGCCCACCACCATGAGCCAGAAGGTCGAGAAGTTCCGGCTGCGCCAGGAGCTCGAGGCCGGCCTCTCGCAGGCCTGGGACCGCGAGGCGGCGGGGGTGGTGCTGGCGCGCTAGGCCCTGGCGCCGGAGGGCGCCGCCGCCTTCACCATGTAGCTGCGGTGGAGCTTGGTCAGCGCCGAGCTCATCTCCGCCACCGCCTTCTCCGCATCGCGAGCGCGCAGATGCTTCAGCAGCCGCTTGCGGGAGGGATGCGTGTAGGTCTGCTCGTCGGTCGGGCCGATCGCCTTCACGAACTGCCGGGTGATCTCCATGATCCCCTCGGTCGTCGCGATCAGCACCGGGTTGTGCGTGGTCCGGGCCAGCATCACATGGAAGGCCTGGTGGTGCCGCGTGCGCTCCTCGAAATCGCCGGCCTTTCGCGCTCGCTCGGCAGCCGCGACGTTGGCTTCCAGCGCCGCGATCTCCTCGTCGGTGATGCGCTCGCAGGCCATGCGGATCACGGCGGCGCTGATCGAGATGCGCGCCTCGGTCAGGTGCTCGGGCGTGATCGCCCCCAGGAAGTAGAGATCGCGCATCCCCGCCACCACGGCATTGGAACTCCCCGGGAGCACGAAGGCGCCGCCGGTTGCGCCCAGCCGCAGCTCGATCAGCCCGCTCAGCTCCAGCGCACGCAGCGCCTCGCGCATGGTGTTGCGGCTCACGCCGAAACGCTTCGCGAGCTCGCGCTCCGGCGGCAGCTTGTCGCCTGGGCGAAGCTTGCCTTCGGAGATCAGCCGCCGCAGCTGGTTCGCCACCTCCTGGAAGATGCGCTGCGGATTGATGGGGACGACGTCGAAGCTGTCATGGACTGGAGCGCGGGGCATGGCCGGGATCGTAGCGGCTGCGGGCATGGGGTGTCGCGTTGACTAAATGGTTGGACCAATGATATTATGGTCCGATGCTGAATGCCATCTTTCTGAAGAGGCCCGCGTGACACTGCCCCTGCAAGGCCAGGTGGCCATCGTCACCGGCGCCGCGCGCGGCCTGGGCCGCGGCTACGCGCTGCGCCTGGCGAAGCTGGGCGCGGATGTGGTGATCGCCGATGTCGACCTCGCCTCCGCGCGCGAGTTCGGCGAGGAACTCACGGCTCCCGGCGTGCCCGAGGAGGTCCGCGCCCTCGGGCGCCGCAGTCTCGGGGTGCAGGGGGATCTGCGGAGGCGCGAGGGCGCGCAAGCCCTGGTGCAGAGGACGATGGCCGAGTTCGGCCGCATCGACATCCTGGTCAACAACGCGGGCGGCGCCTTCACGCCGGTGGAGCGCAGCCTGGCCTCGCAGATGACCGACGAGGACACCGACGCGATGCTCGACGTGAACTACCGCAGCGCGCTCTGCTGCAGCCAGGAGGTGCTTCCCGCGATGCGTGCCCAAGGCTCGGGCGTGATCGTGAACGTCGCCACCATGGCCGCGCTCGACGCGTCGCGCACGGCGGGACGGCTCGCCCCTTATGCAGTGGCCAAGAGCGCGGTGCTGACCCTGACGCGCTACCTGGCAGCCGAGGTGGGGCCGGACGGTATCCGCGTCAACTGCATCGCTCCGGGCTCGATGCTCACCGAGCGTATCCGCAAGCACGCCGCCGCGCGCGGCATGCAGAACGAGAAGGAGCTGAGGCGCATCCCGCTGCGCCGCTTCGGCGAGGTGGAGGACTGCGCCAACGTGCTGGAGTTCCTGGTCACACCGCTCTCTGCCTATGTGACGGGGCAGTGCATCTCGGTGTGCGGTGGACAGGTGCTGACGCCATCGTGAGCCGCAGTCGCCGTGCTCCTCGAGGTCTGGTCGCTGCTCGCGGCGGGCCGCGCCTTCGCTATCCGGCGGCGATGGCGGCAGCGCGCCGTCGCAGGGACACGGCGAATCCGATGCCGATGGTCGCCAGCGCCGCAGCGGGCAGCAGCAGCAGGGCCGCGTAGGCCTGCAGGTCGACCAGGCCGCCGAAGGCCACCACGCCGAGCGACTGGCCGGTGAACAGGCTGAAGGAAAAGAGCGAGACGGCGCTGCCGCGCGCCTGCGGCGCCATCTGGGTGGCGTGCGTCTGCAGGGTGTTGTGGTACAGGTAGGTGCCGAAGCCGAGCAGCACCGCCAGCGGCGCGGCGGCCGACCAGTGCGGCAGCAGCCACAGCCCGGCCAGCGCGGTGGCCATCAACAGGCCGCCGGCTGCCGCCATCCGGATTTCGCCGAGCGAGCCGACCACACGGCGCGCGCAGACCGCATAGGCAAGGCCGCCCACCGCGTACAGCGCCGAGACGGCGGAGGCTGCGGCCAGACCGAGTCCTTCGCGCGCGTGCAGGTAAGTGGGCAGGTAGCTGAGCGCGCCGAGCAGGAAAACGCCTTCGAGGAACACCGCCACCAGCACCACGCGCGCCCACGGCTGCGCGAGCACGGCGCCGAGGCCGCCGCGGCCGGCCGCGGGCGCCGCCGTCGCGAGCGCCGCCATCGCCGCACCGGTGCGCGAGGGTTCGCGCCACAGGAGCGCGGCGACCGTCCAGTAGCCCACGCTCAACACCACGAAGGCCCCGCGCCAGCCCAGCGCCGTCTCGGCGCACAGGCCGCCCAGCAGCTGGCCGATCACCATTCCCGAGAGGGTGCCGAGCAGCAGCCGCGCCAGCGTGGCCTGCCGCGCCTCGTACGCCACCGCGTCGCCGATCCAGGCCATCGCGAGCGGCACGATGCCCGCGGCGGCCATGCCCCACAGCGCACGCCAGGCCAGCAATGCGTCGAAGGAGCCCGCGAGCGCCGCGGCGGCCGAGGCCGCGCCGGAGCCGGCGAGGGCGAGCGTCATCATGCGCTGCTTGCCGAAGCGGTCCGCGAGCGGGCCGGACACGAGCTGCATCAGCCCGTACGCCACCGCGAAGGCGACGATGAGGCTGCCCGATTCACCCGCGCTGCGCTGGAACTCGGCGGCGAAGCGCGGCAGCAGCGAATCGCACACGCGCAGCGCCGCGGCGCTGAAGAAGGCCGCGGCTGCGAGCAGCGGCACCGGCGCGCGAGGCGCCCCGGTCATTGCCAGCGGCCGAGCACGTCGGAGACGGGCGTGGGCTCCTTCGGCGCGGGCCCCTGGATGCGCGAGGGCGTGCGGGAGAAGCGCGGGGCGGGGGCCGGCTGGCTGATGCCGTCAACGTCGACGAAGGTGCGGCGTGCGAGGTTGTGCGGATGGGCCTGCGCCTTCGACAGGGGCAGCACGGGCGCGAAGCACACGTCGGTGCCTTCCAGCGCCTGCGTCCATTCCGCCTGGGTCTTGCGCCTGAAGATGCGGGCGAACTCGTCGTGAAGCCGGGGCCACTGTGCCCGGTCGTTCTGCGCGCCATGCAGCTCGGGCGGCACGCCCACGCGTTCGCAGAACTCCGCGAAGAACTGCGGCTCGATCGCGCCCAGCGTCACATGCTCGCCGTCGGCCGTCTCGTACACGCGGTAGTAGGGCGCGCCGCCGTCCAGCAGGTTGCTGCCGCGCCGCTCGCTGAACACCCCGCGCAGCTGCTGGCTCACGAAGTTGGTCATGAGCGAGGCAGCACCGTCGGTCATGGCCGCATCCACCACCTGGCCGCGGCCGGACAGGCCGGCTTCCCGCAGTGCCGCCAGCACGCCCACGATCAGGTAGAGGCTGCCGCCGCCGTAGTCGCCGATCAGGTTCAGCGGGGGGACCGGCGCGCCGTCCTTCGGGCCGATCGCGTGGAGCGCACCGGTGATGGCGATGTAGTTGAGGTCGTGGCCAGCCGCCTGCGCGAGCGGGCCTTCCTGGCCCCAGCCTGTCATGCGGCCGTAGACGATGCGCGGGTTGCGCGCGAGCACGGCCTCTGGGCCGAAGCCGAGGCGCTCCATCACGCCGGGGCGGAAGCCCTCGATCAGCACGTCGGCTTTCTCCAGCAGCTGGTAGACCTGCTCGCGCGCGGCGGCGTCCTTCAGGTCCGCCAGCACCACGCTGCGGCCGCGGCCCGTGATGTTGTGCCGCTCGCCGAGCTTCTTGCCCGGGCGGTCGACGGTGACGACGTCAGCGCCCATGTCGGACAGCAGCATGCAGGCGAAGGGACCGGGGCCGATGCCGGCGAACTCGACGACGCGCAGGCCCTTCAGCGGGCCGGACCGGGAAGCGGGATTCATCAGGGTCTCCAGGGGGAAATGGGTGGCGAGAATGCCGCGGGCCCTCGAACCGGCAGCAGCAGGGCCATCCGGCGTGCGGTGGCCATATTCTCATTGTATTGGTCTGTCCATTGCAAATCCAGGAGATTAAGCTTGTCCGACCCTTTCCCGTGTTGGGCTATCCTCGATCAACCCAACCACATCGAGAAGCAATGGCAACCACTCCGCAGCTGTCCTTCCAGGAGGTCAAGACGCGCCGCGTCTTCGAGGAGATCTGCGAGCAGATCCGCAAGCGCCTGGCCTCCGGCGTGCTCAAGCCCGGCGACAAGCTGCCGGCCGAGCGCGACCTGGCGGTGGAATTCAAGGTCAGCCGGCCGGCGGTGCGCGAGGCCTTGCGCACGCTGGAGATCTCTGGCGTCGTCTCGCTGCAGAAGGGCGTCAAGGGGGGCGCCTTCATCCGCGACGGCAATCCGGCGCTCCTCACGCAGTCGCTGCAGGATCTGATGTTCCTGGGCCGTGTGTCACTGGCCGGTCTGGCCGAGGCCCGCCGGCTGATCAACAAGATGGTGGTCGAGCTGGCCTGCGAACGCGCCACGGAGGAGGACTTCACCGCCATCGAGCGCAACATCGCCGAGATCGAGAACACCGAGGACCTGCAGCGGCGCGCCGACGAGGGCGTGCGCTTCTTCGGCCTGATCGCCCGCGCCACCCGCAACGAGGTGCTGACGATGCTGGTCGATTCGCTGTCGGACATCATCCGCTACGTGATCGAACGCACGGGCCGCAAGGCCCGCCCGGAGCTGGTCCCGGTGCGCCGCCGCATCCTGAAGGCGCTGCGCGCACGCGATCCCAAGGCGGCCGCCAAGGGCATGGACGAGTACCTGACCATCGTCCAGGAAGGCATGGACGCCGAGCCGGCTGCTGCCGTGCCGGCGCCGGCCCGCAGGATCGCCGCCAAGACGGCCCGCTGATACGCCCCTGCCCCGGCGCGGGGCTTGACAGGGACCGTTCGCTGTTTAGAATGGTCAAACCATTCAAACCGAACCGGTTCAACCTTCCATTCCCCATCGAGGACCTGTCATGACCGAGATCGTCGTCAACGAAGCCAATCAATGGCGCCTGAACACTCCCGGCTCCGCCGGCTGGGAGAAGTCGCCGCAACCGGGTGCGCCCGACAAGTACCTGATGATCTCGTCGGACACGCACGCCAACGAGCCCGGCAACCTGTGGGCCGAGCGCATCGACGCCAAGTACCGCGACCGCCTGCCCAAGGTGTGGATCGACGAAAAGGGCGTGCAGTGGCGCAAGATGGAAGCGTCCGAACAGCCGGACCGGCTGATCCTGGCCAAGCTGGAGGGCGAGGACCTGGCCCGTTCCAGGGCCGGCGCCACCGCCTCCGAGCGCGGCCCGAGCGTCGAGCAGCGCCTGAGCGATCTGGAGCTGGACGGCATCGATGGCGAGATCATCTTCCCGGGCAAGGGCCTGGGCATGTGGTACACCTTCGACCCCGATTTCGCCCACGCGCAGTGCGAGGTCTACAACACCTGGGCCTGGGAGAACTTCGGGCCCCACGTCGAACGCCTGTCGCCCGCCGCCGCGCTGGCCACCGGGAACGTCGAGGCCACGCTCAAGGAGGTCGACCGCTGCCTGAAGCTGGGTTTTCGCCACTTCACGCTGCCGTGCAAACCGCTCTTCGGCCCCCCCAAGACCAACGAGCTGAACTACAACAAGGTGGAGTTCGACCCGATGTGGGCGCGCTTCGTCGAGGCCGGCGTGCCCGCCACGTTCCACGTCTCCACCGGCAAGGACCCTCGCACCACGCGCGGCCTGGGCGGCGCCGTGGTGAACTACGTCGTGCACTCGCTGTCGCCGACGCTGGAGCCGCTGGTGAACATCTGCGCCTCCGGCGTGGCCGAGCGCTTCCCGGAGCTGCGATTCGGCAGTGTCGAGGCCGGCATCGGCTGGGTGCCGTGGATGCTGGACGCAATGGACGAGGCCTACCTCAAGCACCACTTCTGGGTGAAGCCCAAGCTGAAGATGCTGCCCTCGGACTACTTCAAGGCGCGCGGCTTCGCGACCTTCGGCGAGGACCGCGCCGGCCTCGGGTTGATGGAGGAGCACGGCCTGCAGGACAACTTCATGTGGGCCAACGACTATCCCCACCACGAGGGCACCTGGCCGCACTCGGCGCAGGCGATCGAGCGCCAGATGGGCCATTTGAGCGAGGTCTCGCGCCGCAAGGTGCTGGGCGAGAACGCCGCGCGCGTGTTCGGCTTCAAGGAAGTCGCCGCCAAGTACGGCTACAAGTTCTGAGCGGCGAGCGCGGCGAAAGCGGCGTTCACGCAGCGGCTGCGGCTCCCGCGGCCGCGCGGCTCACTGCTTGCGGGAGTTCCACAGTTCCATGTAGTTCGCCTGCAGGCGCTCCAGGAACTTGTTCATCTCCGCGACCGCGGCGTCCGCATCGCGCGCACGCAGGTGCTTGAGCAGCCGGCGGCGCGAGGGCAGGGTGTAGGCGTTGTCGCTCGGCCCGATCGCCTTGACGAACTCGCGCATCACCTCCATCACGCCTTCCATGGTGATCTGGATGATCGGGTTGCGGGTGGCCACGGCGAGCAGATTGTGGAATTCGCGGTGCAGGTCCGCGCGCTCCTGGAAGTTGCCGGCCTTGGTGGCCTTGGCGGCCAGCGCCACGTTCTCTTCGAGCGCTTGCAGGTCTTCCTCGGTCAGGCGCTCGCAGGCCACGCGCACCACGATGTCGCTGAGCCAGACGCGCGCCTCGGTCAGGTGCTCGGGCTTGATGGCGCCGAGGTGGTACAGGTCGCGCAGGCCGTTGACGATCACGCCGGAGCTGCCGGGCAGCACGAAGGCACCACCGGATGCACCCTTGCGCAGCTCGATCATGCCGCTCAGCTCGAGCGCTCGCAGCGCCTCGCGCAGCGTATTGCGGCTGACCTTGAACTTGGCGGAGAGGTCGCGCTCGGCAGGGAGCCGGTCACCGGGCTTGAGGCGGCCGGTGGCCACCAGCTCGCGGATCTGCGCCGCGATTTCCTCGAACGCGCGCGAGGGCGCGATGGGCTCGAATCCCAGGGAGGACTCTGAGGCTTCTTTCGGGCGGAAGTCGGCGTGGATCACGGCGCGGATTCTACCGTCTCACTTCAGCGAGAAAGGCGCCGCGGCAAGCAGTTCGTTCGAGATCTTCTGGACCAGCGGCCCGTCCTTGTCGGTCTCGGCCAGGGCCTTCTGCCATTCGGGATCGGCCCGGAACGCCGTCCATGCGCGGTCCCGTTCCTCGTGCGACTGCCACTGCAGCACGTACTTGAGCTGCGTGTTGTCTTCGCCGACGGCGACGGTGAACACCGGCGTGATGCGCTGGATGCGGTGCTTGTCGAAAAGCCCGACGGTGACCGTCTCGAAGCGCTTGAGCGCGGCGGCCAGCTTGCCGGGGGCGCAGGTGTAGGTGCGGAATTCGTAGAACATGGGTTGCTCCTTTTCTCTAGACAGGACGCGAAGCGAGCAGCGGCCCGTCTTCGTACTTCAGCACGACGAGCTCGACCGGCATGCCGCACTGGAAGGGCTTGCCTGGTCGCTCGACGAGCCGGGTGGCGATGCGCAGGCCGATCTCCAGGTCGACCACGCACACGGCGTAGGGCGCCTCGTCGACGAACACCTTGGGCGCGGCATGGATGCGGGTCCACGTATAGAGCGTGCCGCGCCGGCCCAGGTCCTTCCACTGCATGCGGTCCGACCAGCAGTGGGGGCATACGGGCTTGGGCGGGAAGGTGAACTTGCCGCAGGCGTCGCAGCAGGTGGTCTGCCACCGGCCGGCGCCCAGGCCTTCCCAGAAGGTCTGCGTGAAGGCCGACACGCGCGGCGGGTAGGCGCGCTGGCGCGGCACGGGGATCAGATCGAGTGTCATCGTTGCGCCTCCAGGACGTGCACGAGCGCAGCGTTGTAGTTGCCGAGCTCGCCGGTGGCCAGCCCCAGCCGGGCGTCCGCGACCTGGCGTTCGCCGGCGCGGCCGCGCAGCTGGTCGGCCATTTCGCAGTAGTTGTAGAGCGAGGTGACGTAGGCCGGATGGCCGCGCGAGGTCAGGCCGCCGGAGGTCGAGATGGGGATCTGCCCGCCGAGCTTCGTGCGCCCCTCGGCCGCGGCCGGTGCGCCTTCGCCGCGGCCGAAGAAGCCCACGGCCTCGCTCACCAGCACCTCGACGACGGTGCAGGGCGCGTAGAACTCCGCGAGGTCGATGTCCGCGGGCGCGATCCCGGCCTGCCGGTAGGCGGTGGCCGCGGCCTCCTTGGCTGCGATCAGCTCGGTCATGTCGTTGGGCACCTCGTTGATCTGGTGCGAGCCGTCGTGGCAGAAGCCGCGGCCGCGCACCAGGGCATAGGGCCGGCCCAGCGACTTTGCCACCTCCTCCGATGCCAGCACCAGGCAGGCGGCCCCGTCGCTGCGGCCCGGCACGTCGTAAAGGCCGAGCGGCTCCACGATCGGGCGCTGCTCCAGCACCTCCGGCAGCGTGATCGGCTTGCGGTACTGCGCCAGCGGGTTCATCGAGGCGTGCCAGCGGTTCTTGACCGCGACCGCGCCGAAGTGTTCGCGCGTGGCGCCGTATTCGTGCATGTAGCGCATGGCGTCCATGGCGTACCAGCTGATCGGGATGAAGCCGCTCGAGGCGTGGAAATCCACGTCGCCGGTGGTGCGCATGCTGCTCATCGCATGCTCGGAGGCCGGGGTGGCCGCCTCCATGTTGATGCCCAGCGCGAGCGCGACATCGGTGCGTCCGAGCAGGATCTCGTCGCAGGCTCGATCGAAGCAGACCGCGCCCGTCATGCCGTTGCCCATGACCTCCAGCACGCTTCCGGTGCATTGGAGGCGCAAGTGGCTGACCAGGAAAGTGGAGAAGTACTTCTGCAGCGTGTAGGGCCTGGGCAGCGTCAGCACAAGGCTGCCGATGTCCTTCTTCTCGACGCCGGCATCCGCGACCGCCTCGACCACCAGCCGGGTCATGATCTCCTGCTCCAGGACCTGCAGTGGCTCTTCCGCCTTGGTCTGGTAACGGCCGACCGGGATCGCGCTGGTGCCGATGATGGCAACTCGACGAGTCATTGGGTGGGTCCCCTTGGGTTGAAATGGCAGTCCAGTATATCTATAATGGTCAAACCATTCAACGTTCGGAGCTGCCAGTGACGACCCTGACCCCCGCGCCCGCCGATCCGCAGGCCGCCTTCGACTCGCGGGCCTTCCGCAACGCGCTCGGCAGCTTTCCCACCGGCGTGGCCATCATCACCACGACGGGGCCCGACGGCAAGCCGATCGGGCTGACGTGCAATTCATTCAGCTCGGTGTCGCTGGAGCCGCCGCTGGTGTCCTGGGGGCTGCGCCTGGCGAGCAAGAGCCTGGAGGCCTTCCGCCAGGCCGGTGCCTTCGCCATCAACGTGCTGGCGGAGGACCAGAAGGAGCTGTCGGCGCGCTTCGCCAGCGGCGCCGTCGCCGACAAGTTCGACGGCGTGGCCTGGGCGCCGGGCCACCGCGGGCTGCCGGTGATCGCGGGCAGCGTCGCCACCTTCGAATGCGACAAGTTCGCCGAGCACCTGGCGGGCGACCACGTGCTCTTCCTGGGGCACGTGGCACGCTTCGACCACGGGCGCGAGGAAGCCTCGCTGGTGTTCTACAAGGGCGCCTACATGATGCTGACGCAGTCGCTGCGCGAGCTCGCCGCCAGCGGGCGGATGGATTCGGCCCACCTCGACCAGGCACGGCGCCTGATCAACTGCATGCTGCTGCGCCTGGCCTGCCAGAACGGCTCGCCGGACGACTTCGACGCCATCGAGCGCAACATCGTCGAGATCGAGAACTATGCCGGTGCGGCCCAGCGCGCCGAGGCCAGCATCGAATTCTTCCGCCTGGTCACGAAGGCAGCGCACAACGACGTGCTGGTCGTCGTGGCCGAGACGCTGACCACCCTGGTGCGCCATGTGCTGCAGACCGACACGACGCTGCGCGCCCGTCCCGAACTGGTGCCGGTGCGCAGGAAGATCCTCGCGCATATGCGCGAGCGCGACCCCGACGCGGCGGAATGCGAGATGAGCCACTACTTCGACCAGCTTCGCCGCGATGTCGCGGCCCAGGAGGCACACACATGAAGATGAGCGACCTGCCCACGACCGAATGCGATGTGCTGGTGATCGGCTCCGGCGCCGGTGGACTGTCGACAGCCATCACGGCCAGGAAGAACGGCCTGGACGTCATCGTCGTCGAGAAGGAGCCGGTGTTCGGCGGCACCACCGCGTTCTCCGGCGGGGTGCTGTGGATCCCGCTGTCGCCCCATGCGAAGAAGGCCGGCTACGCGGACACGCGCGAGGAGGTGATCCGCTACATGAAGGCCGAGACCGGCCGCTGGTACGACGGCCCGGCGGTGGAGGCCTTCATCGACAAGGGCCCGGAAATGGTGGCGTTCTTCGAGCGCGAGACCGAAGTCCGCTTCATCCCGACGCTGTACCCCGACTACCACCCCGACGCCGAGGGCGGCGCAGACATCGGCCGCTCGATCCTCGCCGCGCCCTACGACATTCGCGAGCTGGGTCCGGAGATGGCGCGCCTGCGCCCGCCGCTGGCCACCATCACCTTCATCGGGATGATGTTCAACTCCGCCAACGCGGACCTGAAGCACTTCTTCCGCTTCACCAAATCGTTCACCTCGTTCAGGTACGTGGTGAAGCGCGTGCTCAACCACCTGAAGGAGCTGGCGCTGTACCGCCGCGGCATCAACGTGACGAGCGGCAACGCGCTGGCGGCGCGCCTGGCGAAGTCGGCGCTCGACCTGAAGATCCCGATCCGGACGAGCACGCCGGCGCAGGAGTTGATCGTCCACGACGGCCGCGTGACCGGTGCGATGGTGAAGGGGCCCGAGGGGCTGCAGCGCATCGTCGCGCGCAAGGGCGTGGTGCTGGCCGGCGGCGGGTTCTCGCACGACACGCAGCGCATCGCCCGCGCCTACCCGCACGTGCAAGCCGGCGGCGAGCATTTCTCTCCCGTGCCTCGGGGCAACACCGGTGACGGGGCGCGCCTGGCGGAAAAGGCCGGAGGCCGCGTCGAGATCCGCTTCAGCTCGCCGGCGGCCTGGATGCCGACCTCCAAGGTGCCGCTCGGCAAGGGCGAGTACGGAGCCTTCCCGCACCTGCTGGACCGCTACAAGCCCGGCATCATCGGCGTGCTGAAGAACGGCAGGCGCTTTACCAACGAGTCGAACTCCTACCACGACGTGGGCGCGGCAATGGTCGCGGCGGGGCAGGGGCCGGACACCGGCATGTGGCTGGTCTGCGACCAGGCCACGATCGGCAAGTACGGCCTGGGCTATGCCAAGCCGGCGCCCATGCCGCTCGGACCCTTGGTGCGCAACGGCTACCTGGCCAAGGGCGCGACGCTGCGCGAGCTGGCGCAGAACGCGGGCATCGACCCGGACGGGCTGGAGCAGAGCGTGCGCGAGTACAACGAGGGCGCCGTGCAAGGCGTCGACCGCCAGTTCGGCCGCGGCACCACATCCTTCAACCGCTACCTGGCCGACCCGGACAACAAGCCCAACCCCTGCGTCGCACCGGTCGGCGACGGCCCTTACTACGCGCTGCGCATCGTGATGGGCGACCTGGGCACCTTCGACGGCATCACCACCGACGTGGTGGGCCGCGTGCTCGATGCGCAGGACCAGCCGATCGCGGGCCTGTACGCGGTGGGCAACGACCGCGCCAGCGTGATGGGCGGCAATTACCCCGGCGCCGGCATCACGCTGGGGCCGATCATGACCTTCGGCTACATCACAGGGCGCCACCTGGCCGGGCTGGAGCCGTCGCTGTCGTCCCGCAGTGCGAACACTTCGAAGGAAGCAGATGCAATACCCGCCTAAAGCGCTGGTCGACCACCGCATCTACACGATCAGGCTGCGCAAGATGCCGGAGTTCCTGGACGTGTTCAACCGCCTCGCGATGCCGATCCTGAGGGAGACGCTGGGCACGCCGCTCGGCTTCTACGTGAGCCATGTCGGCCCGCTCAACCAGTTCGTGCACCTGTGGGGCTACGACGACCTGGCGGACTATGAACGGCGGTGCAAGGCGCGCGATGCGCATTCGGCCTTCCCGGCCTACCTGCAGGCCTCGGAGCACCTGATCGTGGCGCAGGAAACGCGGCTGATCAAGGCGGTGGAGATGATGCCGGCGCGATAGCCGAATCCTGCGGTGCCTGCGAACCGCCGCCGGATTCAGAAGTCGACCAGGCTCAGCCCGATGCTCAGTACCGTGCGCTTTCGGTTGTAGTCGACCAGGGTGTCGCCGTAGCCGTGGAACAGCTGCGTGTGGAAGCGCAGGTTGCTCCTCGCCGAATCGCCGAGAGACTTGAGCCATTCGAGCCGCACCGATCCGCGGCCGCTCTCGCGCAGGTTGTTGCGCACCGTCATGGCGAGCGTGTTGTCCTGGTTGAGATTCCAGCGGCCCGTGATTTCGGCGCGGCCGATGTAGTTGGAGATGTCGGGGTTGTCGTCGTCGGCGCCGCTCTCGTGCAGGCGCTGCCAGATGCGGCCGGTGATGGTGAAGCGGTCGTCCAGCTCCATGCCCCCCATCAGGTAGAGGCGGTTCCAGCTGCGCGAGTAGGGCAGGCTCTGGCCGTTCGACTGGTGCACCAGGCCGACGCCCGCATAGCGCCAGCGCCAGCCACCCGGCAACCGGTAGTCCGTCGGGTAGACGTAGATCAGCTCGGGCTCGTGGTCGGTGGTGCGGAAGGGCCGCGAGATGTCGCCGTTGAAGACCTGCCAGGTCGACTGCTGGCTGTAGCCGAACCACAGCGAGTCCTTCTTGACCGGGTCGTTCTGCGTCAGCATGCCCTGGGCGAGCTTGGTGCGCACGGACAGGCCGATACGCATCTCGTTGGCCTGGTACGGGATGTAGGTGCCGGTGTGGCCGGCCGCCGGCGAGGCCGGCGTGTCGGGCTTGTGGTTCGAGGTCGCGAACGACACGTTGAGCGGCCTGTAGCCGCGGAAGCTGAAGGTGCCGCAGTCGCTGCCGTCCTCGAGTTCCCAGAAGCGCGAGAGCGCGGAGTACTGGCCGTCGCGGCAGCCCTCCGCGGTCGCGACGGAGACGACGCGCGTGGCGGGCACGGCGGCGTCCACCGGCGCGGGCGGCTGCGTGCCGGCGAGCACCGGCGGCGCCGCGGGTACCACGGCCGCCGGCAGCGTCTGCTGCTGGGCCCAGCGGTCGAAGCAGGCCAGGCGTGCCTCCTTGTCGCTCGCGAGCCGCTGGCACTGCTGCCAGGTCAGCTGCGCGTCGGCCAGCGGGCTGGCCGGTTGCTGCGCGGGCTGGGCCTGCGCGAGCGCCATGCCGAGGCCGGCGAGGAGCGCCGCGAAGGTGGTGGTGATGCGTGTGTGTTTCATTGCCAACTGCCAGTCTTGTTCAGCACGAAGGGATGCGTGCTGTCGTCGGACGCGTTGCGCCACGTTCCCCTGAATTCCTTGCCGCAGGAGCCCGGCTGGAGCTCGCCCAGCCAGTTGCCGCTGATGGCGCGGCCGTCCATCGACTCGTCGATGCTGAGCAGGCCCTCGTCGTCGATGTCGCCCGCGAGCTGCGCCACCGTCGGCGGCTTCCCGCCGCTCTCGCGCGTGATGGTGCCGCGTACGCCTTCGTAGTCGGGATGCCTCGCCAGCTGCACGCGCGCGATGCCCGGGACGCCTTCGATGCGCGCCTCCCAGTGGCCGTAGAGCGCGCGCGCGGGCAGCTCGCGGCCGTCCGCAGGGCAGGCCTGCTGGGCCAGGGCGCCGCCGGCAGCCAGGCCCAGGGCCAGCAGCAGCAGCCGGCGCTTCATGAGCCTGCCGCGGCCGCTGCTGCTGCCGCCGCGTTGTCCTGGGCCTTGCGCGCGAACTCGGCGCGCAGCGCCTTGAGCTTCTCGCGCGGATCTTCCTTGATGGTCTTCTTGTCGAGCGCCATCTCGGCGATGAAGCGGCTGGGCTGCGCCGGCACCATCTCTCGGCCCTGCTTGCGGCGCTTGGTCCAGCTCACGGCCAGGCTGCGCTGGGCGCGCGTGATGCCCACGTACATCAGGCGACGCTCCTCCTGCAGGCGCGTCAGCGTTTCGTCGCTGACTTTCTGCTGCCGGCCACCATCGTCCTCGAGCTTGAAGGGCAGCAAGCCCTCGTTCACGCCGATCAGCATGACGTGCGGCCACTCCAGGCCCTTGGACGCATGCAGGGTAGAGAGCGTGACCACGTTCTGATCCTTCTCGCGCTCGCTGATCGTGGAGAGCAGCGAGATGGTCTGCGCCACCTCCAGCAGGCTCTTGCGCTCGTTCTCGACCGTGGCACCGGAAGGACTTGCCCCCACGCTCGGCACTGACGTGTCCTCGCTGCCCCCCGAGCGGGCTCTCGCGGCTTGGAGCGGTCCGGCGCCGCTCGCGTCCGCGATCTGCCCGCCGCAGCGCTGCGACATCCAGTCGCAGAACTCGAGCACGTTGGTCCAGCGGCTGGCGGCAGCCTGCTCGCTGTCCTCGCCGTCATAGAGGTGCTTTTCGTATTCGATTTCCTTGAGCCAGTCGGCCAGGAAGGTGCGCGCATCCTCGGCGCCCATGGTGCGGCGTGCACGGTATTCGAGGTCGTTGATGTAGCGGCCGAACTCGTGCAGTCCCTCCTGGGCGCGCTTGGCCATCACGCTGGGGAGCGAGGGCGAGAACAATGCTTCGAACAGGCTCAGCTTGTACTGGCTCGCGAAGGTGCCGAGGCTGGCGAGCGTGGTGTGGCCGATGCCGCGCTTGGGGGTGGTCACGGCGCGCAGGAAGGCCGGGTCGTCGTCGTTGTTGACCCAGAGGCGGAACCAGCCGCACAGGTCCTTGATTTCGGCGCGGTCGAAGAAGCTCTGCCCGCCGGAAACCTTGTAAGGAATCTGCGCGCGGCGCAGGGCCTGTTCGAACACGCGCGCCTGGTGGTTGGCGCGGTAGAGAATCGCGAAATCGCGGAACTCCTTGAACTGCTGGCCCTGCGTGGTCGCAGCACCGCCGCGCAGGCTCTGGATGCGCGCCACGGCGCGCTCGGCCTCGTGCGCCTCGTTGTCGGCGTCGACCACGCGCACCGGCTCGCCCTCTCCCAGCTCGCTGAACAGGGTCTTGGGGAAGAGCTTGGGGTTCGGGCCGATCACGTTGTTGGCCGCGCGCAGGATGGCGCTGGTGCTGCGGTAGTTCTGCTCGAGCTTGATGACCTTGAGCGTGGGGAAGTCGACCGGCAGCTTGCGCAGGTTGTCCAGCGTGGCGCCGCGCCAGCCGTAGATCGACTGGTCGTCGTCGCCCACCGCGGTGAAGCGGCCGCGCTGGCCGACCAGCGCCTTCAACACCTCGTACTGCGTGGCATTGGTGTCCTGGTACTCGTCGACCAGCACGTGGCCGAGCGCGGCCTGCCACTTGGCACGTACGTCCTCGTGCTGCTGCAGAAGCTTGAGCGGCATGCCGATCAGGTCGTCGAAGTCCACGCTCTGGTAGGCAACCAGGCGCTCCTCGTAGCGCGCCATGATGCGCGCCGTGATGCGTTCGTTGTCGTCGGCCGCCTGGGCTTCCGCCTGCGCGGCGTTGAGGCCCATGTTCTTCCACTTGCTGATGGTCCACTGCCAGATGCGCGCCGTGGCAGCGTCGGTGGTGCCGCCGGCATCCTTCAGGATCTTGGTGACGTCGTCGCTGTCGAGGATGCTGAAGGCCGGCTTCAGGCCGAGCACGCCGCCGTCCTCGCGCATCATGCGCACGCCCAGCGCGTGGAAGGTGCAGACCACCACCTTGTTGGCATCGCGCCCGATCAGGCCCTTGGCGCGCTCGCGCATCTCGGTCGCGGCCTTGTTGGTGAAGGTGATGGCGGCAATGCGCTGGGGGGCCAGCCCGGATTGGATGAGCCGCGCGATCTTGTGCGTGATGACGCGCGTCTTGCCCGAGCCTGCGCCTGCGAGCACCAGGCAGGGACCATGGAGGTAGTTGACGGCTTCTTGCTGCGCGAGATTGAGACCGGAGGACATGAAGGCGGCGGAAGGGCGCAAAGCGGGCAATGATACGGGGCAGGCCCGATGCAAGGCTGTGTGAAAGCTGTGTCGCGATGTCGCACGACGACAATTGCCCGCGTGCTGCACATTCTTTCCGTCACGCTCCCTTTCTTCGCGCTGATCGCGGCCGGCTATGCAGCGGCACGCGGCGGGGCGCTGCCGCTGGGGGCCATTCCCGGCCTCAATGCCTTCGTGCTCTATTTCGCGCTGCCGTGCATGCTGTTCCGCTTCGGCGCGGGCGCGCCGATCGCGCAGCTGCTCGATGCCGGCGTGGGGCTGGTCTGGGGCGGCTGCGCGCTGCTCGTGGTCGGCGTCACGGTGGGGCTGGCGCGCCGGCAGGGCCTGGTCTGGAACGACGCGGCCTTCGGCGCGCTGGTGGCCGCCTTCCCCAACACCGGTTTCATGGGCCTGCCCCTGCTGATCGCGATTCTCGGGGCGCAGGCGGCCTCGCCGATGATCATCACCATCGCCCTGGACCTGGTGCTGACCTCCTCGCTGTGCATCGCGCTGTCGCGCCTGGACGGGGCCGATGCGCACGGCCCGGCCCGGGCGGCCCGGCAGGCCTTGCGCGGCATCGTGCAGAACCCGATGCCGTGGGCGATCCTGCTCGGCGGGCTGGCCTCGGCCACCAGTCTCGCCTTGCCCGGGCCGCTGGAGCGCACGATCGCGATGCTGGGCGATGCCGCCTCGCCGGTGGCGCTGTTCACCATCGGCGCCGTGCTGGCTCGCTCGGCAGTGCTGGTTCGCGAGCATCGTGCCAGCGCACGCGTGGGCGAGGCCATGGGCAGCGGAGTGCGGGCGCTTTCGCCGGCGCGGACTGCCGACCTGCTGTCGGTGGCGGCGATCAAGCTGCTGGCGCATCCCTTGCTGGTCTACGGTGCGGGACGCGCCGCGATGGCGCTGGGCCTGCCGCTGGAGCGCAGCGCGCTGGTGGTGATGGTGCTGGTGGCCGCGCTGCCGAGCGCGAGCAACGTGGCGATGCTGGCCGAGCGCTTCGGCGCCGACAGCGGGCGGATCGCGCGCATCATCCTGTGGACCACCGTGGCGGCCTTCTTCAGCTTTCCGCTGGCGGTGGGCTGGCTGCGCTGAGGCCCGGCTTCCCGGCTTCTCAGGGCGTGAGCACGCCGAGCTTGCGGGGGTGGGCGTCGGACAGCAGCTCGCAGCGCGACGTGTCCTGCCCCTGCGTGCCGTCGCAGTAATAGCTGTTGTACACGCGGCCGAAGAGGGTGGGCGTGGAGGTGAACAGCACGCCCTGGCCCGGTTGCCAGCGTTCCCTGGACGCGCCGCCGGCTTCGGGCCCGGCCGCTGTCGCGGTGAATTCGGCCAATGTCTTCTGCGCTTGCTCGCCGCGCCAGCGGCTGGCGAGTTCCTCCGGGCGTGGCCGCGCGGTCACCGGGATCAGCAGGCCGTGGACCTGGAAGCCGCGTCCGAAGCGGTGCCCCTTGCCGGCCAGGAAGGCATAGGCGCAGGCCGCGTGGCACTGGCCCTTCACCTCTGTGTCGACGCCGCTGGCGCGGATCGCGCGGGCGTATTCGCCGGCCGCCTCGGCCGTGCCGCCCAACGAGTTCTCGAACACCACGGTGCGCACTTTGCCGCTACCGAGCTCCTCGGTGAAGCGCTGGAGCGCGCTGCCGTCGAGCATGCCGCTGACCAGCAGGCGGCTGCCCTCCAGCTCTATTTCCGCCGCCTGTGCGCCCCAAGTCATCCCCGCCAAGGCCACGCCTCGCAGGACCGTCGACCAGCTTTTCACGCGAGGACCTTTCCGTTGCGGCCCGCCAGGGCCATGCCAAGAGCTTCGACACCGGTTTCGACCCGCGTCAACCCTTGTTTCAGAATATTGCCTACAGCCCCCGGTTGACTATTGGCCGATAGTGTTAACTATTCCGTTTGACTAATTCTTCTGTTTTCAAATGCCCTGCTAAAGTGGCGTCAAAACCCTGGGGGAAACTGCCATGACGACTTGGATGCGCTGGATGCTGTGTGTGGCGTGCCTTGCCACGGTGGGGTGGCTGTGGCACGCCGGTGCCTTGAGTGCCGTCCCGGCGCTGGCGACGGGCGCCGCCAGCATCCTGCTTTTCGCCTGGCCCGGCCACGGGCACCGCAAGCGCCGCACGGCGCTGCAATACATCGAGATGGGCAAGCAGCCGATCGGCATGCACTGAAGAAGGCGTGACCGAGCCCGCCCCTGCGCTTCGGGCTCGCGCAGGCGAAGCAGGCAGCGAGCTCAGATGCTTTGCGGGTCGACGTCGACCAGCCAGCGGATCACGCCCTTCCCCACGGGTTGCTTGCGCAGCTCATGCAGTACCGGCTGCCAGGCCGCCAGCAGGCGCTGCAAGGCCGCACGCGAAGCACTCTCGACCAGCAGCTGTGCCCTTTCCACGTTGGCCACGCGCTGGATCGCATGCGGTACGGGGGAATAGCGGGTCACCTGCTGCGCACCCTCCAGCCCCTCGGCGGCCGCGTTAGCGGCATGGAGAAAACCCTGGGCCGCCTCCTGCGTGCGGGCATCGGCACGCAGGAGGGCCTGGAAGGCCAGGGGCGGCATGCCGGCCGCCGCGCGCTCTTCCAACTCGCGCTGGGCAAAGGCGGGGTAGTCGTGCCGGCGCAAGGCGGCGAACAGGGCGTGCCGCGGGTGATGGGTCTGGATCCACATCTCGGCGGTGGAGCCCTGCGCCGACAGGTAGGCCGCATCGCGCCCGGCGCGCCCGGCCGACTGCATGAGCAGGCCGAACAGGCGCTCGGGCGCGCGGAAGTCGCTGGAAAAGAGCGCGCCGTCGGGATTCGCCGCCGCCACCAGCGTGATGCGCCGGAAGTCGTGACCCTTGGCGATCATCTGCGTGCCGACAAGCACGTCGACCTCGCCCGCGTGCACCGCCGCCAGTTGCGACTCGAGCGCGCCCTGCCGGCGCGTGCTGTCGGCATCGATGCGGGCGATGCGCACCGGGCTGCCGTCGGGCCGCTTCACGTCGGCGAACAGCTCGCCCAGGTGCTCCTCGAGCCGCTCGGTGCCGCGGCCCACCGGCGCGATGTCCGGGTTGCCGCAGGCGGGGCAGGCGCGCGGCACCCGTTCGGTAAAGCCGCAGTGGTGGCAGCGCAGCGTGCGGTCGATCTTGTGGAACACGCGGTAGGCGCTGCAGTGCGGGCATTCGCTCTTCCAGTCGCAGTCGCCGCAGGCCAGGACGGGCGCATAGCCGCGCCGGTTCAGGAACACCATGCTCTGCTCGCCGCGCGCCACCCGCTGGCCGATGGCGTCCAGCAGCGCGGCGGAGAGCACGGTACGGGGCGGTTGCAGGCCCATGTCGACCAGCCGCACCGCTGGCAGCGCCGCGGTGCCGATGCGCGAGGGCATCGCCAGGCGCACATAGCGCCCGCCGGCATCCTCGCCCTCCGCGGGGCGGCTCTGGTGCCAGCTCTCCAGCGACGGCGTGGCCGAGCCCAGCATCACCTTCGCGCCTTCGCGCCGGCCGCGCCAGACGGCCAGGTCCCGTGCCGAGTAGCGGGCGCCTTCCTGCTGCTTGTAGCTGGGGTCGTGCTCCTCGTCGACCACGATCAGCTCCAGCGCCGGGATCGAGGCGAACACCGCCATCCGGGTGCCGAGCACGATGCGCGCCACCCCGGCGTGCGCCGCCAGCCAGCTGGCCAGGCGCTGGGGATGGGTCATGCCGCTGTGCAGCGACACCACGGCGCCGCTGCCGAAGCGGTCCTTGAAGCGCGCCTCCAGCTGCGGGGTGAGGTTGATCTCCGGCACCATCACCAGCGCCTGGGCCTGCGGCTTGCGTTCTAACAGCGCCGCGACGGCCTGCAGGTAGACCTCGGTCTTGCCGCTGCCGGTGCTGCCGAAGAGCAGGAAAGGGCCGCTTTCGGCGTCGAAGCGCGCCAGTGCCAGCGCCTGCTCGGGCGTCAGCGTTGGGCCGCAGGGGGATGCCGCGGGTGCCGCGGGCGCCGCCTGTCGCTTGAGGCGGCGAGCCAGCTGCACTGCGCTCAGGTCGCGCAGCTGGGGTGGCAGCGCCGCCAGCGCGATCTCGCCCAGCGAGCGCTGGTAGTAGCGGGCGGCAAAGGCCACCAGGTCGCGCCACGCCGCGCCCAGCGGCGGCAGCGCGTCCAGCACGGCACCGATCGGCTTGAGTTCCACCGCGGCCGCCGCATCGTCGTGCATCGCGGCGGGTTGCGCCGACCACACCACCCCGAGTACCTCGCGGCGGCCCAGCGGCACCCGGACGAGCGAGCCGGGCGCCACGGGTGCGGGGCTCACGTAGCTAAGTAGATCCCCTAATGCGGCGTGCGCGGGAGTCTGGACCGCGATCTCGAGACGCCAGGTCAAGGCGCTCTTCCCATCGGAGCGGAGGTTAAAGGAACTTGGAGCAAAGCAGCCTAAGTCGTTGATTCGCCAGCGCTTTGGAACTGATCCAGAGTTCTTGTGGATAACTTTGTTGATATCGGAGCCCGACGCGCCGCCGGCCCTTGGAAATCAAGGCTTCCGCTGGAATGCCCGCAAAAAAAGCAAAATCCAAATTCCATATGAATCAACGACTTAGCGACGCTATCGCTTTAGGAGCGGGGCGTGCGAGGGCTCGGATGTTTTTGCGCACCGCAACAAGTGATTTGTGCATAAGTCAGTCCGTCCTCACCATTTCCGGACTTGACAAACGCTCGATGCGCGATCTCAGGTACTTACAAGGCATAACGGCCTCAGGCGCCACGCAGGGCGCGGGACTGCGCGTGGACCGCAGCCACCAGCGCCGCCACATGGTCGGGCGGGGTGAACTGGCTGATCCCGTGGCCCAGGTTGAAGATGTGGGTCGGGCCGTGGCAGGCGTGGTCGGTGTGCGGCTGTCCGAAGGCCTGCAGCACCTTCGCGACCTCGGCCTCGATGCGCGCAGGGGGGGCGAACAGCACGTTCGGATCGATGTTGCCCTGCAGCGCCTTGGCGCCGGAGCCCTCGCCGACCAGCGCGCGCGCGCGTGCCAGGCTGACGGTCCAGTCCAGCCCCAGCACCTCGCAGTCCAGCGCGCGCATCTCCTCCAGCCAGAGCCCGCCACCCTTGGTGAAGACGATGCGCGGCACGGGCTGGCCGTCCGCGCCCTGGCGCCGCAGTTGCGACAGCACGCGGGCCGTGTAGGCCAGGCTGAAGTCCTGGAACGCGCCGTCCGCCAGCACGCCGCCCCAGCTGTCGAAGACCATGACGGCCTGGGCGCCGGCGTCGATCTGCGCGTTGAGGTACGCCGCCACCGCATCGGCATTGACGCAGAGCAGGCGGTGCAGGAGGTCCGGGCGGCTGTAGAGCAGGGTCTTGACGAGGCGGTAGTCGCTCGAGCCGGCGCCCTCGACCATGTAGCAGGCCAGGGTCCAGGGGCTGCCGGAGAAGCCGATCAGCGGGACGCTGCCATCGAGGGCGCGGCGGATCGAGGCGACGGCGTCGAAGACATAGCGCAGCTTCTCCATGTCCGGCACCTCGAGCGCGCCAATGGCGGCTTCGTCGCGCACCGGCCGCGCAAAGCGCGGGCCCTCGCCGGCCTCGAAGGACAGGCCCAGGCCCATTGCGTCCGGCACCGTGAGGATGTCCGAGAACAGGATGGCGGCATCGAGCGGATAGCGCGCGAGCGGCTGCAGGGTGACTTCGGTGGCGTAGTCCACATTCGTGGCCAGCCCCATGAAGCTGCCGGCGCGCGCCCTCGTCGCCACGTATTCCGGCAGGTAGCGCCCGGCCTGGCGCATGAGCCAGACGGGCGTGTGATCGGTGGCCTGCCGCCAGCAGGCGCGCAGGAAAGTGTCGTTCTTCAGGGGGGCGAAAGGCATCCCGCGATTGTCGCAGGGGCCTTCGCCGCGTTCACACCTTCTCAGGCCTTGTACTTGATCGAGCAGCCGTAGGGCTTGGTCGCCGCCGCGCTGATCGGCTTGCCGCCGAAGGCCTCGCCGAGGGCCTGGTTCACGTAATTGGTGGCGGTCTTGATGTCCTCGACGCGGGACGAGGCGATGCTGTCGATGCCGCCGGCATACACCAGCACGCCTTTGGGATCGATGATGTAGAGGTGCGGCGTGGTGCGCGCGGCGTAGGCGCGCCCGATCACCCCATCCTCGTCCATCAGCACGGCGGTGGGGGCGCCGGACTGCTCCTTCATCCAGGCCTCGAGGGCGGCGGGTTTGAGGTAGTCGCTGGCGGCGCGCTCGGTCGAGTTGACGGCCAGCCAGACCACGCCTTTCTCGGTTGCTGCCTTCTGGGTGGCGGGCATGTTGCCGCTGCCGTAGTGCTTGCGCACGAAGGGGCAGCCCGGGTTGGTCCATTCGAGCACCACGAACTTGCCGGCGAAATCGGACAGGCGGTGCTGCTTGCCGGCGGTGTCGACGGCGACGAAATCGGGCGCCTTCTGGCCCACGGCCGGCGCGGCCACCGCATTCGAGCCCATCAGGAAGGTGGCGCCGAGGGCCACGGCGGCGGCCATCACGGCGCGGCGGGAAGCACGGCTCAAGGCGGCGCGCGCCTGGCGCGCCGCGCGGGCGGAACGCGAGTCGGCGGTTGACGATGAGGACATGGTCAGCTTGAACTCCAGTTTTGCAAAATATCAACGATCACGACAGCTTAGGACGCTTTCCTCACCTACCTGTGACAACCCGTAGAGGGGCAGGGTCAAAGTCGTGCGAGCGCGCCGCGGACCTCTTCTTTGCTAAGGATCTCGGTGAGCACGACCGGCGTGCGGCCCGGCGCCATGAGCACATAGGCCGGGACGCCGCTTCGGCCCAGCGCCGCCAGCGCGGCGGTGATCTCGGGGTCGCGGCGGGTCCAGTCGGCCCGCAGCATGGCCACCTTCCTGGCATCGAACTCGGCCAGCAGCGCGGCATCGGCCAGCGTGCTGCGCTTGTTGTACTGGCAGGTGACGCACCAGGCGGCGGTGAAGTCGACGAACACCGGGCGGCCTTCGGCCGCGAGCTCGCTCACGCGGGCGGGTGACCAGGGCTGCCAGCGCTCGCCGGCAGAGGCGGCCACCGCAGGCGCCGCATTGCGCACGACGTTTCCGCCGATCGTGCCGGCCAGCACCGCGGTGACGGCGATCAGCAGGCTGGCCACCACGAGACGGGTGCGCCCTCGCAGGGTAAGCGCCCAGACGACCGCCGCCAGGCACACCAGCAGGCCCAGGAGCGCACCCGCGCCGTCGATGCCGCTTTGCTGGCCCAGCACCCAGACCAGCCAGGCGACCGTGGCGAAGATCGGAAAAGCCAGCAGCCGGCGCAGGATGTTCATCCACGGGCCCGGCTTCGGCAGCAGGCGCGCCACGCCCGGCACGAAGCCGGCGGCCAGGTAGGGCAGGGCCAACCCGAAGCCGAGTGCCGCGAAGATCAGCAGGGCCTGCGTGGCCGGCAGCCCGATGGTGAAGCCCATCGAGGCGCCCATGAAGGGTGCGGTGCAGGGCGAGGCGATCACCACCGCCAGCACCCCGGACAGGAAATCGTTGGCCACCGGATGCCGGACCTGTGCGCTGCACACCGAGGACGGCGCGAGCATCCGGAACTCGAAGAGCCCGGCCAGGTTGAGTCCGATCAGCGTGAAGAGGCCCGCCAGCGCCGCCACCACTGCCGGCGACTGCAGCTGGAAGCCCCAACCCAGTTCCGCGCCCGCCGCCCGCAGCGCGAGCATCGCGGCGCCGAGCGCGAGGAAGGACAGCATCACCCCGGCGGTATAGGCCACGGCGGCAGTCCGGTGACCCGCATGGTCGTCGGCGCGGCGCGTGAAGCCCAGCACCTTGATGGCCAGCACCGGGAAGACGCAGGGCATCAGGTTGAGCAGCAGGCCGCCGAGGAAGGCGCCCAGCAGCGCTGCGATGAAGCTGCCGGTGGGTCGCGGCAACGGAGGCGCCGCATTGGCTGCCAGCGCAGCCTTCAGGCCCGGCGACACCTCGGCGCGCGGGGCGGCGGCCGGCCAGGTGCCGCTGACCGGCGCCTCGGCGCGCCAGGCGACCGGCTGGCCGGCCTGGCGGTCGGCCTCGGCCAGTGCGACCACCACCGGCATCGTGTCGGGGCTGGCACTGCGCTGCTCGGCGAGGGGGACGCTGGCGGTCCAGGTGTCGCCGTCCCAGGCCTGCGTCCAGTCCTTGCCGAGGACGGCCGCGGTGTGGATCACCTCGCCGGTCTCGGGGAACAACTCCAGGGTCTTGCCGCGCGCGGCGGCAGGCAGGCCTTGGAGCCGGACCTGCAGCTTCTGGCCCTCGACGGCGATCGATCCGGGCTTGGCAAGGGGCGCCGGGCGGGCGGCCAGCGCCGCGTCGAAGGCGTTCTGATTCACCGCCGTTGAGCCCTGGACGGGCAGCCTGAGCAGGAACTCGCCGTCCTCGGGAATGCATTCCTTGCGGCACACCAGCCAGGTGGCCTTGAGCTTGATGTCCACCACGTCGGCGCCGGCGAGGCCGGCCGGCGGCTTGAAGTCGGGCGCCACGGTGAGCGGCACCGGCAGCAGCACGGTGCCCTCGTAGCCATAGTTGGCCAGGGTGCCGATGGGGATCTTCTTCGGCACCGGCCAGGCGATTTCGCCCGCCGACACGCCGGCCGGGAGCGACCAGGCCAGCTCGGTCGGGAGGCCGGAATCGCCGGCGTTCTTCCAGTAGGTGTGCCACTCGGGCTGGTGCGCGATCTGCAGCCCGACCCAGACCGGCGCGCCGGCGGAGACGCCCTGCGGCGCGTGGGCGACCAGCTCCGCACGCACATGGGGGGTGGTGACGACGGGCCCGATGCGGGAATTCAGCTGGGCCGCTGCCGGCAGGCTGGCGGCGGCGGTGGCGGCGGCCAGGAAGGCCGCGCGGCGGAGAAAGGAGAAGAGAGAGGAGAGGGCCATGCCGGTCAGTCGGAGCGTGCGTGCGGAGTGAAGTTCCGTCTTCGCCGCGTCAGACGGCCCACCCCAGCACCACCCGGCGCGTATTGGCGCTCTTCTTCTCGATCTTGGTGACGACCACGGCGCCGATCTCGCGGGTGTTGGCCACATGGGTTCCCCCGCAGGGCTGGAAATCGATCGGCTCGGCTTCGCCGATCCGGATCGTGCGCACGGTGCCGGTGCCGCGAGGCGGCTGCACGCTCATGCTCTTGACCAGGGCGGGATTGGCGTCGAGCTCCGCATCGGTGATCGCACCGATGGCCAGGGGGTGCCCGGCGGCCACCAGCCGCGCCAGGCCGATGCTGAGCGCCTCCTTGTCCAGTGGATCGGTCAGGTGGAAATCCAGGCGCGCGTACTCGGGCGTGATGGAGCAGCCGTCGACCGGATGGGGCACGAGGTGGCACAGCAGGTGGGTCGCGGTATGGAAGCGCATCAGCTTGTGGCGGCGCTCCCAGTCGATGCGGGCGGTCACCGCCGCGCCGGCGCTGAACGCGGCCAGCACCTCGGCCTGGTCCGGCGCCGGAACGTGGACGATCTCGTTCGTCGGCCGGCCCTCGGCATCCTTGGCCTTTCGGGTGTCGGCGATCGCCAGGGCGCGCCCGTCGCTCAGCACCAGGTGGCCGCTGTCGCCGGCCTGTCCGCCGCCCAGCGGGTAGAACACCGTGCGGTCGAGCACGATGCCGGCCTCGTCGACGCGCAAGGTGCGGGAATCGCACTCGCGCAGGTAGGCATCGGATCGGAACAGGTCGTCGGTCATTGCCCGATGGTAGCGGCGGCACCGCGCCGGGGTGCGCCCACGCCCGAAAGCGCCCACAGCCGACAGTTCCCGGCGGTTGCGGGCGGGATCATGCAGCAAAGCGCCGCAGGCCTTGCGGCCGCGGATGAAGGATTTCTGCCCATGAAGCGTTCGAGTCACTTTCCCGCAGCCGTTGCCATGCTCGCAGCGGCCCTTCTGCTGGCGGCCTGCGGCGAGACCGCCAAGCTGCCGCCCCAGGCCGGCATCGGCCCCACGCCGCAACTGCCCGCGCCCAACAAGACGCTGATACCGACCGTCCACATCGCCCCCGCCGTCGGCTGGACCGACACGACCGGGCCGAAGGCGCCCGACGGCTTCGTCGTGACGGCACTGGCCCGGGGCCTTGACCATCCGCGCTGGGTCTACACGCTGCCCAACGGCGACGTGCTGGCGGTCGAGAGCAACAAGCCGCCCAAGCCCGAGGGCGCGAAGACGGGCGGCGGCGGTGCGGTCGGCTGGATCAAGTCGCGCGTCATGGGCCTGGTGCAGAAGCGCGCTGGCGCCGCCGTGCCGAGCCCCGATCGCATCACCCTGCTGCGCGACGCGAACGGCGACGGCACCGCCGAGGTGCGCCAGGTGTTCATGCAGAACCTCCACTCTCCCTTCGGCGTCGCATTGGTCGGCAACGAGCTCTTCATCGCCAATGCCGATGCGCTGGTCAAGGTGCCCTATGCCGAGGGCCAGACGGCGATCACCGCGACGCCGACGAAGGTGACTGATCTGCCGGCCGGCATCAACCACCACTGGACCAAGAACGTGATCGCCAATCGAGACGGGAGCAAGCTCTACGTCACGGTGGGCTCCAACAGCAACGTCGGCGAGAACGGCCTGGAGGCCGAGGAAGGCCGAGCGGCCATCTGGGAGGTCGACGTCAAGACCGGCGCCAAGCGCCTGTTCGCCAGCGGCCTGCGCAATCCCAACGGCCTGGGGTGGGAGCCCAGCTCGCAAGCCCTCTGGACCGTGGTCAACGAGCGCGACGAGATCGGCAGCGACCTGGTGCCGGACTACCTGACTTCGGTGAAGGACGGCGCGTTCTACGGCTGGCCCTGGAGCTACTACGGCAGCCATGTGGACGCCCGCGTCGAGCCTCCTCGCCCGGACATGGTGGCCAAGGCGGTGGTGCCAGACTATGCGCTCGGCTCGCACGTGGCGCCGCTGGGGCTGGCGTTCTCGGATGGTCGCGGCATGCCGCCCGAATTCGCCAGCGGCGTGTTCATCGGCGAGCACGGCTCGTGGAACCGCAAGCCGCTCTCGGGGTACAAGGTGGTGTTCGTGCCCTTCGCCGGGGGCCGGCCGAGCGGGCCGCCGGTGGACTTCCTGACCGGCTTCCTCAACGCGGACGAGAAGGCCCAGGGACGCCCCGTCGGCGTCGCACTGGACAAGAGCGGCGCGCTGCTGGTGGCCGACGACGTGGGCAACACGGTCTGGCGCGTGGCGCGCGCCCGGTAGCGGGACCGACGTCAGAAGCCTGCCAGCACGACCTTGCCCTGCGCCCTGCCGCTTTCGATCAGCGCATGGGCCTTGCGCAGGTTGGCGGCGTTGATCGTGCCGAAGCTCGCGTCGTGCCGGCGCGGGTGCGGGCGCTGGTCGAGTTCCTGGCCGCCAAGTTCGCGGCCCTGCCGCCGGCCACCGGCCCTAAGATCGCCGGATGACCCTTCCTCGCAGCCGCTTCTGGTCCCAGCTCACCACCCGCGACTTCGCCGCGCTCGATCCGGCCGCGACGGTCGCCGTGCTGCCGCTGGGCGCGACAGAGCAGCATGGCCCGCACCTGCCGCTGGGTGTGGATTCGACGCTGGTCGACGGCATCGTCGCCGAAGCACTGCCGCTGCTGCCGGCCGCGCTGCCGGTGCTCTTCCTGCCCACCCAGGCGATCGGGCTGAGCCCCGAGCACGCCAGCTTCCCGGGTACGCTGACCTTGTCGGCCGAGACCCTGATCCGGCTCTGGCGCGAGATCGGCGCCGGCGTGGCGCGCTCGGGCGTGCGCAAGCTGGTCTTCTTCAATGCCCATGGCGGGCACACCGGCGCGATGGAAATCGCGGCGCGCGAGCTGCGTGCGGCGCACGGGCTGATCGTCTACAGCGTGAGCTGGTTCAACCTGCCGCTGGGCGAGGCGGGCGCGAAGTTCAGCGCGCAGGAGCATCGCTTCGGCGTGCACGCGGGCGAGATCGAGACCTCGATGATGCTGGCGCTGGCGCCGGCGCAGGTGGACATGCAGGCCGCGCGCGATTTCGACTCGAGCTCGCGCCAGCGGGCAGCGGACTACCCGTTGCTCGGCGACGGCAAGAGCGCCAGGCTCGGCTGGGCCATGGAGGACTACAACCCCGAGGGCGCGGCGGGCAATGCGGCTGCCGCCGGCGCGGAAAAGGGCCGGGCTGTGGTCGAGGCGGCGGCGCGCCAGCTCGCCGCGCTGCTGGCCGAGGTCTCGCGCCTGCCGCTCGCGACCGTGCACACCGGGCCGCTGCCCTGACGTGAATGGCCTCAGCCGGCAACCGCCGGTCCGCCGGGCGCGGTGTCCTCGATCCTGATCGTGCCGTCTGGCCGTTCGCAGGTGCCTATGAGCAAGCCGCTGGCGATGGCGTGGGCGCGCAGCTGCTCCAGCACCTCCTCCCGGCCGGGCGTGGCCGAGAAGTCGGGCGTGCTGTCCAGCGCGAAGAGCTGGAAGGCGTAGCGGTGCACCCCGTGTCCGGGTGGCGGGTCGGGCGGCAGCCAGGCGGCCTGCAGATACGAATTGCGCCCGACATGGAGGCCGGTGCCGGCGTTGTCGGCGCTGGGGAACGCGGCCTCCTGCAGGCTGCCGTCTTCCGCGGGCAGGCCGACCGCAATGGCATGGACCAGCGGATGGGGCGTGGGCGAGTCGGCATCCTCCGCCATCAGCACCAGCGATGCCGAGCCGGCCGGCACCCCGGTCCATTGCAGCGGCGGCGACAGGCCTTCGCCATCGGCCGTGTAACGCGGCGGCAGCGGCGCATGGTCGGCGAAGGCCAGGCTGGCCAGTTGGATCGAAGCCATGCCCTGGCGCAGGCCGATGGTGTTGAAGGCGATCTCGTCGAGGCCGGCACGCACGCCGTGCAGGGCCAGGCCGATGGCGTCAGGAAGCTTCTCGAGCATGCCCGCTGGTATAGCGCGCGACCCGGTGGGGGCGTGTAGGACACGAGAGCGGCACGGTGCTCCGCTATCATGAATCGGGCCCCACCGCCGGCGGCAGGAGCCTCCTCTCCTCCACAACAAGGAAGCGTATGAGCATCGTCTGGACCATTCTGATCGGCTTCGTCGCGGGCCTGGTAGCGCGCGCCATCAAACCGGGCAACGACTCGGCCGGCTTCATCGTCACCACCTTGATCGGCATCGCCGGCTCGCTGATCGCGACCTATCTGGGCCAGGCCATGGGCTGGTACCGGGCGGGGGAGGGGGCCGGCTTCATCGCCTCGGTGGTCGGCGCGATCGTGCTGCTCTTCATCTGGGCCCTTCTCAAGCGCAAGTAAGTAAACCGGGCAGCGGGGCGGCAATGGGCCGTCGATCCAGGGGGCATCACCATGTCTACGTCGTCGAGCTCGACGACCGGGTCTGGAACATCGCCCGCTTCCGGCGCGCCAATCCCGACTACCGTCTCGGCCAGCCCTTCGTCTACGTGGGCATGACGGGGCTGGATCCCGACGTACGCTTCGACAAGCACAAGGCCGGCATCCAGGCCAACGCCTTCGTGCGTGACTATGGCCTCAGGCTGCTGCCGGCGCTCTACGCGGTCTACAACCCGATGCCCTACGAGGCAGCGCGCGAGATGGAAGTCGAGCTGGGCATTGCGCTGCGCGAAGCCGGCTACGGCGTGTGGCAGGCCTGAACCTTCGGAGACGCTCATGGACAACCCAGCCTGCATCGTGATGACCGCCGCCAGCACCGAGGACGAGGCCGAGGCGCTGGCCGCCGCCATCGTCGAGGCCCGGCTCGCCGCCTGCGTGCAGGTGCAGCGCGTGCGCAGCTTCTACATCTGGGAGGAGACACTGCACCGCGAGCCCGAATGGGTGCTGCTGATCAAGACGCTGGCCGCTCGCTATCCGGCGCTCGAAGCCTTCATCCGAGAGCGCCATAGCTACGAGACGCCGGAGATCGTTCAGGTGCCGATGACGGCCGGCTCGCCCGATTACCTGCGCTGGCTGGCCGCCGGCAGCACCGGCCTCGATCAGGCGTAGGTCACCCAGTCTTCGTAGGCCGGGCCGTCGAGGTGCGGCAGCGTGTTGTAGGTCACCAGCATGTGGCGCTTGGGCGTGAAGGCGAACTCGGTGACGGCCGTGTTGCGGATGCGCAGGTTCAGCTCGATCGTAGTCTCGGGGCTGGTGCCCAGCACGTGGCCCACCGCGGTGCTGATCGGCCCGCCGCTGGAGACCACCAGCACGCGCGCGCGATGGTGCTTGTCGCGCACATGGTCGAGCGCGGTGGTCACGCCGGCCAGGAAGTCGATGTAGCTCGGCATGCCTGCGGGCGTGGTGCGCCCCTGCATCCACGCACCCAGTCCCTCGCGCAGCAGCCGGAAGTGGTGGCGGTACAGCTCCGGCGTGTCCGGGCGCTGCAGCTTCCCGGGATGGATGGTCGCGATGACGGCCTCGGCGTCGTACTCGTTGAGCCCGGGCCAGGGCAGCACGTCATCGCGCGAAAGGCCGAGCCCCTCGGCAATCCCCTCCCAGGTCTGGCGATGGCGGTCCAGCGTGCCGGTGATGACGGCGTCGAACTGCATGCCGCGCTCGCGCCAGTACTCGCCCAGCCGCCGCGACTGCCGGCGGCCAAGGTCGCTGAGCTGGTCGTAGTTCTCCGCACCAAAGCTGGCTTGGCCATGACGAACGAGATAGAGCTGTCCCATGGGCGGGATTCTGCCGCGCAGGGTCCGGCCTGACGGTCACAGCCGTGACCTGTCGCTTCCAGGCATCGCCGACCCTTTCTGCGTGAAATAAGCAACGATCTTTGTAAGCGAATGAATTACTAAGTTCTCATTGTGTAAGAATGCAAACTTTCGTAGACAGTGCGACGGTTCTCCTACGCCGCAATGCCGCTTCATCCACCGGAGAGAGGGACAGCACAGAACATGAACAAGACATATCGGAGCGTCTGGAACCACGCGCTCGGCGCATGGGTCGCGGTGTCGGAGCTCACGGCGGCGCGCGGCAAGCGCTCCGGCGGCCTGGCTACCGCGCTCGTGGCGGCGGGCCTGAGCGTGATGGCAGCAACCGCTGCCGCCCAGACGGTCGACTACAACGATGGCGACAACCTACCGGGTCCCATCGACACTACGCCGTCCGACGTGAGCCTCAACAGCCTGGGCACGGGCACGGCAACGCAAAGCGGTGTCATCAGCGGCACCAACGGCATCATCAAGACGGGTCCCGGCACCATCGTGCTGGACGCTGCCAACATCTACCAGGGCACCACCAGAATCAATGCCGGCGCATTGCAGGTGAGTGCGGACGGCAACCTGGGGGCGGCCGGTAGCGGCATCGTGCTCGATGGCGGCACGCTGCGCCTGGGTTCCGACAACTTCGCCAGCGGTCGCGCCGTCACGCTTGGCGTGGCGGGTGGCACGGTCGACGTGGCCGGCACCAAGGGCGGCCTGCTGACAGGCCAGATCACGGGTTCCGGGGTGCTTACGCTGCGCAATACCGGCACGAACGCGCTGGGCAACGAGGACCGGCGCCTGACCATCGACAACCCCGCCAACAACTACACCGGCGGCACCGTGCTGCAGGGGAACGGCACCGCCGGGCGGCTGAACGTCTGGACCACCACGGCGGGTGCTTTCAGCAGCGGCCCGGTCACCATCCTCGAGAATGCCGAGCTTCGCTTCAACGGCGCCGGCGCGAACGCCGGAGCGCTGACCGTCAACGTCACCGCGGCGAACACGGACGTCAACGGCAGCAACAGCGGCCTGCAGTTCCAGTTCGGCGCTGGCGCCGGGACTTCCACCGTCAACCTCGGCGCCCCGGGCACCTACGTGCTCTTCGGAGCCGGGGGGGCCAGCGCGGAGTCGGCCACCATCAACAACACCGGTGGGCGGGTGATCTTCCAGGAAACCAGCACCGGCGGCAGCGCGACCATCAACAACAACGGCGGCGTGGTCCAGGTCTCGAACACGGCAACGCTGGCTGGGGCCACGGTGGTCAACGAAAACGACACCATCAACGGCCGCACGGGTCAGGTCTACATCAACGGGATGACGCCCGGAACCAACGCGGCGATCGGCTCGCTGTCGGGATCGGGCAATGTCGTGCTCGGCGACGCCACGCTGGAAGTGGGCGCGCTCGGCCAGAACGACATCATCAGCGGCGTGATTGCGGGCACCGGCCCGGGAGTTCAGGACAAGAACGGCGCGAACTACGTCAATTCGGTCCTGCTCGGCACCGGTACGGTGGTGAAGGTCGGCGCCGGCACGCTGACCCTGACCGGCGACAACACCTACACCGGCGGAACCACCATCAGCGGCGGTGCGCTCCAGTTGGGCAACGGAACAGCGAGCGGCAGCGTGGTGGGCGCGATCACCAACAACGCGTCGCTGATCGTCAACCGTTCGGACAACTACACCCTGGCCAATGCGATCACCGGCACCGGTACGCTGACGCAGGCCGGCGCCGGCACCACCACCGTCACAGGGGCCAACAACTACAGCGGCGGCACGATCCTGAATGCGGGGGGGCTGAGCATCGGCAGCGCCGGGGTGCTCGGCACCGGGCCGATCACCCTGAACGCCGGCACCTTCATCACGAGCAGCCCGCTGTCGATGAGCAACGCGGTCGCGATCGGGGGCAACGTCAACCTCGCGACCAGCGGAACTCTCGCCCTGGCGGGGCCGGTCACGCTGGCGGCCGATGCCACGCTGACGCAAACCAGCACCGCCGGCATCGTCAGCTTCGATGGAGGGATCGGCGGCAGCCACGGCATCACCCTGGATGCGACGGCGCCATGGGGCGGGTTCAGCTTCACGACGCCCAACAACTACACCGGCACCACCACCGTCCAGGGCAACGTCCAGCTGGCATTGACCGCCACGGGCAATGTTCCTGGTGACCTGGTGGTCAATCCCGGCGGCGCGGTGGTGGCGGAGGGCAGCGGCCACTTCGCCTCGACCGCGAACCTGACCGTCAACTCCACCGGCAGCACCGTGCCTGCGCAGGTGTCGGGCCTGGAGCTCGTCAACGCCGTCCAGACGGTCGCGCAACTGAACGGCAATGGCACCGTGGGCCTGAACGGCTCGGAGCTCACGGTCGGCGCGGGCGCGTTCACCGGCGCCATCTCGAATGGCGTGGTCGCGCCGGTCAATCCCGGCTCGCTGGTCAAGGCGGGCGCCGGCACGCTGACCCTGTCGGGCGCCAACACCTACACCGGCAGCACCACCGTGGCCGGCGGCACGCTGCGCGCCGGCACGGCCAACACCTTGAGCGCCGCCTCGGCGCACAGCGTGGCCGCGGGCGCCACCCTCGATTTGGCGGGCTTCAGCCAGAGCATGGCCTCGCTCAACAACAGCGGCACCGTCTCGCTGGCCGGCGCCACGGCGGGCACCACGCTCACGGTCAACGGCCCCTATGTCGGCAACAACGGCACGCTGCGCCTGGGCACCGTGCTCGGTGCCGCCGGACCTTCCGACCGCCTGGTGCTCGACGGCCCCACGGCGGTCGCCAGCGGCAGCACCACCCTGCAGATCACCAACCTCGGCGGCCTGGGCGGCCAGACCGCGGGCAACGGCATCGAAGTGATCACGGCACTGAACGGGGCCACCACCACGGCGCAGACCACCAAGAGCGCCTTCGCGCTCGGAGGCGCGGGCCACGTGGACGCGGGCGCTTTCGAGTACCGGCTGTATGCTGCCGATACGGTCGGCGCCGGCGAGAACTGGTACCTGCGTTCCCAGGTGATCCCGCCGCCTCCGCCCCCACCGCCTCCGCCCCCACCGCCTCCCGCGCCGCCGGCTCCACCTGCGCCGCCCGCTCCTCCGGCTCCTCCGGCTCCGCCGGCGCCACCCGCACCCCCGGCACCCCCGGCACCGGCACCGGCACCCGCACCAGGACCGGCACCCGCGCCTGCACCCGCACCCGCCCCCGCGCCGGTACCCGTCGCCGTGACGGCCTACCGCGCCGAGGCCTCGATGCTGTCCGCCCTGCCTGCGCAACTGCGCGGCGCCGACCGGGCGATGATCGGCAGCCTGCGCAGCCGCATGGGGGACGACGACGCCAGCGGCCGCGCGATGGCCAGCCTGACGCCGGTCGCCGGCGCGCTCTCGACCGAGCGCCGCGCCTGGGCCCGCGCGGTCTACAGCGACCTGGACATCCGCCAGTCGGGCCTGGTCACTCCCTCGACGCAGGGCCATGTCAGCGGCGTGCAGGCAGGGACCGATCTCTACGTCTCGCAGCTGGGTGACTGGCGCGCCGGCGTCTATGCCGGCACGCTCGACGGCAATGCCGACCTGAGCGGCTTCGCCAGCGGCCTCTACCGCGCCGTCGGCAGCACGGATCTGCGCGCGCGCTATCTGGGCGCCTACGCCAGCTATGCCAACGCCACCGGCTTCTATGTCGACACGGTGCTGCAGTACGGCTCGCAGCGCTACACGATCCGTCCGCTCGGCGGCTTCGCTGCGTCAGGCAAGGGGAACAGCCTCACCGCCTCGGTCGAGGTCGGCCAGGCCTTCGCGCTCGGCGGCAACTGGACCCTCGAGCCGCAGGCGCAGCTCAGCTATCGCCGGGCCAAGCTCGACGACCTGGCGATTTCCGGCGCACTCGTGCAACAGGACGACGCCAGCGGCTGGACGGCAGGCCTGGGCGTGCGCGTGAAGGGCGACTTCGCCACCTCGGCAGGCCGGCTGCAGCCCTATGGCCGCGTCGGTGTCATCCACGCCAACGACGCGGGCGACACGGCGCGCTTCATCAACGGCGGCTTCTCCACGCCCATCGCGAGCTCGAGCCGCTACACCTCCGTCGAGCTCGCCACGGGCGCGACGCTGACGCTGAGCAACACCGTGAGCCTCTACGGCGAGCTCGGCAAGGTCTTCAGCACCGGTGGCGATACCCGGGTGAAGTCCTCGATCCAGGGGGCGGTGGGCGTGCGCGTGCGCTGGTAGCAGGAAAAGATCGCGGCGGGAACTCGCGCGCGGCCGGCGGCTCCCACGGGCCATGGCTGCGCCGACCTCGCCCCACTCCCCTGGACTTCTTCCCCGCCGCGCGGTGGCCGCTGCCTTCGTCGCGGTGCCAGTGCTGTGGCTCGGCGCCCGCGCGCAGCCGCAGCCGGGGCGCATCGCCACGCCTTCGCAGACCGAGGGCCCGTTCTACCCGGTCAAGCTGCCGGCCGATGCCGACAACGACCTGCTGCGCAATGGCGCGCTCAGCTACCGCAGCGGCCAGTCGGCCTCGCTCGAGGGCAGCGTGACCGACCTCGACGGCCGCCCGCTGCGCGGCGCCCAGGTCGAGATCTGGCAGTGCGACCAGGGCGGCCACTACCACCATCCGGGCGACGGCAATCGTGCCGACGCCGCGTTCCAGGGCTTCGGCCGCGTGGCCGTCGATGCCGAGGGCCGCTGGCGCTTCCGCACGATCCGGCCGGTGGCGTACAGCGGCCGTACGCCCCACATCCACGTGAAGGTCAAACTGGGCGGACGTGAACTGCTGACCACACAGCTCTACGTGGCCGGCGATCCGGGCAATGCACGCGACTTCCTGTGGCGCAACCTGCCGGCGCCTGCGCGCGAGGCCGTGACCGTGCCCTTCGAGCGGACCTCGGACGGCTGGCAGGCGCGCTTTCCGATCGTGATCGCCTCCTGAGGCGAAAGCGCCTCCGCGCGGGCGTCATCGACGGGGCGAAGAAACCTGTGACATATGAAGGAGTAAGTAATACCATTTACTTAAGTTTGATGAGTCCTTGATCACCACGCGCCTCAGCTTGTTCATGGCGGAGGTCGCGTCGCAGAGAACGAGGTACCAGATGAACAAGTTCACGACCAGCGCCTTCCGTACTCGGAGTGCGCCGCACGCGATGTTGCATCCATCGCCACAGCGACCGGAGTTCCGCCCCCCTGATGAAGGGCGTGCAGGGGTCGTGAACACGCAAGACCAGATGGCTAGTGCCGGGCAAGGGTATCGGGTTTGGGCGGACGACCCCGGGAGCTTTTCGACGCACAAGATCACGGCCTTGCATCACAACCTTCACAAGCATCCGCTTTTCCAACTCGCCGAGCTCGCCAACTTGGCGAAGGAACTCGTGCCTTTCAAGCAGTGCCGGTTCATCAGGCCTGGCATCTCGCAGGCTTCCAGCTTCACACACGACAGCCAGCATCCCGATGGGCGGAGCATCGAGGAGGTGTTCGGGCGCATCGAGGAAGCGGGCTCGTGGGTCGCCCTGTACAACATCGAGGTCATTCCGCGCTACGCGGCCCTGCTCGCCAGCATCGTCGAGACGATGCGCCCCCATATCGAGCGCGAGCAGCCGGGCATCTTCAATATCAATGGCTTCGCGTTCATCTCGGCGCCGCCTTCGGTGACGCCATTCCACATCGATCGCGAGAACAACATCTGGCTGCAATTGCACGGTCGCAAGACCATGAACGTCTGGGACCACACGGATCGGGTCGTGGTCGCGGCCGACGCAGTCGAGGAGTTCATCGTCCGACATTCGTTGAGGAAGGTCCGCTTCAAGGAAGAGTTCCGCGCGCGCAGCCACCAGTTCGAGACCCAACCGGGAGATGCCGTCTATTTCCCCAGCACCTCGCCGCACATGACGAGTTCCGACCGCAGCTGGACACAGCCGGGAGACGGTGTGTCGATCTCGATCGGCGTGACCTTCTACACGTCGGTGACGCGCAGGATGGCGCGCGTCCATCAGGTCAACAGGCTCTTGCGCAAGGCGGGGATATCGCCGGCATTCCCCGGCGAATCGCCGACCGCGGACGCGCTCAAGGCTCCCATCGGCGGAATGGTCGGCATGGCCCGTGCCTCGCTCTCGCGCGCGATCGCTCCCTTGCGCCGCGTCAAGCTCGCCGCCACGGCGCCACCAGGTTCTTTCTAGCGGGTCGAACGGGGTCGCTCAGGCTTGCTGCCCGACCTGCGCGGATGACAGCACCTCGGCGAACACGGGCGCATCGACGTTGCCGCCCGTCACCGCGATGCCGACGCGCTTGCCGCGCCAGCGCGAGGATTGCTGCAGCAGCGCCGCCAGCGCGGCGGCGCCGGCGCCCTCTGCCACGTTGTGCGTGTCGGTGAAGAGCACGCGCATCGCTTCGGCCACTTCCGCATCGGTCACCGCAACCACGTCGTCGGCCTCGCGCCGCAGCACCTCCAGCGCCTCGGGCACCGGCGTGCGGCAGGCCATGCCGTCGGCCAGCCGCGTGGTGACCGGCGATTCGAGCGCGCGGCCCGCGCGGAAGGAGTCGAGGTAGGCGGTTGCGTGCGCCGACACCACGCCGACCAGCCGTGTCGACACTGCGCAGTGCGCGCGCGCCGCCGCCGCGGCCGCGAAGCCCGAGCCCAGCCCGATCGGCACAAACAGCACCTCGGGCGGCCCGTCCGGCGTCGCGGCGAGCGCCTCGAAGAACTCGACGTAGGCGCTGGCCACCCCGCGTACCAAGTCAGGGTGGAAGGAGGGCACGCGGTGCAGGCCCTGGGCTTCGGCCAGTTGCCCTGCATGCTCGTTGGCGGCCTGGAACTCGTCGCCATGCTCGATGAGCGTGACGCCGAGCGCGCGCATCGCGGCGTTCTTCTCGACTGAGTTGCCGTGTGGCACCACGATGGTCGCGGCGAGGCCGTGGCGCCGCGCTGCGAAGCCCACCGACTGGCCATGGTTGCCGCGCGTGGCGCTGATCACATGGCGCACGGCGGGCTGTTCGCGGGCCAGCGTCTCGAAATAGGTGAGCCCGCCGCGCAGCTTGAAGGCGCCGGCCGGCGTGTGGTTCTCGTGCTTGGCCCAGACCGTGCAGCCCAGGCGGCGCGCCAGCAGCGGCCAGGCGTACTGCGGCGTCGGTGGCATCGTGGCGTAGACGGTGCGGCGAGCGGCCTCGATCTCCTCGCGTGTGAAGCGCATGGTCAGCGGGGCTCCGGCAGGGCAATGCGAACGGCGAGCGCGAGGAGGGCGAGTTCGGAAGGCTGCGGCGGCATCAGGTCCCCTTGGAATCAAGCGTGACGGTGCCGCGCGGCGAGTCGAACACCGCGCGCAGATGGGGGGCGCCGGTGCTCACCGGAACGCCGGCGAGGCCGATGGCTTGCAGCGCCCGTTCCAGGTCGCCGGCACGCGGATGCGACAGTGCCAGCGAGCGCAGCCGGACGCCACAGTCGGCCATGCTGTCGCTGGGATGCGCCGCACCCCAGGCGATCAGCGTGGGCAGGGCGCCGTAGAAGAGCCGCTGGCCGTCGTCGCGCACCGTGATGCGCCAGTCGAGGCGCCCGGCCGGCGTGTCGCGCGAGGCTTCGAGCAGGCGGCCGCGGTTGATGCGGTGGCGCGCGAGCGCCTGGAGGGTGGCGTCGGCGTCAGGCACCTCGGCGACGAAGTGCACCAGCCGCGGCCCATGGCGCGCGAGCGCGGCCTGCAGCGCCGGATCGTCCAGATCGAACCAGCGATGCAACGCTGCGGGCCGCGCCGGCTTCTGCGCGGGGTCGATCGCGATGATCTCGAGGTAGGCGCGCGGGACGTCGGGCGTGGCGATCTTCAGCAGCCGGTTGTGCGTACCCATCAGCGGATGCGTGCCGCCCGGGCCGGGCGCCACGCCGAAGGTGGCTTCGCACCAGCCCACGCCTTCGTCGAGGCTGCGGGCCGCGATCACGAGATGGTCGATGCGCGCCGGCATGCGGTTCCTAGAGCGTGAGCTTGCCGTCGATGCACGTGACCGAGTCGCCGCCGACCCAGACCTGGCCTTCTCCATCCCGCATCACGTGGACGCGCCCCGAGCGGCCCAGGCACTGGCCTTGTGCCGCCAGGTAGCGCTCGGGCAGGTAGCCATCGGCGATGAGCCATTGCGCGAGGCTGGCGTTGAGGCTGCCGGTCACCGGGTCTTCCTCGATGCCGATCGGCGCGGCGAAGGCGCGCACCTCGAGGCCGATGTCCTCCGATCCGGATTGCGCGAAGGCGCGTGCCTCGCGGTTGGAGCGAGCGATCAGCAGGGTGGCCGGTTCCACGTCCCGTGGGGGAATGCCGGCCACGCCCACCTTCTGCCCGAGTTCCTTGAGCGCGCGATGGTCGGGCTTGAGCGCGAGCACGGTGTCGGCATCGGCGAGCAGCAGGCCCAGCCATACCGGGCCGTTGTCCAGCAGCTGCGCGGCCACGATCTGCTGCGCCCGCAGGCCGAGCGCGCCTGCGACCTTGGCCAGCAGCGAGGGGCTGGGCGCGCTGCGCTGGGAGGGTGGCGCCGCGAAGACCAGGCGCTCGCCCTCGTGCCGGATCGGCACGAGGCCGTTGGCGCATTGCTGCACGATGCGCCCACTGGTCCTGGGCCGGCCGCCGGCCTCCAGCCAGGCGTGGCAGCTGCCCAGCGTCGGATGGCCGGCGAAGGGCAATTCGCCGCCAGGGGTGAAGATGCGCACGCGGTAGTCGGCCGAGGGCTCGGTGGGGGGCAGCAGGAAGGTGGTTTCCGACAGGTTCGTCCAGCGGGCGAAGTCCTGCATTTCCGCATCGTCCAGGCCGGTGCCGTCGAGCACCACCGCGAGCGGGTTGCCGGCGTAGGGCTTCGCCGTGAAGACGTCGACTTGCTTGAAGGGGCGGGTTTGCATGGCGTTCATTCCAGGGTGAGATCGAGCACGCCGCGCGCGCCGGCCCGGGTGCGCAGGTCCGCGAACCAGCGCTCGACATGGGGCCAGCTGGGCCGCGTGTATTCGGTCTGCGGCAGGCCGAACCAGCGATGCGCTTCGCAGCCGACCGGGATGTCGGCCATCGTGAAGTGCTCGCCGAGCATGAAGGGACGGGTGGCGAGATGCGCGTCGAGCAGCGCGAACAGCGGCTCGGTCGCGCGCACCGAGTGGGCGATCACGGCCGGGTCG
Source organism: Variovorax sp. RA8 (assembly GCF_901827175.1). Classification (NCBI taxonomy): domain Bacteria; kingdom Pseudomonadati; phylum Pseudomonadota; class Betaproteobacteria; order Burkholderiales; family Comamonadaceae; genus Variovorax; species Variovorax sp. RA8. The sequence goes on along the minus strand of NZ_LR594662.1, from coordinate 5,646,122 downwards.
CGCTGGTCCGCGGGCGTGCGGATCCATTGCCTGAAGGCGCCGGCGCTGACCGGGTTGAGCGTGGTCTGCTGCCAATCCATCCAGCGCTCGGCGTCGAAGCGTGCGGCCAGCGGCTCGGGGTAGAGCTTGCCCGGCGAATGCCTGGCGCAGAGGTAGCGCACGATCACGTTCGATTCCCAGAGCGTGACGCGCGCCTCGCCTTCGCCGTCGTCGATGGCCGGCACCAGGGCATTCGGGTTGAGCGCGAGGTAGTCCGGCGTCTGCACGATGCCGAACTTGCCGCCAGCCTCGGTGCGTTGGAAGTCGAGGCCGAGTTCCTGCGCGCACCACACCACCTTGCGCACGTTGATGGAGCTGATGCGCCCCCAGATATTGAGCATGTTCAAAATCCCTTCGAAGGGCGGTCGATGAGCAGAAGACGAAGCGCGAGGCAGATCATCACCGTGGCCAGCAGGCCGCGCTGGAAGCCGGCGGCGTCGCGGCGACGCTGCAGCGAGCGGCCGATCATGCCGCTGCAAGCGCCCAGCGCGGTATTGAACCCGAGGCCGGCCAGGCTCAGCGTAACGCCGAGCACGGCCAGCTGCGCCGGCACGCCGCCGCGCGCCGGATCGACGAACTGCGGCAGGAACACCACGAAGAAGAGCAGCGCCTTCGGATTTACCAGGTTGTTGAGCCAAGCGCGGCGCACCACGCGCGCGAAACCGGAGCGCTCGGCGTGCGCCGGCACGGACGCGCCGCCCGATCGCAGCGCCTGCCAGGCGAGCCACAACAGGTAGAGCGCCCCCGCATAGCGCAACAGATCGAAGGAGGGCGGCCACGCGGCCACCAGCGCAGTGACGCCGGTTGCGGCGCAAAGGGTATGGACGAGGTCCGCCGCGGCGATGCCCAGGCCTGCCGCGAAGCCGGCCCGCGGCCCGAGCGCGATGCCGTGCGAGAGCACGAAGGCCATGTTGGGCCCGGGCGAAAGGAACAGCGACAGCACCGCCACGAGGAACAGCGAGAGCGTGCCGAGCTCGATCATCCCGTGGTCCTCTCGTGCGGCAGACAGGTGCCGATGTGGCGCAGGGCCTGCAAGACGAGGATCGCGATGTGCATGGCCGGCCCGCTTCGGTGGCGCTACGCAGTGATGCCTGCCAGCTGGCGCTGGACTTCGGCCGCGGCCTGGTGCGCCAGCTGCTCGCGCACCGCATCGGCCAGCGCGGTGATCGCCGTGTCGATCTCCTCGACGCTGGCGGTCACGAAGGACAGGCGCAGCGTGCGTGCATCGCCGGCGCCGGCGTAGAAGGGCATCCCCGGCACGAAGGCCACGCCGCGCTCCACCGCCTTGGGCAGCAGCGCCACGGCGTCCATGCCCTCGGGCAGGCGCAGCCAAAGGAACATGCCGCCGGCCGGCTTGTTGAAGCTCACGCCCAGGCCCTGCATCTCGCGCTCGAGCGCGGACAGCATCGCATCGCGCTGGCGCTTGTAGAGCGCACGGATGGTCGGCACATGGCGGCCGAGGAAGCCGTCCTTCATCACCTCCGCCACCATGCGCTGGTTGAAGCTGGGGCTGTGCAGGTCGGCTGCCTGCTTGGCCTGCAGCAGCTTGGGAAAGATGGCCTTGGGCGCCACCAGGAAGCCCAGCCGCAGGCCCGGCGCCAGCACCTTGGAGAAGGAGCCGAGGTAGATGCCGCCCTCGGGGTTGCGGGCGGTGAGCGGCAGCGGCGGCGCCTCGTCGAACCAGAGGTCGCCGTAGGGGTTGTCCTCGACGATCGGCAGGCCGGCCTCCGCCGCGGCGGCGGAGACTGCTGCGCGGCGCGCCTCGCTCATCGTGCGGCCGGTGGGATTCTGGAAATTGGGCAGCAGGTAGACGAAGCGCGCGTCCTTTGCCTTGGCCTTGAGGTCGTCGACCCGTACGCCCTCGTCGTCGCTGGCAACGCTGACGGCCTCCGGCTCCATCGGCGAGAAGGCCTGCAGCGCGCCCAGGTAGGTGGGCGTCTCCACCAGCACGCGGCTGCCGGGGTCGAGCAGTATCTTGGCGATCAGGTCCAGGCCCTGCTGCGAGCCGGTGGTGATCAGCACCTGGGCCGGGTCGACCGGCCAGGGCAGCATCGCCGCAACTGCTTCGCGCAGCGGGCCATAGCCCTCGCTGGCCGCGTATTGCAGCGCGGCCTGGCCGTCCTTGTGCAGCACCTCGGCGCAGGCTTCGGCGAAGGCGCTGATCGGGAAGGTCTTGGGCGAGGGCAGGCCGCCCGCCAAGCTGATGATGCCGGGACGCTCGGTGACCTTGAGGATCTCGCGGATCACCGAGGGGTTCATCTTTTCTGCGCGGGCGGCGAGTTTCCAGTTCATGTTGTTTCCTTCGGATGTGCCAGTTGTTGTGATGATGCAGCGGCGGGGCGCGCCTGCGAGAGCTTCTTGCCGGCGACCACGGTGGCCACCACCGCCGCCGCGAAGCCGAGCGTGACGAAATCGATGGGCTCGCCCAGCAGAGGCACGGCGGCGAGGATCGAGAGGAAGGGCTGCAGCAGCTGGGCCTGGCTCACGCGCAGTGCGCCGCCCATGGCGAGGCCGCGGTACCAGGCGAAGAAGCCCACCCACATCGAGAAGACGCCGACGTAGACGAAGCCCAGCCACGACGAGGTCGCGACCGGGTGCTGCGGCCACAGCCAAAGCGCGCCGGGCAGCGTGACCGGCAGCGCCATCACGCAGACCCAGCAGATCACGCGCTCCGCACCGAGTGCCGGCGTGATCTGTGCGCCGTAGATGTAGCCCAGCGAGGCGGCGAAGACGGCACCCACCAGCAGCAGGTCGCCCCAGGCGAAGCCGAACTGCTGCTCGCCGGCTCGCAGCATCGAGAACACGATCACCAGCGCGCTGCCCGCCAGCGCGCAAAGCCAGAAGCCGAGCCGAGCGCGCTGGTGCAGCACCCAGGCCGCGCAAGCCGCGGTCACCAGCGGCAGCAAGGCCGTCACCACCGCAGCATGGCTGGCGCTGACGATGCGCAATGCATAGGCGAGCAGCAGCGGGAATCCGATCGCGTTGCCCAGCATGGCCATGCCGAGTGGCTTCCATTGGTGGCGTTGCGGCAGCGGCGAGCGGGTCGCAAGCAGGAAGATCACCGACAGCAAACCCGCCAGCGCCGCCCGGCCCAGTGTCAGGAACCAGGGCGAGAGCTGCGGCGCCTCTTGCGTGCCCGTGGCCAGTCGCGTCATCGGCAACGTGACTGCGAAGAAGGCCACGCCGACCACGCCCAGCCACATGCCGAGGGTTTCGTCCTTGATCTTCATACGCTGACCATCCACCAGGCTGTGAGCACCAGGACAGCGGCCATGGCGCGGTTGAACCACAGCAGCCGTCGCCCGTGCGCCAGCCAGTTGCGCAGCAGCGAGCCCGCGAGCGCGTAGGTGAAGTTGCTTGTGAAGGCGTAGACCAGCATCACCGGCGCCACGATGGCGAAGCGCCGCAGCGCGTCGGGCTGGCCGGCGATCCAGGTCGCCACCAGCGTCAGTGCCAGCAGCCAGGCCTTGATGTTGACGAACTGCAGCATCACGCCCTGCCAGAAGCCGACCCGCAACTGCTTGCCGTCGGCCTGCCCCATCGTGGCGCTGCCGCTGAGCTTCCAGGCCAGCCACAGCAGGTAAGCGATGCCCAGCGCCTTGATGGCCCAGCGCAACGACGGCGCAGCCACCACCAGCGCGCCGATGCCGGCCGCGCACAGGCCCAGCAGCAGGGTCCAGCCCACGGGCACGGCGACCACGAAGCGCATGGCGCGCGACAGGCCGCCGTTGGCCGCCAGCGCGGTCGAAAGCGTGGTGTTGGGTCCGGGCGAGAAGCTCATCGCCGTGGCCAGCACCAGCAGCGCGGTGAATTCTTGCCAGTTCATGGCACACACTCTAAACTGATGACCATTACAGTACCGGTACAGAAAACCAAACATGAGTCCGGCCTGTATCGGTTCGATCATCGACACAGCGCGGGCATACGCATGCTGACACGAACCTCCACCCAGTCGTTGACGGAGCAGTTGGCCAGCCGCTTCGCCGAGCGCATCCGCACCCGCTTGCTGGCGCCCGGGGCGCGGCTGCCCTCGGTGCGCGAATGCGCACGGCAGCAGGGCGTGAGCCCGCACACGGTGGTCGCGGCCTATGACCAGCTGCTCGCGCAGGGCTTGGTCGAAGCCCGCCGTCAGCGAGGCTTCTATGTGCGCGATTCGATTGCTGCCCAGGCGGGACCGGCGCCATCGACCCTGGGCCCGCTGGCCGAGCCGGCCGTGTCGCAGCCGGTTCCCGCAGACGCGAGCACGCTGATCCGCGGCATGTTCCACCGTCCCAGCGACAAGCCGCAGCCAGGGATGGGCGTATTCCCCTCGGAATGGCTGGACTCGCCCTTTACTGCTGCCGCCGTGCGGCGCGTGACCAGCACAAGGGCGCTGCAGGACTTCTCGTTGCAATACGGCGAACCCGCAGGCGATGGCGGCCTGCGGCGCAGCCTCGCGACCAAGCTTGCCAGCATCAACGTACCCGCCGGCGCAGAGCAGATCGTGACCACGGTCGGCGCCACGCATGCGCTCGATATCGTGAGCCGCACGCTGCTGCGGCCTGGTGATCCGGTGATGGTCGAAGAGCCTGGCTGGGCGCTGGAGTTCGCCCGGCTCGAGGCGTTGGGCATGCGCATCCTGCCGGTGCCGCGCAAGGCCGACGGGCCGGATCTCGAGGTGATGGAGCGCTACTGCAACGCCGGCGACGGCCACAAGCCCAAGCTTTTCGTCAGCGTGAGCGTGCTGCACAACCCGACCGGCTACAGCCTGACGCCGGGCAGCGCGCACCGGGTGCTTCAGCTGGCCAACCAGCATGGCTTCCACATCGTCGAGGACGACACCTACAGCCACCTGGCGCCGGAGCACGCCACCCGCCTGTGCGCGCTCGATGGACTGCAGCGCACCGTCTACGTGAGCGGCTTCGCGAAGATTCTCGCGCCCAACTGGCGTATCGGTTTCCTGGCCGCTTCGCCACAGCTGGTCGGCCGCATGCTCGAGACCAAGCTGCTGACCACGCTCACCACGCCATCGCTGTTCGAGCGGGCGCTCGCCTGGTGCATCGACCAGGGCCAGCTGCGCCGCCATGCCGAGCGCGTGCGTCTGCGCCTGGATGGCGCTCGCGGGCGCACGGTGAAGCTGGCGCTGGCGGCCGGTTGTGCGTTGGCTGCCGAGCCGGCTGGGCTCTTCGGCTGGGTCGACACCGGCGTCGACACCGATGAGCTGACCCAGCGCATGCTCGATGAGGGGTACCTGCTGGCGCCGGGGTCGCTATTCCACGCGCGGCGGCCGCCGAGCACCCTGATGCGCATCAACTTTGCGACCGCGCAGGACGCCGCCTTCTGGAAGGTGTTCGCCCGCGTTCGGGCGCAGCTTTGAGGGCGTCTTAGAGCAGCCTGTCTGGCGCGAAGGGGCCGAACAGCTTGAGGAGCAAGCGCAGTCCGACACTTGCGTCCGGCTCAGTCGTGCTGTCCTTGAGGCCGCTGTCCTGCGGTGCGCGCCATACAAGGCGCCCGTCGCTCCGGTCGACCCGCCAAGCCCCCTTGTGCATGGCGGTCTCGATCTGTCCTGCGGCGACGCGGCTGAGCTCGTCGCTGCGAATGAGCAGCGCGATTTCGGTGTTCTGCAATTGCGAGCGCAGATCGAGGTTCATCGACCCGACCACCAGCAGTCGGCCGTCCATCACCAGCACCTTGGAATGCAGCATCGAGCGCGATTCGCCCGTGCTCCCTCCGGTGGAACCAAAGGCGCTGCCCAGCCCCGCCTGTTCGCTGCGCAGCTCGTACAGGCCGATGCCCATTGCCAGCAGGTCTTCGCGATGCCTGGCATAGCCGACATGGGCCACGGGGGCGTCGTTGGAGGCGAGCGAATTGGTCAGCACGCGGATCTTGACGCCGCGCGCAAGCGCTGAGGCGAACGCCTGCTTCATGTCCGGGCCAGGCACGAAGTAGGGCGAGATGATGAGGAGGTCGCGCTGGGCTTGGCCGATCATCTGCAGAAGTCCTTCGACCACCGTGTCGCCATTGGCGGCCGCATCGACGGCCCCGTCGAGCGACCCGCGCGGCGCTGCGGCCGTCCTGCGCTGGCCCTGTTGGGACACCACGAGGCTGGGCGCCTTGCGTGTGTCAGCACCAGCGCCTGGCCTGTCCGCGGGGATCTTGGCCGGCTTGTCGACCAGCACCGCGGCCGGCGCCCAGACGAGGCTGGCCGTACGCAAGTCCATCGGCTGCTCGTCCCATGCGCGGTTCTGTTGCTCGCCCGTCGGCGCTGCGCCGCGCGGCCGCGGCTCGCCATCGGGCGGCCGCGGTGCGCCGGTGTTCACATCCTTGTCTCGCTCGCCGCGCGCCTCGTTGCGCAGCGCATCGAGTTCCTCGCGCGTCACCAGCGACTGAACGGGATAGGCGCGCTCGTTGTTCCAGTAGGCATCGAAGCTGCGCGACAGGTCCTGCACGATGGGCCCGGCCGCCAACACGTCCATGTCCACGAAGTTGCCCGCCTGGGCGTTGCCGAAATAGGCGTCGCCCAGATTGCGTCCGCCCGTCACGCCGAGCACGTTGTCGGCGATGAAGAGCTTGTTGTGCATGCGCTGCTGGATGCGCGAGGCATCCTCGATGGCATTGAACATCCGGGCCAGGCTCGAACCGCGCGAGCCGGGCACCGGATTGAACATCCGCATCTCGATGTTGGGCACGAAAGCCAGGCGCATCACCGATGCATTGCGGCCGGTGCTGTGGAAGTCGTCCAGCAGGATGCGCACGCGCACGCCGCGGGCGGCCGCCTCGCGCACTGCGGTGAGCAAGCGTTCGGTGCTGGCGTCGGCATGGATCGCGTAGTACTGAAGGTCGAGCGTTTTCCTCGCACCCTCGGCCAGCGCGAGGCGGCTCCCATAGGCGGCCGGTGGTCCGTCGAGCAGCATGAAGCCGGACTCGTTGCGCGCCGACACGGCCTGGCGGCGCTCCTGGACCAGGGCCGCGAGCGGCGTGCCGGCGGGCGATGCGAGCGCGGTTGACACCGGCCTGTGCACGTTCTGGGGCAGCTCGGCGCACGCCGAGAGCAAGAGGAAGGTCGAACACAGGGCCGCGGCGCAGCTCCGCCATACGCGCGCGCAGGGGTGGAAGGCCTGGAATGAAGTCATGCTGCCTGATCGAAGTTTGCTGCCTCTATATAGCGCAGCCGCGGCCCGCCGCACGTCGGACGAAGGCGCCGCCGGCTAGCCTTGGCGCGCCGAATCCAGCGCCTCCCAACGCTCCATTGCGGCCAGCAATTCCTCGTCGATCTGTGCGTGGCGCTGGGCGAGCTCGGCGGCGCGCGAGGCCTCGCTGGCGTAGATGGCGCCACCCTCCAGCTCGAGTACGTCGGTGATGCGCTTCTGCTCTTCTTCTAGCTCGGCGATCCGTGCGGGCAGGGCCTCGAATTCGCGCTGCTCCTTGTAGCTGAGCTTTCTGCGCGTGCCCGCGCGCGCGGCCGCTTCCGCCGCGGGGGAGGCCACCGCAGGGCTGGGCGCGGGCGCGGGCGCGGGCGCGGGCGCGGGCGAAGCCTGGGCCCTTTCGGCAGCGATCTCGCGAGCGCGCTTCGACTGGATCAGCCAGTCTTCCACGCTGCCTTCGTATTCGCGCCAGAGGCCATCGCCTTCGAAGGCGATGGTGCTCGTCACCACGTTGTCGAGGAAGGTCCGGTCGTGGCTCACGAGGAAGACGGTGCCGTCGTAGTTCTGCAGCAGGTCTTCGAGTAGTTCGAGCGTGTCGATGTCGAGGTCGTTGGTGGGTTCGTCGAGCACCAGCACATTGGCTGGGCGCGCGAACAGGCGGGCGAGCAGCAGGCGATTGCGTTCGCCTCCGCTCAGCGAGCGCACCGGCGATTGCGCGCGCGCTGGCGAGAACAGGAAATCCGCGAGGTAGCTCTTGACATGCTTGCGCTGGCTGCCGATCTCGATCCACTCGCTGCCGGGGCTGATGAAATCCTCCAGCGTGGCATCGAGCTGCAGCGCGGCGCGCATCTGATCGAAGTAGGCGACCTGCAGGTTGGTGCCGCGGCGGATCTTGCCGCTGTCGGGCTCGATCTCGCCGAGGATGAGCTTCAGCAGTGTGGTCTTGCCCGCGCCGTTCGGCCCCACCAGGCCGACCTTGTCGCCGCGCAGGATAGTCCCGCTGAAGTTCCGGACGACGGTCTTGTCGGCGAAGGCCTTCGTCACGCCCGCCATCTCCGCCACGATCTTTCCGCTGGTCTGGCCGGAGGCCACATCCATACTGACGCTGCCGAGCGCCCCGCGCCGGGCGCTGCGCCGGGCGCGCAGTGCCTCGAGTCGGTTGATGCGACTTTGACTGCGAGTGCGGCGGGCCTCGACGCCCTTGCGGATCCAAATCTCTTCTTGGGCCAGCAGCTTGTCCGCCTTGGCAATGATGACGGCTTCCTGGGCGAGCTGCGCTTCCTTTTGCGCCAGGTATTGCTCGAAGTTGCCAGGATACGAATTGAGCTTGCCGCGGTCGAGCTCCACGATGCGGGTGGCGACGCGGTTCAGGAAGCTGCGGTCGTGCGTGATGGTGACGACGCTGCCTTTGAAGTCGATCAGCAACTGTTCGAGCCATTCGATCGAGTCCAGGTCGAGGTGGTTGGTCGGCTCGTCCAGCAGCAGCACGTTGGGCGCGGCGACCAGCGCCTGCGCAAGGGCCACGCGCTTGCGGGTCCCGCCCGAGAGCGCGCCTACTAGCGCGGCGCCATCGAGATGCAGCCGGTGCAGGGTCTCTTCAACGCGCTGCTCCCAGTTCCAGGCGTCGAAGGCTTCGATCTGCGATTGCAACGCATTGAGGTCCAGGCCCGGAGCCCCGGAGAGATATTGCTCGCGGAGCGCGATGGCCTTCGCCAGTCCGGCGCTGGCGGCCGTGAATACGTTGGCGTCCAGCGCGAGCTGGGGATCCTGCGCCACATACGCGACGCGCAGACCCTGCTGAGCTTGGAGCGTGCCGTCGTCGGGCTTTTCGAGACTGCCCAGGATCTTCAAGAGCGAGGACTTGCCGGCGCCGTTGCGGCCGATCAGGCCGATGCGCTCGAACTCGAGCAGCGCGAAGTCCGCGTGGTCGAGCAGCGGGACGTGTCCGAAGGCGAGTTGCGCGTCGAGGAGTGTGATGAGTGCCATGTGGCGCCGATTATCGGAGCCGCATGATGGACTCGGCATAGTCCTTGACGGGCAGGGTGCTCGGCACGAAGAGCCGCTGGGGTACGCGCATCGGCTGGGGTGAGGGCGGGTCGCACGATCCTTCAGGCCCCATCGCAGCTCTTGCGAGGGGCAAACTTTGGCATATACTCGCAGGCTCTTCTGAATCGACGTGCACTTTGGGCTTTTAAGCGAGGCGCGAGGAGAGTCGAAGGAAGTCAGGCCTCGAAGTGGCGGGTTATTCAAATCCGTGTCATAATCGAAGGCTCCGCTGAGGATGTTCTGGTCGCTGAAGCCTGATGGGCTTTGATGGCTGGTTTGGGCGGGAAGAGGGGTTTTGGTTGGGGCTGTGTTGACCGAGTGGTTGATGGGTTCTTAAAAAAACTTCAAAAAGTTTGGCGGTTCTTCAAAAATCGTGTGATAATCTAAGGCTTCGCTGATCGCAGCGAAGTGGGCAAGGAGGGCGAGAGAGTTGCCTGACTTGTGGGGATCATTAAAAACATACAGCCGATAAGCGTGGGCGTTTGAGGCGAATGGCCAAGTTCTTCGGAACGAAGCCTTTCAGGCTTTAAATGCTCATGAGAATAGAAGTGAAGTTCACTTCAATTCCGTTTTTATGAGTTTGTCTCGCGAGAGACGTTAAATTCAAGATCGAACTATAGAGTTTGATCCTGGCTCAGATTGAACGCTGGCGGCATGCCTTACACATGCAAGTCGAACGGCAGCACGGGAGCAATCCTGGTGGCGAGTGGCGAACGGGTGAGTAATACATCGGAACGTGCCCAATCGTGGGGGATAACGCAGCGAAAGCTGTGCTAATACCGCATGAGATCTACGGATGAAAGCAGGGGACCGCAAGGCCTTGCGCGAATGGAGCGGCCGATGGCAGATTAGGTAGTTGGTGAGGTAAAGGCTCACCAAGCCTGCGATCTGTAGCTGGTCTGAGAGGACGACCAGCCACACTGGGACTGAGACACGGCCCAGACTCCTACGGGAGGCAGCAGTGGGGAATTTTGGACAATGGGCGCAAGCCTGATCCAGCCATGCCGCGTGCAGGATGAAGGCCTTCGGGTTGTAAACTGCTTTTGTACGGAACGAAAAGGCTTTCTCTAATAAAGAGGGCTCATGACGGTACCGTAAGAATAAGCACCGGCTAACTACGTGCCAGCAGCCGCGGTAATACGTAGGGTGCAAGCGTTAATCGGAATTACTGGGCGTAAAGCGTGCGCAGGCGGTGATGTAAGACAGTTGTGAAATCCCCGGGCTCAACCTGGGAACTGCATCTGTGACTGCATTGCTGGAGTGCGGCAGAGGGGGATGGAATTCCGCGTGTAGCAGTGAAATGCGTAGATATGCGGAGGAACACCGATGGCGAAGGCAATCCCCTGGGCCTGCACTGACGCTCATGCACGAAAGCGTGGGGAGCAAACAGGATTAGATACCCTGGTAGTCCACGCCCTAAACGATGTCAACTGGTTGTTGGGTCTTCACTGACTCAGTAACGAAGCTAACGCGTGAAGTTGACCGCCTGGGGAGTACGGCCGCAAGGTTGAAACTCAAAGGAATTGACGGGGACCCGCACAAGCGGTGGATGATGTGGTTTAATTCGATGCAACGCGAAAAACCTTACCCACCTTTGACATGTACGGAATTTGCCAGAGATGGCTTAGTGCTCGAAAGAGAACCGTAACACAGGTGCTGCATGGCTGTCGTCAGCTCGTGTCGTGAGATGTTGGGTTAAGTCCCGCAACGAGCGCAACCCTTGTCATTAGTTGCTACATTTAGTTGGGCACTCTAATGAGACTGCCGGTGACAAACCGGAGGAAGGTGGGGATGACGTCAAGTCCTCATGGCCCTTATAGGTGGGGCTACACACGTCATACAATGGCTGGTACAAAGGGTTGCCAACCCGCGAGGGGGAGCTAATCCCATAAAGCCAGTCGTAGTCCGGATCGCAGTCTGCAACTCGACTGCGTGAAGTCGGAATCGCTAGTAATCGTGGATCAGAATGTCACGGTGAATACGTTCCCGGGTCTTGTACACACCGCCCGTCACACCATGGGAGCGGGTTCTGCCAGAAGTAGTTAGCCTAACCGCAAGGAGGGCGATTACCACGGCAGGGTTCGTGACTGGGGTGAAGTCGTAACAAGGTAGCCGTATCGGAAGGTGCGGCTGGATCACCTCCTTTCTGGAAACAATGCCGTTCAAATTGAACGCCCACACTTATCGGTTGTTGGAAGAGGTCGATTCGTTTCGACCATGGGTCTGTAGCTCAGCTGGTTAGAGCACCGTCTTGATAAGGCGGGGGTCGTTGGTTCGAGCCCAACTAGACCCACCATCTTCTGATATCCAAGTGAGAGGACATCGGGGGATTAGCTCAGCTGGGAGAGCACCTGCTTTGCAAGCAGGGGGTCGTCGGTTCGATCCCGTCATCCTCCACCATCATCCTGGTAGATCCTTCAACACCAAAGCGGCTTTGTGCGAGAGCGCGAGGCCTCTTTGTTGTTGATCGAGATTGTTCGGTCAATCGGCTGTTCTTTAAAAATTCATAGAGTCGAATCAGCGTTGCTGATGGAAACTGCACATTCGTAAAGGTTTGGTGCGGACCGTGCCATCAGCAACAAGAATTTTGATTGCGTCAAATGAACTTCACTTCGAAGCAATTCGAATGAAGACGGCATAACGCGTCAGGTGAAAGACCTGGCATATTCCTTGATGGGCTTTGGTTTCTGTGAAGAAACGTCAAAGTTATAGGGTCAAGTGAATAAGAGCATGTGGTGGATGCCTTGGCGATGATAGGCGACGAAGGACGTGATAGCCTGCGATAAGCTTCGGGGAGCTGGCAAATTAGCTTTGATCCGGAGATTTCCGAATGGGGAAACCCACCGAAAGGTATCGTTATCTGAATACATAGGATAACGAGGCGAACCGGGTGAACTGAAACATCTCAGTAGCTCGAGGAAAAGACATCAACCGAGATTCCGAAAGTAGTGGCGAGCGAAATCGGAAGAGCCTGTTAGTGATAGCACAAGACTTAACGGAGCGGCTTGGAAAGGCCGGCCATAGTGGGTGATAGCCCCGTACGTGAAAAGACTTGTGTGGTACTGAGCTGACGAAAAGTAGGGCGGGACACGAGAAATCCTGTCTGAAGATGGGGGGACCATCCTCCAAGGCTAAATACTCATCATCGACCGATAGTGAACTAGTACCGTGAGGGAAAGGCGAAAAGAACCCCGGGAGGGGAGTGAAATAGATCCTGAAACCGCATGCTTACAAAAAGTCGGAGCCCGCAAGGGTGACGGCGTACCTTTTGTATAATGGGTCAGCGACTTACATTCAGTGGCAAGGTTAACCGAATAGGGAAGCCGTAGAGAAATCGAGTCCGAATAGGGCGTCTAGTCGCTGGGTGTAGACCCGAAACCAAGTGATCTATCCATGGCCAGGATGAAGGTGCCGTAACAGGTACTGGAGGTCCGAACCGACTAGTGTTGCAAAACTAGCGGATGAGCTGTGGATAGGGGTGAAAGGCTAAACAAACTTGGAAATAGCTGGTTCTCTCCGAAAACTATTTAGGTAGTGCCTCAAGTATTACCGTCGGGGGTAGAGCACTGTTTTGGCTAGGGGGTCATGGCGACTTACCAAACCAAGGCAAACTCCGAATACCGACGAGTACAGCTTGGGAGACAGAGCACCGGGTGCTAACGTCCGGACTCAAGAGGGAAACAACCCAGACCGCCAGCTAAGGTCCCTAAAATTGGCTAAGTGGGAAACGAAGTGGGAAGGCTAAAACAGTCAGGATGTTGGCTTAGAAGCAGCCATCATTTAAAGAAAGCGTAATAGCTCACTGATCGAGTCGTCCTGCGCGGAAGATGTAACGGGGCTAAGCCAGTTACCGAAGCTGCGGATGCACAGTTTACTGTGCGTGGTAGGAGAGCGTTCTGTAAGCCTGTGAAGGTGCGTTGTAAAGCGTGCTGGAGGTATCAGAAGTGCGAATGCTGACATGAGTAGCGTTAAAGGGGGTGAAAAGCCCCCTCGCCGTAAGCGCAAGGTTTTCTACGCAACGTTCATCGGCGTAGAGTGAGTCGGCCCCTAAGGCGAGGCAGAGATGCGTAGCTGATGGGAAACAGGTCAATATTCCTGTACCGATGTGTAGTGCGATGTGGGGACGGATCTTAATAGGTCATCCGGGTGTTGGATATCCCGGTTTAGTTGGAAGTAGGCGTGCGTTAGGCAAATCCGGCGCACATATACCGAGGCCAACGATCGAGCCAGCTTGCTGGTGAAGTGACTGAACGAGGTTCCAGGAAAAGCCACTAAGCTTCAGCTGCACACGACCGTACCGCAAACCGACACTGGTGCGCGAGATGAGTATTCTAAGGCGCTTGAGAGAACTCAGGAGAAGGAACTCGGCAAATTGACACCGTAACTTCGGAAGAAGGTGTGCCCTATTAGTGTGAAGTGAACAACGGAGCATGAATGGGTTGCAAAAAATCGGTGGCTGCGACTGTTTATTAAAAACACAGCACTCTGCAAACACGAAAGTGGACGTATAGGGTGTGACGCCTGCCCGGTGCTGGAAGATTAAATGATGGGGTGCAAGCTCTTGATTGAAGTCCCAGTAAACGGCGGCCGTAACTATAACGGTCCTAAGGTAGCGAAATTCCTTGTCGGGTAAGTTCCGACCTGCACGAATGGCGTAACGATGGCCACACTGTCTCCTCCTGAGACTCAGCGAAGTTGAAATGTTTGTGATGATGCAATCTCCCCGCGGAAAGACGGAAAGACCCCATGAACCTTTACTGTAGCTTTGTATTGGACTTTGAACAGATCTGTGTAGGATAGGTGGGAGGCTTTGAAGTGCGGTCGCTAGATCGCATGGAGCCAACGTTGAAATACCACCCTGGTGTGTTTGAGGTTCTAACCTAGGTCCATCATCTGGATCGGGGACAGTGCATGGTAGGCAGTTTGACTGGGGCGGTCTCCTCCCAAAGCGTAACGGAGGAGTTCGAAGGTACGCTAGTTACGGTCGGACATCGTGACGATAGTGCAATGGCATAAGCGTGCTTAACTGCGAGACTGACAAGTCGAGCAGATGCGAAAGCAGGACATAGTGATCCGGTGGTTCTGTATGGAAGGGCCATCGCTCAACGGATAAAAGGTACTCTGGGGATAACAGGCTGATACCGCCCAAGAGTTCATATCGACGGCGGTGTTTGGCACCTCGATGTCGGCTCATCTCATCCTGGGGCTGTAGCCGGTCCCAAGGGTATGGCTGTTCGCCATTTAAAGAGGTACGTGAGCTGGGTTTAAAACGTCGTGAGACAGTTTGGTCCCTATCTTCCGTGGGCGCTGCAGATTTGAGGAAGCCTGCTCCTAGTACGAGAGGACCGGAGTGGACACACCTCTGGTGTATCGGTTGTCACGCCAGTGGCATTGCCGAGTAGCTAAGTGTGGAAGAGATAACCGCTGAAAGCATCTAAGCGGGAAACTCGTTTCAAGATGAGATCTGCCGGGGCCTCGAGCCCCCTGAAGAGTCGTTCTAGACCAGGACGTTGATAGGTCGGGTGTGGAAGCGCAGTAATGCGTTAAGCTAACCGATACTAATTGCTCGTGCGGCTTGACCCTATAACTTTGATCTCCCAGATCAAGGTGTTATGCCAAGTGACGCAGTCAAATAACAACTGATTTAACTCTATGAATTCGCCGTCTTGTCCTCAACACCAAGACAGCACCCCTTTATGCCTGATGACCATAGCGAGGTGGTCCCACTCCTTCCCATCCCGAACAGGACAGTGAAACGCCTCAGCGCCGATGATAGTGCGGGTTCCCGTGTGAAAGTAGGTCATCGTCAGGCTCTTACAGCCACAAAAAGCCCAGCCAGCAATGGTTGGGCTTTTTGCTTATATACGCGCCCCTCTACCACCCTTCCCACACCACTCCAGCATCGACATACTTCACGCACTCGCGCGGCCTCAACGGGCCAGCCCATTCTGCTTAGTCCCGGCAGGCGGGGCTCAAGCCCTCGTGTCCGTACGGAGCTGGCGCCGAAGGATCTTGCCGACGTTTGTCTTCGGCAGGCTATCTCGGAACTCGATGTGCTTGGGCCGCTTGTACCCGGTCAACTGGTCGTTGCAGTAGCGCGTCACTGCATCCTCGGTCAGCGTGGGGTCCTTGCGGACCACGAAGACCTTGATCGCCTCGCCTTGCTTCTCGTCTGGCACGCCAATCGCCGCGCACTCCACCACGCCAGGGCACAGCGAGATAACGTTCTCCAGCTCGTTCGGAAACACGTTGAAGCCGCTCACGAGAATCATGTCCTTCTTGCGGTCGACGATCCGGCTGTAGCCGTCCTCCTGCATGACCGCGATGTCGCCGGTGCGCATGAAGCCGTCGGCCGTGAACGCCGCCGCGGTCTCCGCGGGCTGGTTGTAATAGCCGATCATCACGTTGGGCCCCTTGATGCAGAGCTCGCCGGCCTCGTCGACGCGCAGCGAGCGGCCCTCGTCATCCTTGATAGCGACTTCGATCCCTGGAAGCGGCAGGCCGATGGTGCCGGTGAACGCTGTGTTGGACACTGGATTGTTCGTTCCGATCGCGCAGGTCTCGCTCATGCCCCAGCCCTCGATCATTGGACAGCCTGTGGTCTCGAACCACTTGCGGGCCGTACCCTCGGATGCGGCCATGCCCCCGGCCTGGGAGACCACCAGAGCAGAGAAGTCGACGGTCTTGAATTCCGGATGCAGCAACAATGCATTGAACAGCGTATTGACCGCCGGCAGCATGTGGAAGGGCCTCTTCTTAAGCACAGCGATGAACTTGTCAATGTCGCGCGGATTGGGGATCAGCGTGAGATGCGATCCCTGGCGGATCGCGAGCAGGCACAGCGTCAGTGCGAAGATGTGATACAGCGGCAGCGCTGCGATGCTGTTGACTTTGGACGAGTCGCCTGCGCGCTCGAGCGCCGGCTTGAACCAGGCTTCGGCCTGCAGCGTGGCCGCAATGATGTTGCGGTGCGTCAGCACGGCACCCTTCGACAGCCCTGTGGTGCCTCCCGTGTACTGCAGGAACGCGATCGAGTCGAGCGTGCTCGTGTCGGGCGCGAGCTTGAGTTCCTTGCCTTCAAGGATCACCCTTGGAAAGGGCGCCACGGTCCGGCCCTTGTCGAGCGGGAGCTTGTACGGCGGCACCATCTTCGCGAGATGTCGCACTGCCACCGTGATCCAGGTGCCGTAAAGCCCGCCGAGCAGGTCACCCATCGAAGCGACGACCACATGCTTGATCGGCGTGTGCTCGATCACCTGTTCGAGTGTCGCCGCAAAGTTTTCGAGAATGACAATCGCCGTCGCACCGGAATCCTTCAGCTGGTGCTCGAGCTCGCGCGCGGTATATAGAGGATTGACATTGACGCAGGTGTAGCCTGCACGCAGCACCCCTGCCATGGTGACCGCGAACTGCGGCACGTTGGGCAGCATGATGGCCACGCGTGCCCCCGCCTCCAGCCCGCGCGCCTGGAGCCAGGCCCCCAGCGCTCTGGACAACTCGTCGAGCTCAGCATAGCTCATCCACTTCTCCATACACACCGAGAACGGTCGCGTTGCGAAGTGCTCGAACGACTCCTCGAACATGTGGGCCAGCGACCGGTACTGCTCGGGATGCACCTCGTGTGGCACGCCCGGCGGATAGCTTTTCAAAACGGCTGATTGCATGCGAACTCCTTTGCCGCGGATTGTCGAAGGGAGCTTTGCCGTGCCGCCAGCGGGCTTGTCCCAGTGTCGCGCCGGATCTACCGCGCCAGACTTGTCGCGCATGCGATAGTCGGCGGCATGGTCGCGCGTCTTCAGCAATGCATCGTGTTGGCTTGGCTGCTGGCCGCTGCCGGGTGGGTTGGCGGCTGGTGGCCGCACGCGCGCGGCGTGGCCGTGGGCGGTCTTCTGACCTTGAGCCTGGCCCACGCGGGCTTCCTGGCGCTGGAGTTCATTGCGAGCTATCACGTCAGCAGACGAGACCCGTTAGGACGCGCCACTGCGGTGCAGTGCGCGCGGGCTTGGGCTGCCGAAAGCCGGACGGCGCTGAGGGTGTTCTGCTGGCAACAGCCGTTCCGCTTCCATGCAGAGCCCGACTATGTGCCCGAGAGGAGCGGCCGCCGTGGCGTCGTGCTGCTTCATGGCTTCCTGTGCAACCGGGGCTTCTGGAATCCCTGGCTCCGAGAGCTGCGTGCGAGCGGCCATGCCTTCATCGCTGTCGATCTCGAGCCAGTCTTCGGCTCGATTGACCACTACGCGACGACACTCGACGAGGCGATCTCACGCGTAACTGCAGCCACCGGACGCTCGCCGGTCCTGATCTGCCACAGCATGGGTGGTCTCGCCGCCAGAGCATGGCTGCGCAGCGCCGATGTGGCGCGCGTGCATCGTATCGTCACGATCGGCACGCCGCACCGCGGCACCTGGCTGGCACGCTTCGGCCGTACCGTGAACGGACGCCAGATGCGACTCGATGGCGAATGGCTGCAGCAAATGGAAAGCGCTTGCAGCAGCGCACGTGAGGTGCCGTTCACCTGCTGGTATTCGAACTGCGACAACATCGTGTTCCCGACCTCTTCGGCCACGCTTCCCGGCGCCGACAACCGGCTCGTGCCGGGGCGCGGGCATGTGGAAATGGCGTTTGTCTCAAGCCTGCGGCAGCAGACCCTCGCATTGCTCGACGAGTGAAGAGCCGTCGCGCTCAGCCAGAGGATTCGCCCGGCAGCAGCGCACCGGCCTCGATGTCGGGCTGCCCGGCGAGCGCCTGGTAGAGCGGCGTGAAGTCCGGAGCCGTGAGGTCGAAGAGCTGCGTGAAGCTGTCGATCACGAAGTAGTTGCGCTGGTAGGTGTCGATCTTGTAGCGCGTACGCATGGCTCGCAGCAGATCGAGCGGCAAGCGCAGCGGCTCCGTGCTGCGCACCGCGTGCTTCAGTTCGCCGACCGAGCTCAGGATGCCCGCGCCATAGGCGCGCAGACCCTCCGGCTGGCGGATAAGACCGAACTCGACCGTGTACCAGTAGAGCCGTGCGAGCTTCTCGCCGGCATCCAGGTCGTGCGCCTTGATGCCTCCCTGCCCGTAGCGCTGCACGTAGTCGGCGAAGCTCGGGTCGAAGAGCATTGGGACATGGCCGAACAGATCGTGGAACACGTCGGGCTCGACGATGTAGTCGAACTCCGCCGGCTTGCGGATCCAGTCGGTGACCGGAAACTTGCGATTTGCCAGCAGCGTGAAGAAGGGCAGCTCCGGAATCAGCCCGGGCACTGCGACGATCTCCCAGCGGGTCGCCTTGTAGAGGCGCTCGTTGATCTCGTCGAAGCGCGGGATACGGTCCTTTATACCGAGCAGGGGCAGCGATTCGATGAACGCGTCGCAGGCCAGTCCCGGCAATTGCGCAGCCTGCCGTTCGTAGAGGCGCCGGTAGGTGTCGTGGTCGGCCGGCGTATAGCTGGCCCAGTCCTGCGGGCAGGTGTAGTCGGCGAGCACGGTGCCGCCCCGCGAATAGTCGCCGCGCGGCGGACGATCCGATTGACCGTAGACCGCGGGCATGACCGCACCTGAAGGCGTCTCCATGAAAAGCTCCGAAAGATGGATGGTTACCTGAGCCAGCGGTCCATGACGCGCTGGAACTCGCCGCCCGCTCGTGCCAGGTGCAGCCATTGATCGACATAGGCCTTGAATGCCATGTCATCGCGCGGCAGCATCCAGGCCATCTCGCCGTACTGCAGCGGCTTGTCGGGATTGATGGCGCACAGGCCTGGCTTGAGCTTCTGCTGCGTGATCGCCTCGGCCGCCTCGGTCACGAAGACATCTGCGCGGTTCGCGAGGATCTCGTCGAAGATCGTCACGTTCTCGCCATGCATCGTGAGCCGGGCTCGCTTGAAGTTGGCGCGCGCGAAGCGCTCGTTGCTGCCGCCGGGGTTGAAGATCACCCGCACCTCAGGCTTGTCGATGGCGGCGACGCTCTGGTACTTGGCGACATCGGCGCAGCGCGCGATCGGCGTCTTGCCGTTGACCATGTAGGGCGCGCTGAAGAAGGCGCGTTTTTGTCGCTCGGTGGTCACCGAGACCCCGCCCACGGCGAGGTCGCACTTGCCGGCGGCTAGGTCCGGCAGCAGGTTGGCCCAGGTCGTCTTGACCCACTCCGGCTTCGCGTTGAGGCTGCTGCCGAAGCTCGTCATCAGGTCGACATCGATCCCCTCATAGCTCGCATCGGCCTTCTGGAAGCTGAATGGCTTGTAGTCGCCCGGCGTGCAGATACGCAGCACGCCTGCCTTCTGCACTGCATCGAGGTGCGACGCGGCCAAGGTCTGCGGTTGCTGCGCATTCATCGCGCAACCACCGAGAATGAAGACCGCAGCCGCGATCGATGAACAGCGAATCCAAAAGCTGGGGCGCATTCCTTGCTCCTGTGTGTGATGGCGCAACTATTGTGCAGCGCTCAACACGCCCCGACGTATCTGGTCCAGCTCGATGCTCTCGAACAGCGCCTTGAAGTTGCCGTTGCCGAAGCCGTCGTCCCCTTTGCGCTGGATGAACTCGAAGAAGATCGGGCCCAACTGGTTCTCGCTGAAGATCTGCAGCAGCAGCGCGTCCTTCTTGCCGTCGATCAGGATCTTGCGCTTGTGCAGTTCCTCCAGGCTTTCACCGTGACCCGGGATGCGCTTGTCCACCAGTTCGTAGTAGGTGTCGATGGTGTCAAGCAGCTTGACGCCGCTGGCGCGCAGCGCATCGACTGTCTTGTACAGGTCGTCCGAGCCCATCGCGATGTGCTGAATGCCTTCCCCGCGATAGAGATCCAGGTACTCCTGGATCTGGCCGGGCTGCTCCTTGCCTTCCTCGTTGATCGGGATGCGGATCTTGCCGCAGGGGCTGGTCATCGCCTTGCTCTTCACGCCCGTCACCTGCCCTTCGATGTCGAAGTACTTGATCTCGCGGAAGTTGAACAGGCGCTCGTAGAAATCGGCCCACTCGTTCATACGGCCGCGGTGCACGTTGTGGGTCAGGTGGTCGATGTAGGTCAGGCCGTTCCCTTCCGGCGCGAGGGCCTGCTGCGCCGTCAGGCCGGGCAGGGCTTCGAAGTCGACGTCGTAGAAGCCGATGTTGCCGATGTCGCCCGGCTCCGCGCCGTTCTTGCCGCGCCAGCGGTCGACGAGATAGATCAGGCTGTCGCCGATGCCCTTGATCGCAGGGATGTTCAGTTCGCCGGGCCCCGCCTTGTCGGCGAACCCCCAGGCCCCGAGCGAAATGGCTCGCTCGTAGGCGGCCTTGGCGTCCTGCACGCGGAATGCGATGGCGCAGACGCTGGGTCCGTGCTGGCGCGCGAAGCGCTGCGCGAAGGAGTCCGGCTCCGCGTTCACGATGAAGTTGATCGTGCCCTGGCGATACAGCAGCACGTTCTTGTGGCGATGCTTCGCCACGGCCTTGAAACCCATTCGCTCGAAGACTTGGCCCATCGCGGCCGGATCGGGCGCGGCGTATTCGATGAACTCGAAGCCGTCGGTGCCCATGGGATTCTCCCACGGGGTGAAGGCGGGGGCGTCGGCGGTGCTCATTGGGCGTCTCCAGTAAGAAATCAGGAAGGGTTATTGAGTGTGCGTTGCGGTGGCGCAGGCTGGTGTTGAACTGTAAAAGCGCACGCCCTCATGATTTCAGCGTTATCAGGCCCAAGCCTGAGCCAAGACGCAGGAAAACTGTGAAAATGAAGAAATGGACGCACTTGACAAGCTGGATCGACTGATTTTGCGCACGCTGCAAAGCGATGGCCGGGCCACTTATGACCAACTGGCCGAGAAGGTCAGCCTCTCGCCAAGCGCGGTGCTGCGGCGGGTCCGGCGCCTGGAGGAGAGCGGCGTCATCGACCGCTATGTTGCGCTGGTCAAGCCTGAGGCGGTGGGCCTCGGTCTCACGGCATATCTCAACGTCCGTCTCGAGAAGCACACCGAGACCCACAAGCGCAACCCGATGGACCTGTTCCGTGCCAGCGTCCAGACATGGCCGGAAGTGGTGGAATGCGCCGCGTTGACGGGGGAAATGGACTACTTGTTGCGTGTCGTTGTCGCCGACATGGCGCACTACAGCCGTTTCATCATGGACACGCTGCTCAAGCATCCCAGCGTGGAAGACTGCAAGACCAGCTTTGTGCTGGATCGGGTGAAAGCCACCACCGCTGTGCCGATATAGCAACAGGGAAGGACATTGCTCGTCTCTCGCTTCTGTTTTGTAATCTTACGAATTACCTTTTCGTCCTTGCGAGCTTGTTGGTTAAGGGAAAACCCCTATATTGGAGCCATGCATACCGCCAAGGCACTTCTCAAAGCCTCGCTCGGCCTCGGCTCCTTCCTGAAAGCGCCGATGGTTGAAGCCCAGCCGCGCGCCGCTGCCCCCGCGCCCGTGATGGTGCCGATCCGCTCGATCGGACCACGCGAGCGTGATCGCATCGCGCAGCACCTGCTCGCACTCAAGCCCCATGACCGCTACCTGCGGTTCGGCTACTCCGCCTCCGATGAGCAGATCCAGCGCTACGTCGACGGCCTCGATTTTGATCGTGACGAGCTCTTCGGTATCTACAACCGCCGTCTCGACCTGATCGCGATGGCGCACCTCGCCTTTGCGCCGGACGATCAGCTCAAGGATTGCGCTGAATTCGGCGTCTCCGTCGCCGAGCACGCCCGCGGCCGCGGTTATGGCGCCCGCCTGTTCGAGCGCGCAGCAGTGATCGCGCGCAACGAGGGGGTGGGCATGCTATTCATCCACGCGCTGAGCGAGAACACGGCCATGCTCAAGATCGCGCGCAATGCCGGCGCCACCGTGGTGCGCAGCGGCTCCGAATCCGAAGCCCACCTGCAGTTGCCCAATGCGACCTTCGACAGCCGCATGAGCGAGATCGCGCTCGAGCACTACGCCGAGGTCGATTTCCAGCTCAAGACGCGTGCCAAGCAGTTCTGGGCCTTGCTGGCCACCCTGCAGGAGATCCGCAGCGGCGTGCGCGCCGCGCGCGAGCAGTCCTCGCCTTGAACGACCGTTGCCACAGGCGATCGGCGGAGCTCCGCGGGGCGGGCCCGTTCCGGTATCCTTGCGATTCCACAACTCCGCCCTCCCGCAGTGGCTGACCCTCACCCCGACCGCGCGCCCGTTGAACGCGAGGACAAGCGCAGTTTCCTGCAGAAACTCGCCGAGTTCATTCACCCCGGCCCAGACTCGCGCGACGAGCTGATCGAAACCCTCGCCGACGCCGAAGACAACGACGTGATCGGCGCCGAGTCGCGCGTCATGCTCGAAGGCGTGCTGCGCATGGCCGACATGACCGCCGGCGACGTGATGGTGGCCGCGCCGCGCATGGACCTGGTCAACATCGATGCGCCCTACGAGTCGCTGCTCAATCTGGTGATCGACACGGCCCACTCGCGCTTTCCGGTCTACGAGGGCGAGAAGGAAAACATCATCGGCATCCTGCTCGCGAAGGACCTGCTCAAGCTCCAGCGCGCACCAGGGCTCAACATCCGCGCGCTGCTGCGTCCTGCCACCTTCGTGCCCGAGAGCAAGGGTCTGAACGATCTGCTGCGTGAATTCCGCGGCAACCGCAACCATCTGGCGATCGTGATCGACGAGTTCGGCCGCGTGGCCGGCCTCATCACCATCGAGGACGTGCTGGAGCAGATCGTCGGCGAAATCGAGGACGAATTCGACATTGCCGAGGAAGAGGGCGACATCTTCGGCCTGGCCGACCGCACCTACCGCGTCTCGGGCGACACGCCGATCGAACGCGTGGCCGAGGCCTTCGGCATCGTCTTCGACGAGGAGGTGCTGAGCGAGGACTTCGACACCATCGGTGGCCTGATCGCTCACGAGATGGGCCATGTGCCCAAGCGCGGCGAGCACTATGCGCTGGGTGCCTTCGACTTCGTCGTGCTCCACACGAAGGGCGGCGCCGTGCGCTGGTTCAAGGTCTCGCCGGCGCGCGGCGACGACGCGGGCGATTGAAAACGCTGGTGCGCGCGCTGGGCCTCGGCCTCGCGGGGCTCGCGCAGGCCGCGTCGATCGCGGCTCCCTGGAGCGGGCAGCCCTTGTGGTGGCTGCAACTGCTATCACTGGCCGCGCTGGTCTGGCAGCTCGATGCGCTGCGCGATCGCACCGCGCCGCGGCCCTCATGGCGCAGTGCGGGGCTCTACGGCTGGGTGTTCTCGACCGCCTGGCTGTGCGGCACCTTCTGGTGGCTCTTCGTCTCGATGCACATCTACGGCGGGCTCGCCGCGCCGCTGGCCGCCATGGCCGTGCTGGCGCTATCTGCGGCCCTGTCCCTGTACTACGCCGTTGCCGCGGCCTTCTACGTCGCGCTCGCGCCTGTCCATCGGGCGGGCGCCGTACTCCTGTTCGCCGCCGCGTGGACCCTGGCCGAGCTGCTGCGCAACAGCTTGTTCACCGGCTTTCCGTGGGGGGCGGGCGGTTACGCCCACGTCGATGGTCCGCTCGCGGCATACGCACCCTGGGTGGGCGCGTATGGCGTGGGCGCCGTCGCGGCTGCGATCGCGGCGCTCGCTGCAACTGCGTTGCGCGCCGCCCGAGCCGGCACGCGGATGAGCGAACTCGGCGTGGCCCTGATCCTCCTGGCCGCGCCCGCGCTGTTCGCCGCCCTGCGCGGCACACCCGACGAGGCGGCACTCTCGCGCGGTCGCATCGACGTGGCGCTGCTGCAAGGCAATATCCCCCAGGACGAGAAGTTCATCCCCAGTGGCGGCATCGCCACCGCGCTGCAGTGGTACGGCGAGCAACTGCAGCGCGCCACCGCGCCGCTGGTGATCACGCCCGAAACCGCACTGCCCCTGCTGCCTTCACAACTGCCTCCCGGCTACCTCGACGCCATCGCGGCGCGCTACGCGAACGGCACGCAGACCGCGATCGTCGGCCTCCCGCTGGGCAATGGCCGCGTCTACACCAACACGGTGCTGGGCTTCGGCCCCGGGCGCAGCACGCCTTTCCGCTACGACAAGCACCACCTCGTGCCCTTCGGAGAATTCGTGCCCCGTCTGTTCCGCTGGTTCACCGACATGATGAGCATCCCCCTGGGCGATTTCCAGAGCGGCGGCCTCGCGCAGCCGCCGCTGGATTGGCTGGGCCAGCGCATCGCGCCCAACATCTGCTACGAAGACCTGTTCGGCGACGAGATCGGCGCCAACTTCCGCGACGAGGCAAGGGCCCCCACCATCCTGCTCAACGTGAGCAACATCGCATGGTTCGGCGACACGGTGGCGATCGACCAGCACCTGTCCATCTCGCGCATGCGCGCGCTCGAATTCCAGCGGCCGATGGTGCGTGCCACCAACACGGGCGCCACCGCGGTGATCGATCATCGCGGCCGCGTCACGCACTCGCTGCCGCGGCTCACGCGCGGCGTGCTGGTCGCGCCGGTCGAAGGTCGCGCAGGGCTCACGCCCTATGCGTGGTGGGTCTCGCGCTTCGGGCTGTGGCCGATATGGGGCCTGGCGATCGCGATCATCGCCGCCGCGCCCTTCCTCAGGCGGCGACGGGCCAGTCGCGCAGCTTCCCCGGGTTGAGCAGGCCCAGCGGGTCGAAGCGCTTCTTGAGCTCGATCACTTCCTGCGGCAGCGGACCGCCAGCCTTGCCGTCCTCGACGATGTTGACGTGCGGGTTGTTGATGTGCACGCCGTGTTCGCGGTGCAGGCGGATGATCTCGTCCAGCCGCTCCTCCGTCGTGAAACGCACGAGCTGCAGGCCGCTGCAGGTCATCAGGCCCGCTGCGGTGCGCAGGAACTCCAGGTGCATCATGACCTCGCCCGCAAAGAGCTTCTCCATCTCGGCAACCTGCCGCACGTGCTGCCCCGGCGTGAAGCCGCTCTGCAGATAGGTCAGGTTCCTGTCGACCTTGAGCGCATGCAGCGTCGTGTGGTTCCAGGTGAATTCCATCAGCGTGCGGTTGCTCTTGTGTACCTCCTCGGCCGTCTTGCGGTAGCTCATGCGGCCGCCGTGTGCGGCGATCAGCTCCAGCAGCGGGTCCTCGCCGGATTCGGCAACCAGCGACAGCACCGCATGGCAGCCTTGCGGCAGGTGCTCGGCCAACTGCGCCAGGTGATCCGGCACCGGGCTTGCGAAGAAGGCGATCTCGCGCTTCACCATGCCCGGGGCATGCGCGAGCACGTCGGCGAAGGCGAGCGCCGCGTCGAAGTCCTCGAAGACCACCAGGCTCTCGAGCCAGGGATGCGCGGGAGCCAGCCCCACTTCAAGTTCGAGCACCAGCCCGTTGGTGCCCCACAGGTGGTGCATCCGCAGCGCTTCGGCGCCGCGCAGCTCGAAGACCTGCGGCTCGGCCTCGATCGTCATGGCCCGCACCCCCAGCACGTTGCCGGCAGCACCCAGCGGCCCGTAGTTGATCGAGCCCACGCCGCCGAAGCCCCCGCCGAACAGACCGCCCAGTGTCGCGCTGCGGTAGGTGGAGGGGACGCAGCGCAGCTCCTGCCCGGTGGGCCGGGTGTGCTTCTCGAGCTCGCCGAGCCGGATGCCGGCGTGCGCGCGCGCCAAGCCAGGGCGCACCCATTGCATTGCGTTGTAGCCTGTCATGTCGAGCACCACGCCGCCGGCGAGCGGGGTGGTCTGGCCATAGTTGCCTGTGCCGCTGCCGCGAATGGTGATCGGGACGTTGCGGCGCACGCAGGCGCCCACCAAGGCGCGGACCTCGTCCTCGGTGCGCGGGCGCACCACCGCGTCGGCGCGCTTGTCCTTCAGCTGGCGCTGGAGCACCGGGCTGAACCACGAGAAGTCCTGCGACAGCCGCGCGATGCGGCTCTCGTCGGTGATCCAGTCGAGTTCGGGCAGTTCCAGATGCAACTGCTCGATGGCGGAAGCGGGGGCGTTCATGGAAGGAAAGTCAGTCCTGTGAGAGTTCGCTCGCATGCCAGGAGCCCAGCGCGAGCTTGGTGAGCCAGGCCATCAGCACGAAGAGCGCGACGCCTGTCAGCGAGATCAGCAGCAGGGCCGCGAACATGCGCGGGATGTTGAGCTGGAAGCCAGACTGCAGGATCTGGTAGGCCAGCCCCGCGCCGCTGCCGCCCGTGCCGGCGACGAACTCGGCCACGACCGCGCCGATCAGCGCCAGGCCGCTCGAGATGCGCAGGCCCCCGAAGAAATAGGGCAGCGCGCTGGGGATGCGCAGCCGCACCAGCTGCTGCCAGCGCGTCGCGCGGTTGAGCTTGAAATAGCTCTGCAGATCGGGCTCGATGCTGCGCAGCCCGAGCGTGGTGTTGCTGATGATCGGGAACAGCGCGACCAGCGCCGCGCAGACCACCATCGCGGCCGTGGGATTCTTGACCCAGATGATGATCAGTGGCGCCACCGCGACGATGGGCGTCACCTGCAGCAATACCGCGTAGGGAAAGAGCGCGGTCTCGATCCGCTTGCTCTGCACGAACAGGAAGGAGATCAGCACACCTGCGACCGTGGCCAGCACGAAGGACAGCAGCGTGATCTTCAGCGTGACCAGCAAGGCCGTGCCAAGCGGCACCCAATCCGCGATGAGCGTCTTCGTCATCAACCAAGGCGAGGGCACCAGGTAGGGCGGCAGCTCCATCGCCGTCACCAGGCCCTGCCAGAGTGCCAGCAGCGCCACGCCGACCAGCAGCGGATAGAGCACGCGCTGCGCGCGCGGCTGCTGCAGCAGAGGCAGTCGCCGGGTCATAGGGCGACCTCCTCGTTGCGCGCTGCGGTGCCATACGCCTTGGGAGCGCCCGTGCGACTCATGGCGCGGCCTCGTCGTATGTGCCATTGCTGGCGCGCAGCAGGCTATCCTGCAGCTGCTTCGCATATCGGCTGAACTGCGGCGACACCATGAAGTCCGCGCTGCGGGGATAGGGCTCGTCGATCTGGAGCTCCTCCACCACCCGGCCGGGCCGCGCAGCCATCATGACCACGCGGCTGGAGAGGAACACCGCCTCGTGGATCGAGTGCGTCACGAAGATCACGGTGAGCTTCTTCTTGCGCCAAAGGTCGAGCAGCTCCGCGTCGAGCTTGTGGCGCGTGATTTCGTCCAGCGCGCCGAAGGGCTCGTCCATCAGCAGCAGGTCGGGTTGGGTCACGAGTCCGCGCGCGATCGACACGCGCATCTGCATGCCGCCCGAGAGGGCGCGCGGCAGTGCGGTCGCGAACTTGTGCAGGCCCACCAGTTCCAGCGCCTCGCTCACGCGCGCGTCGGCTTCCTTGCGCGGCATGCCAGCCAGGTCCAGCGGCAGCCGCACGTTGCTGCGCACGCTGGCCCATGGCATCAGCGTGGGCGACTGGAAGACGAAGGCCATCTTGTGGGCGCGACTGTGCAGCTCGGCCACCGGCCGGCGCCACAGCAGCAGGCGCCCGTCGCTGGGCTCCAGCAGCCCCGCCACCATCTTGAGCAGCGTGCTCTTGCCGCAGCCCGAGGGGCCGAGGAGAGTGACGAACTCGCCCTCGGCGATCGCGAGGTCCACCGGCAGCAGGGCGCGTGTGCCGTTGGGGTAGGTCTTCTCCGCCGACAGCAGCTCCACCGCCGGCGCGGCGGGCGCGGCCGGCGGCGCGAGCACGGCGGGTTCGATCCGGTTCATGCGTGCGGCCTCGTGGTCTCTCAGGGCAGGACCTTGGTGTCCTTGACGAACTCGGTGGTGTAGGTCTTCGCGATCTCCACCTTGCCCGGGTCGAGCAGCTTGGCCGCCACCAGGAAGTCGTAGCTCGCCTTGGCGCGCGCATCGGTGATCACGCCGATGCCCATCGTCGCCGCGTCGCCGCCCGTGACCATGCCCATCTCCTTGAGCTTGCCCACGCTGTAGGCCAGCTGGTCGTCGGTCATGTTGGGGTTGTCCTTCTTGATCAGCGCGTTGGCCGGCGCCGGGTCGGCAAGGTAGCTCTTCCAGCCCTCGGCCGAGGCCTTGACGAAGGCCGCCACCTGCTTGCTGCGCTCCTTCACTGTCTTGTCCATGCAGGACACGGTGGTCGCATAGGCCGGGAAGCCGTGGTCACTGAACATCAGCACCGTGCTCTTCACGCCGGCCTTCTGGATCGCATACGGCTCGGAGGTCAGGTAGCCCTGCTGGGCCGTGTTCTTGTCGGCCACGAAAGGCTGGATGTTGAACGTGTAGGGGCGGGTCTGCTCGTCGGTGAGACCGAACTTGGCCTTCAGCCACGGCCAGTAGCCCCGGTTGGCCTGCGAGCCGATCAGGATGGTCTTGCCCTTGAGGTCCTCGAACTTCTTGACGTCGTCGTGCGCGATGAGCACCTGCGGGTCCTTCTGGAAGAAGGCCGCCACGTTGACCACCGGCACGCCGCCTTCGCGCACCTGCATCATCTGGATGTCGCTCGAACCCATGATGCAGTCGGCCTGGCCGGCAGCCATCATCTGCGTGATGTTGACCTGCGGTCCACCCATCTTGATTGTCACGTCCAGCCCGTACTTCTTGTAGATCCCCTGGGCCACCGCCTGGTAGAAGCCGCCGTGCTCGGCCTGCGCGTACCAGTTCGTCATGTAGGTGAACTTGTCCTGCGCCTGCGCCGTCGCGGCGGTAGCGCAGGCGAGGACGGCGGTAGCGGCCAGGCGGCCGAGGCGGGAGGCGGAAAGATCGCGCATGGTGAAGACCTCTTGAGCGGGAAGGAAAGGTTGAAGAAGAAATGGCGGTTGCAAGGAGCGCGCCTCAGGCCGCTGCGGACTGGACGAATCCATGCTGGTGGCCGCGCTCCCAGGTCGCTTCCTCGCGCACCACCCAGCGCAGCGCGTGCAGCTCGGTCAACGCCTGCACCCAGCTGGCGGCCAGCGTGTCGAGGATCTCCTCGCCCTGTTCGCGCGTGGCGCTGGTGGGGTCGCCGATCACCCCGCTGGGCCCGAAGTCGCGCGCGGTCCAGGCGCAGGCCGGACGGCCGTCGGCCGACAGCAGCTTGATCGGGAAGGGCGGCGGGTAGTTGGCCGCCGCGCGGTCCATGTGCACGGTGTCGGGCGCCAGCGCCAGCATCAGCGCGGTCTCGGAATGGCCGGCGTGCATCGAGAGCTTTCTCTCCTGCTCGCTGATCTGCCGGCTCGACGCGTTGGGCAGGCGCGAGACGCCATGCGGCACGATGATGAAGTCGCCATGACGCAGCCGCAGCTCGCGCGCCGCCATTTCCAGCACCTGCGGCTGGCCGCCGTGACCGTTGGCGAAGAGCAGCTTGCGAAAGCCCGCGCGATAGACCGACTCGCCGATCTCGGTCACGGTCGCGAGCAGCGTGGTGCCGGTCAGCGTCATGGTGCCGGGGAAGTGCAGGTGCTCCTCCGACTTGCCGTAAGTGATCGTCGGCAGCGCGAAGGCACGCACCTCGGGCGGCAGCCGCTCGAGCGCCTTGCCCATCACACCGGAGGCAATCACGCTGTCGACCGAGCACGGCAGGTGCGGACCGTGCTGCTCGATCGCGCCGCAGGGCAGCACGATCACGGTGTTCTCGCGGTCGGGCAGCGCGTCGATCTCGGTCCAGCTCAGGTAGGGCAGGAAGCGGTGGGGCGGGATGTAGCCGTGCAGCATTGGGGGGACTCGTGGTCGGAGGTGGTGAGAGAGCGGGGCTCAGGCGAAGCGCGCCATCGCCTGGCCCACGCGCTGCAGGAAGCGCTTGAGCTGGGGCTCGGTCGCCACGTTCATGTGGTAGTGGGCGTGGTAGTCCACGCGCGCCTGCGGGCCGGTGAGCCGCCGCATGTAGCGTGTCACGATCTTTCGCGGCGGGTCGCCCATGTACCAGGCGACCCAGCGCGGCCGGCCGTAGGTCACGACGGCCGAGATGCGCCGGATGTGAGTCAGCATCGGCTTGACGTTGGCGGGGTCGCTCAGGTCGAAGGCCACCCCGGGCATGAAGAGGCGGTCGAAGTAGCCCTTGAGCATCGCGGGCAGGCCGAAGCACCACGTCGGGAAGCAGAACACGATCGCCTCGGCCCGGCGCAGGCGCTCGATGTAAGGCATGAGCGGCAACTGGTTGTTCGGCACCTCGTGGTAGCCCAGGCGCTCCTCGCGCGAGAGGACCGGGTCGAAGCCCTCGGCGTACAGGTCGCAGTCGTCCACCTCGTGCCCCGCCGCCTTCAGGTTGCGCAGCACCTCCTGGTGCAGGGCGGCATGGAAACTGGTTTCGACCGGATGACAGTAGACGACGAGTACGCGCATTGGATGTTTGACCGCTTAATCAGAGCAGGTGGTCAGGTTACGCAAGCGACGTGCCAGCGGTATGCACCGCAACGGGGCCTGAAGCGGAGCCCCATTAACCTGTTGCATTGAATCCAATAATTCAAATATGATTGAATAATGGAAGAAACTGATGTTGTCCGAGCCCTCGCTGCGCTGGCCCAGCCGGTTCGGCTGCGGGTGTTCCGCAGCTTGGTGGTCGCCGGCCCCGAGGGCCTCACGCCCGGCGCACTGGTCGAGGCGCTGGACGTGCCCGCAACCAGCCTCTCCTTCCACCTCAAGGAACTCGTCCACGCTGGCCTGGTGTCGCAGGAGCGCCAGGGCCGCAACCTGATCTACCGCGCCGCCTTCGATCGCATGACCGCCCTGCTGGGCTACCTCACCGAGAACTGCTGCCAGGGGGAGGCCTGTCTTCCCGAGGGCGCGGCCGCCTGCAACAACTGCTGAAAGGAGAAACCCCATGAAGCGCTTCCATGTTCACCTGCACGTCGATGACCTGGCCCAGAGCGTCGGCTTCTATACCAGGCTGTTTGCTGCGGAGCCGGTCCGCCTCGAGGCCGACTACGCCAAGTGGATGCTCGACGACCCTCGCCTCAATTTCGCCATTTCCACTCACGGGCAGGGCCACGGCGTGGACCATCTGGGCTTCCAGGCCGAGGACGAAGGCGAGCTGGCCGAGCTGAAGGCACGCGCCGAGTCGACCGACCGCGCGATCCTGAACGAAGGCGCAACGGTGTGCTGCTACGCCCGCAGCGAAAAGCATTGGGTGACCGATCCGCAGGGCATCGCCTGGGAGCATTACCGGACGCTGGAACGCGCGGAAGGCTATGGCGAAGCCCGCCCTGCAGCCTCCGCGCAAGAGGGCGGCGGCGCTTGCTGCACCGGCGCGGCGCCGAGGGGAAAGCCGCTCGCCGTGCCCGTCAAGAGCGCCTCTTCCTGCTGCTGACGGCACGTATCGCGCCCCATCCGATCCCCTCACTTCGACGATCCCACCCATGACCGACACGATCCACAACGTACTTTTCATCTGCACGGGCAACTCTGCCCGCTCGATCATTGCGGAAGGCCTGACCAACCACCTCGGCGGCTCGAGGTTCAGGGCCTTCTCTGCCGGCAGCTATCCGAAGGGCGCGGTGCACCCGCTTGCCCTGGCGACCTTGCACACCCTTCACGTCCCGGACGCAGACTACCGCAGCAAGAGCTGGGACGAATTCGCCAAGGACGGCGCACCAAGAATGGACTTCGTCATCACTGTCTGCGACCAGGCGGCAGGCGAAGTCTGCCCAGTCTGGCCCGGCCAACCGGTCACCGCCCATTGGGGCCTGCCCGATCCGGCTGCGGTGGAAGGTAGCGACGAAGAGAAAAAGCGGGCTTTCATGGACGCCGCCGTGACGCTGAAGCGGCGCATCGAGTTCATGCTGTCCGTGCCCCTCGGCAAGCTGGAGCACATGGCCATCCAGCACGAGGTGCGCGAGATCGGCAAGCGCTGAAGGTCACCATGAGCGCAGTGATCCAAACGCCGCCCCGGGGCGCGGCCTCCATGAGCGTCTTCGAGCGCTATCTGACCCTGTGGGTGTTCCTGTGCATCGTCGCAGGCATCGTGCTCGGCCAGTTGTTCCCCGCCGGCTTCCAGGCTGTCGGCCGGCTGGAAGTCGCGCGCGTGAACATCCCGGTGGGCGTGCTGATCTGGGTGATGATCATCCCGATGCTGCTGCGCGTCGACTTCGCGGCGCTGGGGCAGGTGAAGCAGCATTGGCGCGGCATCGGCGTCACGCTCTTCGTCAACTGGGCCGTCAAGCCTTTCTCGATGGCCTTCCTGGCGTGGCTGTTCGTGCGCCAGGTCTTCGCCGGCTACCTGCCGGCCGAGCAACTGGACAGCTACGTCGCCGGCCTGATCCTGCTGGCCGCGGCCCCGTGCACGGCCATGGTCTTCGTCTGGAGCCGGTTGACCGGCGGCGACCCGGTCTTCACCCTGTCCCAGGTGGCCTTGAACGATGCCATCATGGTATTCGCCTTCGCGCCGATCGTGGGGCTGCTGCTGGGCCTGTCCGCCATCACCGTGCCATGGGACACCTTGATCACCTCGGTGGGGCTGTACATCGTGCTGCCGGTGATCTTCTCGCAGCTGTTGCGCCGGCGGCTCCTGCGCGCAGGCCCGGCGGCCTTCGAGCGCGCCCTGCATCGCATCGGCCCCTGGTCCATCGCGGCGCTGCTGCTGACGTTGGTCCTGCTCTTCGCGTTCCAGGGCGAGGCCATCCTCCGGCAGCCGCTCGTGATCGCGATGCTGGCCGTGCCGATCCTGATCCAGGTCATCGTCAACTCGGGGCTGGCCTATTGGCTGAACCGCAAGCTCGGCGAGAAGCACAACGTGGCCTGCCCCTCGGCGCTGATCGGCGCCTCGAACTTCTTCGAGCTGGCCGTGGCGGCGGCCATCAGCCTGTTCGGTTTCCATTCCGGCGCTGCATTGGCCACCGTGGTGGGCGTACTGATCGAGGTGCCGATCATGCTGGCGGTGGTGAAGGTGGTGAATGCGTCGAGGGGCTGGTATGAGTCCTGAGCTTCCGAATATCGACCCGGCCCTGTTCGACAGGCCCGACCTGGATCAGCTGCTTGCGCCGCAGCGTTCCGCGCATGCGCCTCGCATCCTGCTGCTCTACGGCTCCGCGCGGGAGCGTTCCTATAGCCGGCTCCTGACCGAAGAAGCCGCGCGCCTGCTGCGCGCCATGGGAGCGGAGACCCGGATCTTCGATCCCCGCGGGCTGCCGCTGCCCGACGACGCGCCGGAAGACCATCCGAAAGTTCGCGAGCTGCGCGACCTGGCGCAATGGGCCGAGGGCATGGTCTGGACCTCGCCCGAGCGCCACGGAGCGATGACCGGGATCATGAAGGCGCAGATCGACTGGATCCCGCTGTCGGTCGGCGCGGTCCGGCCAACGCAGGGCAAGACGCTCGCGGTGATGGAGGTGTCCGGCGGCTCCCAGTCCTTCAATGCGGTCAACCAGCTGCGCGTGCTGGGCCGCTGGATGCGCATGATCACGATCCCCAACCAGTCCTCGGTCGCAAAGGCCTTTCTCGAATTCGGCGAAGATGGGCGCATGAAACCGTCGCCCTATTACGAGCGCGTGGTCGATGTGATGGAGGAACTGGTGAAGTTCACCCTGCTCACGCGCGATTGCGCCGGCTACTTGGTCGACCGCTAC
Organism: Variovorax sp. RA8; assembly: GCF_901827175.1. NCBI lineage: Bacteria > Pseudomonadati > Pseudomonadota > Betaproteobacteria > Burkholderiales > Comamonadaceae > Variovorax > Variovorax sp. RA8. The sequence goes on along the minus strand of NZ_LR594662.1, from coordinate 5,612,570 downwards.
AGCGAACGCCGGGAGAATGCCGCGGCGCTGTCGAAGCGCGTCAACCAGCGCAGCCACTGACCGGTAAAGCCTTGCCCGGCCGCCGCACCACCACCTTGATGCTCGGCGTGGCGCAGACGCTCGCCTGGGCTTCCTCCTACTACCTTCCCGCGGTCCTCGCCGGGCCCATGGGGGCCGAGCTCGGCGTCTCTCCTTCCACGATCTTCGGGGCCTTCTCCCTGGCGCTCATCGTGTCCGCGGCGACCGGCCCCTGGGCGGGGCGCGCGATCGACCGCTTCGGCGGCCGGCCGGTCCTGGTCGCGAGCAACCTGGTGTTCGCCGCGGGCCTTGCCGGGCTTGCGGTGGCGACCCATGCCGTCCATGTCTTCGCTGCCTGGCTCCTGCTCGGGGTTGGGATGGGCAGCGGGCTGTACGAGGCCGCGTTCGCGACGGCAGTGCGCCTGCACGGACGCGATGCGCGTGGCGCGATCACCGGCATCACGCTGCTGGCGGGCTTCGCGAGCACGGTGGGCTGGCCCCTGTCGGCTTGGCTCGAGGACGTCGCGGGATGGCGTGGCGCATGCCTGGCCTGGGCCGGACTGCACCTGGTCCTCGGCCTTCCGCTGAACGCGCTGCTGCCACGGCCGCCGGCGGCGCACGCCATGCAGGCGGAGGACGGCAAGGCCGGGCAGGGCCGGGCGGCCGTCCTCACGCCGGCGCAGCAGCGCCGGGCGGGCTGGATCATGGCCTACGTGTTCGCCGTCACCTGGTTCGTCAGTACCGCGATGGCCGCCCATCTGCCGCGGCTGCTGCTGGCCGGCGGCGCGACGCTCGCGGTGGCGGTGTCGATCGCGGCGCTGGTGGGGCCGGCACAGGTGGCGGGCCGGTTGATCGAATTCGGCTTCCTCAAGCGCGCACACCCCTTGCTGTCGGCGCGCCTGGCCACCCTGGCGCACCCGCTGGGTGCACTGTGCCTGGGGCTGTTCGGGATGCAGGCAGCGGCGGCCTTCGCCGTGCTGCATGGCCTGGGCAATGGGATCCTGACCATCGCCATCGGCACGCTGCCCTTGCTGATCTTCGGGCCCCAGGGGTATGGCCAGCGCCAGGGCCTCCTGATGGTGCCTGCGCGGATCGTGCAGGCCGGTGCGCCCTTCCTGTTCGGCCTGGCGCTGGAGCGCTGGGGTGCCGGCGCGCTCTGGCTCTCCACCGGCCTCGGCTTGTCGGCTTGCGCAGCCTTGCTGGCCATGAAGCTGCCACCGGCGCGGCAATCGGCGGATTCAAGGCCGGTGGAGGATGCCGTCGCCAGTCGCTGAGTCGCGCAGCTTGGGGCGGATCAGCGATCGATCCCGCAGCCGCCCAGCACGAAGGCGACCAGCTCGCGCGCGATCGGCTCGCGCTCGATCGGCGCATCGGGCGGCAGGCCCAGCATCACCCGCGTCTGCAGGGCGTAGTCGGCGTAGCTCTGGGTCATGGCCCAGATATGCATCAGCAGCAGGCGCGCGTCCAGCGGCCGCATCAGGCCGCGCGCGATCCAGCCGTTGATGATGTCCACCTTCTTTTGCGTCCAGGCGCGCGCGTTCGGCCAGTAGCGTGCCAGGTTGCGGCCCCCGTCCAGCACCTCGCGGGTGAAGATGCGCGAGATCTCGGGGTTGTCGAAGGCATGGTCCAGCTTCTTGCGGATGTAGTCCTCGAGCACCGGCCCCGGCGCGCTGGCGTGCTCCTCGAAGGCGAACACCACCTTCCAGTCGTGCAGCACCTGCATCAGCAGCTCCTCGTAGAGCTCTTCCTTGCCGGCGATGTAGTAGTGCAGCTGCGGCTTGGTGAGGCCGGCACGCGCCGCGATCGCCTGGGTGGAACTGCCCTTGAGCCCGTGCAGGCTGAACTCGGCGATGGCCGCGCTGCGGATCGCGGCCAGGATGCGCTCGCGGCCCGGCCGTGCGCGCGACAGCGGGCCTTCCGGCGCCGGCATTTGCTGCGCCAGCGCGGCCGCGGTGGGGAGGGTGGGACTGCTCATTGGGGAGGACGGCGCTGCCGCCTGGGCGATGGTAGCGCTTCGTCCGAACCGTCTCGGCCGCCGGCATTGCCCCATGCGCAGGAAGCATTTCAGGCGTGTGACGGTGGTGCGGGCTTCCGGTATCGTCCCCTGCGCTTCGTGAATTGTTCACGCCAACAGGAGCCCCCATGTTCTTCGCCCCCCGCTTCCGTGCCTTCGCGGCCGCTGCGGCGTTGACGGCCGCCGCCGCCATCGCCCATGCCCAGCAGGCCCTGCCCAATGTCGTGATCCTCGCGACCGGCGGCACCATCGCCGGCGCCGGCGCCTCGGCCGCCAACAGCGCCACCTATGCCGCCGCCAAGGTGCCGGTCGACAAGCTGATCGCCGGCCTGCCCGAGATCTCCAAGGTCGCCAACGTGCGCGGCGAGCAGGTGTTCCAGATCGCCTCGGAGAGCTTCACCAATGACAACCTGATGGTGCTGGCCAAGCGCGTCTCGGCCCTCGCCAAGCAGGCCGACGTCGACGGCATCGTGATCACCCACGGCACCGACACGCTGGAGGAGACCGCCTACTTCCTCAACCTGGTGGTGCGCACCTCCAAGCCCATCGTGGTGGTCGGCTCGATGCGCCCGGGCACCGCGCTGTCGGCCGACGGCGCGCTCAACCTGTACGACGCCGTCAACGTCGCCGCCAGCAAGGACGCGTCCGGCAAGGGCGTGCTGGTGACCATGAACGACGAGATCCAGAGCGGCCGCGACGTCAGCAAGATGGTCAACATCAAGACCGAGGCCTTCAAGAGCCAGTGGGGCCCGCTGGGCATGATCGTCGAGGGCAAGAGCTACTGGTTCCGCGCGCCGGTGAAGCGCCACACCACCCAGTCGGAATTCAACATCGACGAGATCACGGCGCTGCCCGCGGTCGACATCGTCTACGGCTACGGCAGCGTGCCCGCCACCGCGATCGATGCGCTCGCCAAGAGCGGCGTGAAGGCGTTGGTCCATGCCGGCACCGGCAACGGCTCGGTGGCCGACCGCATCGTGCCCGTGCTGCAGAAGCTGCGCGGCGACGGTGTGCAGATCATCCGCAGCTCCCGCGTGCCCGATGGCTTCGTGCTGCGCAATGCCGAGCAGCCCGACGACAAGTACGACTGGGTGGCGGCGCATGACCTGAAGCCGCAGAAGGCGCGCATTCTCGCGATGGTGGCATTGACCAAGACCAACGACCCGAAGGAAATGCAAAGGATCTTCTGGGAGTATTGAACCCCGGGGGGCTTCCCGCTTCACCTCGACGGCCGCAGCGGCGCAAGCCCTGCGGCCGTTGTCCATCCAGGCGCTCTTAAAATGCCCGGTTCGCTGTTCGAGGACTCGAACAGCCACCACCCCAAGATGCTCACCTTCCAACAAATCATTCTCAAGCTGCAGTCCTACTGGGATGCCCAGGGCTGCGCGCTGCTGCAACCCTACGACATGGAGGTGGGGGCCGGCACCTCGCACACCGCGACCTTCCTGCGCGCGCTCGGCCCGGAGCCCTGGAAGGCCGCGTACGTGCAGCCCAGCCGGCGGCCCAAGGACGGCCGCTACGGCGAGAACCCGAACCGCCTGCAGCACTATTACCAGTACCAGGTCGTGCTGAAGCCGGCGCCGGCCAACATCCTCGAGCTCTATCTGGGCTCGCTCGAAGCGCTGGGATTCGATCTGAAGAAGAACGACATCCGCTTCGTCGAGGACGACTGGGAGAACCCCACGCTCGGCGCGTGGGGCCTGGGCTGGGAGGTCTGGCTCAACGGCATGGAGGTGACGCAGTTCACCTACTTCCAGCAGGTCGGCGGCATCGACTGCCGGCCCATCACGGGCGAGATCACCTACGGCCTCGAGCGCCTCGCGATGTATCTCCAGGGCGTGGACAACGTCTACAACCTGAGCTGGACCGAGGGTTTGAGCTACGGCGACGTCTACAAGCAGAACGAGGTGGAGCAGTCGACCTACAACTTCGAGCACAGCGACGCGGACTTCCTGTTCACTGCCTTCGCTGCTCACGAGAAGCAAGCGAAGCATCTGATGGAGCAGAAGCTCGCGCTGCCGGCCTACGAACAGGTGCTCAAGGCGGCCCACAGCTTCAACCTGCTGGATGCGCGCGGCGCCATCAGCGTGACCGAGCGTGCGGCCTACATCGGCCGCATCCGCAACCTCGCGCGCAGCGTGGCGCAGAGCTACTACGAAAGCCGGGAGCGCCTCGGCTTCCCGTTGGCGCCGCGCGAATGGGTGGCCGAGATGACGAAGAAGGCGGCCTGAGAGATGAGCACCAAGAACAACCTGCTCGTCGAACTGTTCGTCGAGGAACTGCCACCGAAGGCGCTCAAGAAGCTGGGCGATGCCTTTGCCGGCGTGCTGCGCGACCAGCTGAGGGCCCAGGGGCTGGCCGACGCGAGCTCGGTACTGACGGCCTATGCCTCTCCGCGGCGCTTGGCGGCACACCTCACCAACGTGGGCGCGCAGGCCGCCGACCGCGCGATCTCGCAGAAGCTCATGCCCGTGGCCGTGGGGCTCGATGCTGCCGGCCAGCCAACGCCGGCGCTGCTCAAGAAGCTGGCCGCGCTGGGCGCCGATGCCGCCGCCGTGCCAGGCCTGCGCCGCGCGATGGATGGCAAGGCCGAGGCCCTGTTCTTCGACAGCAGCGCCAAGGGCGCGACGCTGGCCGAAGGCCTGCAGAAGGCGCTGGCCGAAGCCATCGCGAAGCTGCCGATCCCCAAGGTCATGAGCTACCAGCTCGAAGCCGGCTGCGCGCTGCCCGGGTGGACCAGCGTCAGCTTCGTGCGTCCGGCGCATGGGCTGGTCGCGCTGCATGGCGATACCGTGGTGCCGGTCGAAGCGCTGGGCCTCCAGGCCGGACGCGAAACCCATGGCCACCGCTTCGAGGCCCGGCGCGACCCGATCGTGCTGCGCGACGCCAACAGCTATGCGGTGCAGCTGGAGGAAGAGGGCGCGGTAATTGCCGGCTTCGAGGCGCGCCGCTTCGAGATCGCGCGTCAGCTGGCCGAGGCCGCGCTGTCGGCCGGCGCCGGCACGCAGCCGATCGACGACGATGCGCTGCTCGACGAGGTCACGGCACTGGTCGAGCGCCCCAACGTGCTGGTCTGCGAATTCGAACGCGAGTTCCTCGGCGTGCCGCAGGAATGCCTCATCCTCACGATGAAGGCGAACCAGAAATACTTTCCGCTGCTCGATGCCGCCGGGCGCCTCACCAACAAGTTCCTGGTGGTCAGCAACATCCGCCCAGCCGACGCCAGCGCCGTGGTCGGGGGCAACGAGCGCGTGGTGCGCCCGCGCCTGGCCGATGCCAAGTTCTTCTTCGACCAGGACCGCAAGAAGTCACTCGCTTCGCGCGTCGAGTCGCTGGGCAAGGTGGTCTATCACAACAAGCTCGGCACGCAGGGCGAACGCGTCGAGCGCGTGATGCGCATTGCGCACGCCATCGGCGAGCAGCTGGGCACGGCTTCGAGCGACCCTGCGCTGGCGCCGCGCGCGGTGCAGGCGTCGCAGCTCGCCAAGGCCGACCTGGTCACCGACATGGTCGGCGAGTTCCCCGAGCTGCAGGGCATCATGGGCCGCTACTACGCGCTGCACGACGGCCTCGAGCACGCCGTGGCCGATGCGATCGAGGACCACTACAAGCCCCGCTTCGCAGGCGACGCGTTGCCGCGTGGCCCGGTCGGCATCGTGGCCGCCCTGGCCGACAAGCTCGAGACCCTGGTGGGCATGTTCGGCATCGGCAACCTGCCGACCGGCGACCGCGACCCCTTCGCGCTGCGCCGCCACGCGCTGGGCGTGATCCGCATGCTGACCGAGCGTCACCTGCCGCTGGGCCTGCGTGACCTGATCGGCCAGGCCTATGCCGCCTTCAACGCGCCCAAGGCCGGCGACCATCCGCTGGCCGACCCGACCGAGGCGCTCGAAGCCTTCATCTACGACCGCTTGGCCGGTAGCCTGCGCGAGCAGGGCGCCAGCGCCCAGGAGGTCGATGCGGTGCTGGCGCCCGCGCCGCAGCGCCTGGGCGAGGTGCCCAAGCTGCTGGCGGCCGTGCGCGCCTTCGCAGCCCTGCCCGAGGCGCCGGCGCTGGCCGCGGCCAACAAGCGCATCGGCAACATCCTCAAGAAATCGCCCGAGGCCGATGCGCATGTGAGCGAGCTGCTGCTGAAGGAGCCGGCCGAGAAGGCGCTGCACGCCGCCATGCAGAAGGTCTTGCCCACGGCCAATGCGCAGTTCGATGCCGGTGACTACACCGCCTCGCTGCAGACCCTGGCTGCGCTGCGCGGGCCGGTCGACGCCTTCTTCGACGACGTGATGGTCAACGCCGAGCAGTCCGACCTGCGGCTGAACCGTCTGGGGCTGCTGATGCTGCTGCACCGGGCCATGAACCAGGTGGCGCAGCTGGAGCGGCTTGCGGCGTGATCGGGGGCCCCATGAAAATCGTCATCCTCGACCGCAACGGCACGCTCAACGTGCACCGCGAGGACTTCGTCAAGAGCGACATCGAGTGGACGCCGTTGCCCGGTGCGCTGGAGGCGGTGGCGCGGCTCAACCATGCGGGATGGCATGTGGTGATCGCCTCCAACCAGTCCGGCCTCGGCCGCGGGCTGTTCGACGTGGCCTCGCTCAACGCCATGCACGCCAAGATGCACAAGATGCTGGCGGCCGTGGGCGGGCGCGTGGACGCGGTGTTCTATTGCCCGCACAGCCCCGACGAGAACTGCGAATGCCGCAAGCCCAAGCCGGGCCTGTTCCTGCAGATCGCCGAGCGCTATGGCGTGGATCTCGCCAACGTGCCGACCGCCGGCGACAGCCTGCGCGACATGCTGGCCGGCGCGGCCGCGGGCTGCGAGCCGCACCTGCTGCTGACCGGCATGGGCGCGGTCTGCCGCGGCGTGCCGCTGCCGCCCGAATACCCGCCGAAGACACGCGTGCACGAAGACCTGGCGGCCTTCGTCGACTTCCTGCTGGAGCGCGAAGAGCGCAAAGCACTCAACCTGGCCGTCTGATGTCCCTCCTCCGATCCATCGTCCATGCCCTGTGGATGCTCGTCACCGTGGTGCCATGGGGGATGATCATGGTGGTCAGTTCCCTATGGAAGCGCGGCATCCCGCTGTACTGGATGGCGGTGCGCTGGCTCGGCTGGGCCATCGGCGGCGCCCGTGTGCTGCTCGGCATTGAAACGCGCGTCAGCGGCATGGAGAACCTGCCCCAGGACAAGCTTGCCGGCTGCGTCCTGTTGGTGAAGCACCAGTCGACCTTCGAGACCTTCCTGATGCCGACCTTGATGCCGCATCCGCTGGCCTACGTGTTCAAGAAGGAGCTGATCTACGTGCCCTTCTTCGGCTGGGCCATGGCGCGGCTGGACATGATCCACATCGACCGCAGCCAGCGCACCCAGGCCTTCAACAAGGTGGTCGCGCAGGGCCGTGCGCTGCTGGCCCAGGGCATCTGGATCATCATGTTCCCCGAAGGCACCCGCATCCCGCGCGGGCAGCAGGGCATCTACAAGACTGGTGGCACGCGGCTGGCCTGCGAAACCGGGGTGCCGGTGATTCCCATCGCGGTGACATCGGCCAAGGTCTGGCCGCGCAAGGCCTTCATCAAGCGCCCCGGCGTGGTGGATGTCTCCATTGGCCCGGCCATCTCCAGCGTCGGGCGCAAGCCCGACGAGCTGATGCGCGAGGTGGAGGCCTGGATCGAGGGCGAGATGCGCCGGCTCGACCCCGAGGCCTACATCTCGGTGGAGACGGTGTCGGCCTGAGGACAGGCATCATGCGCGGCCTGCTGCAATTCACGCTCGACCTGTTCGATGAGCCCGTGCCGCCGCCGACCCCGGCGCCGGCTCCACCCGCGCCGTTGGACAGCGCCGCGCCTCCCGCGATCCCCTTGGCCCAGGCGATGAGCCCGGCCAGCTTCGTCCATCCGCGCGCCACGCGCGAGCTCACGCTGGGCAATGCCCGCGTGGCCTACGAGTTCACACGCGGCAAGCGCCGCACCATCGGCTTCATCGTCGGCGCCGAGGGCTTGACGGTGCGCGCGCCGCGCTGGGTTGCGCTGCGCGACGTCGATGCGGCGGTGAAGGAGAAGGCCGACTGGATCCTGCGCAAGCTGGCCGAGACGCAGCAGCGCCATGCGAAGCTGGAGGCGACGCGCATCGAGTGGCGGGACGGCGTGAGCTTTCCGTTCCTGGGCGAGCCTGTGCTGGTGCGCCTCGACCCGCACCACGGCTTCGAGGGCGTGGGCGCGATGCTCGATGCGGGTGTCGGCGCGGAGGCGCGCATCCTGCGGCTGGCGCTCGCGAAAAACGCCGGCCCGGCCCAGATCCAGGATGCCGCGCAGGCCTGGCTAATGCGCCAGGCGCGGCGCATATTCACCGAGCGCCTGGACCACTTCGCGCCGCGCCTCGGCGTGTCCTGGAACAAGCTGACGCTGTCGAACGCCTCGACGCGCTGGGGCAGTGCCCGCGTCGACGGCGCGATCCGCCTGCACTGGCGGCTGGTGCACTTCCGGCTGCCCGTGATCGACTACGTGGTCGCCCACGAACTGGCCCACCTGCGCGTGATGGACCACAGCGCGCGTTTCTGGGAGACGGTGGAAACGGTGGTGCCGAACTACGACGATTTGCGCCGGCAACTCAAGGAGCAGCCGGTTCCGAAGTGGTAACGCTCACGGCTATCGCGCGTGCGTGACGCCCCCATCGACCACCAGCGTCGAACCCACCACATAATCGCCCGCCCGCGAGGCCAGGTAGATCGCGGCCGCTGCCATGTCCTCCGGCTCGCCGATGCGCCCGGCCGGAATGCGGCCCTTGATCTCCTCGCCATGGTCGCGCGCGTCCTTGTTCATGCTGGAGGCGAAGGCGCCCGGCGCGATCGCGCTGACGACGATGCGCTCCTGCGCCAGGCGCAGTGCCATGCGGCGCGTCAGCTGGATCAGGCCGGCCTTGCTCGCCGCGTAAGAGTACGTTTCCTGCGGGTTGACGGAGATGCCATCGATCGAGGCAATGTTGATCACCTTCGCCAGGTGATCGGTGGCCGCCTTCCTGAGCATCGGCGTCAGCGCCTGGGTCAGGAAAAACGGCGTCTTGAGGTTGAGGTCCACCACCTTGTCCCAGCCGCTTTCGGGGAACTCCTCGTAGGGCGCGCCCCAGGCGGCACCGGCGTTGTTGACCAGGATGTCCAGCGTGCTCTCGTGGCCGGCGTAGGCCTGGACCAGCGCGTGGGCGCCTTCGACGGTCGAGACGTCGGCCGGCAGCGAGATGCAGGGGCCGAAAACGGAGAGCTCCTGCGCCGTCCGGTCGCAGGCCTCTGCCTTGCGCGCCGAGATATATACGCGCGCGCCCTGGGCCAGGAAGCCTTCGGCGATCATGCGGCCGATGCCGCGCGAGCCGCCGGTGACGAGGGCCGTGCGGCCGGCAAGAGAGAAGAGTCGGGTGGTGTCCATGCGCTGTGTCTCCAGGAGTACGGACCAAGCTTAGTGCGCGCGGGCACCGCCGGGCGTCACCTTGGCGCCACCGGCTCCGGCGCTTCGTCCTCGTCCAACGCCAGGACCACCTCCTGCAGCGTGCGCGCGAGCTTGTCGCCGTCCAGCGGCTTGTGCAGGATGCGCGCCGCCACGGTGGAGAACTCGCGGAAGCGCGAGGGCGCGGTCTCGCCGGTCACGATCACTGCCGGCAGCGCCGGCCGCTGCTGGCGCACCCGCGCGATCACATCCAGGCCGGTTTCGTCGCGCAGGCGGTAGTCCACCACCATCACGTCGGGCTCGAAGCCCTCGGCCAACGCCTGCTGCGCCTTGGCGCCGGTGGACACGCCCTTGACCGACCAACCCAGCTGGTGCAGGTAGGTGCACATCGCCGACAGCACCTCGGCCTCGTCGTCCACCAGCAGCACCGCCAGACGCGTGCCGTCGAAGGCGCGCGCCTGCGCGGTCGGGGCTTCGGGATGGCTCTCGTCCATCGGCGCGGCCGAGGCGAGTTGCAGGGTGAAGGTGGTGCCGCGGCCGGGTTCGCTGTCCAGGCCGATCTCGATCTTCAGCAGCTCGGCCGTTCGCCGCACGATCGCCAGCCCGAGGCCCAGGCCCTGGCTGCGGTCGCGCGAGGGATTGCCGATCTGGTAGAACTCCTCGAACACCCGCTCGCGTTCGTTCGCCGGGATGCCGGGGCCGGTATCGCTCACCCGCACCAGCACCCGGCCATCGGAGGCGGCTTCGGCCGACAGCGCCACCCCGCCGCGGCTGGTGAACTTGATCGCGTTGTTCACCAGGTTGCCGACGATGCGGATCAGCTGGTCGGCGTCCGTCAGCCCCCACAGCGGCGTCTCCGGCACCGTCACCTTCAGGAACAGTCCCTGCTGCGCCGCCAGTGCCGCGTACTCGTCGCGCGAGGCGCGCAGCACGGCGCCGATGTCGTGCGGCGCGAACCTGGCCTCGATGGTGTGGGCGTCCAGGCGCGAGATATCCAGCAGGCCGTCGAGCAGGCCGCTGCTCTGGCGCAGCGCGCTGCCGATGCCGCGGCTGACCTCCTTGAGCAGTGGGTCCGGCGAGCGGCGCGCCAGGATGTCCAGCGTGGTCGCGTTGATGGACAGCGCGTGCAGGGGCTGGCGCAGGTCGTGGCTGGCGGCCGCGAAGAAGCGGGTCTTGGCCTCGCTGGCGGCGGTGGCGCGGTCGCGCTCCTGGCGCACGGCCTCCGACAGCACGGCGTTGTCGTCGAGCACGCTCATGAGCTTGTGCAGCATGCGGCCCTGGTCCTTCACGGTGGCCAGCAGCATGAAATAGACGAGCAGGATGCCGGCCGCGAACATGTAGCCGATGGCGCCGCCGCGCCAGGCCCAGCCGCCGGCAAGAAAACAGAAGGTGAGGGTGCAAAAGCCGACGAAGGCGCGCTGCGAGCCCGCCACCGAGGCGGCGCCGATGGTGCAGCCGGCCATCAGCACCGCGGCCACCGCCATCGGCGCGAAGTCGCCCGGCGCGTAGAAGGCGAAGGGGACGATGCTCGCGGTCGACACGCCGTTGTAGTCGAAGCCGCGCAGCAGCCGCGGCAGGTATTGCAGCTGGGTGTCCGGCTCGGCGCGTTCCACCGCCAGGCCCATTCGCCAGCGATACACCATGACCGCGCCGGTCAGCACCAGCCAGACCCACGGCCAGAGTTCCACGCCCTGGCGCCAGACGATGAAGGCGACCAGGATGTAGCCCAGGTAGTTGAGCGGCAGCCGCCGCGAGTACGCGAGGATCAGCTGCAGCCGGCGCTCCAGGATGCGCTGCCCGATCCGGGCCTCGCGCGAGGCCGCGGCCAGCGGCATCGGGGCCGAGATGGCTTCAGTCAATGCGCACGCCCTCGCGCGAGGCCTGGTAGGCGGCCTCGGTCCTGTTGCGCACGCCCAGCGCGGTGTAGACCGCGGTGAGGTGGGCCTTGACAGTGGATTCGGCGATGTCGAGCTGGCGCGCGATCAGCTTGTTGGGCAGGCCGCGCGCGGCCGCGCGGTAGACGTCCATCTGGCGCGGGGTGAGGCCGGCGAGCCGCGGGTCATGGCCGGCCGCAGTGGCGCTTTCCACCGCCGGCGGCGGGGCTGCGTTGAGGGTTTCCAGCGGCAGGAAGATGCGGCCGGCCAGCACCTGCTGGAGGGCCGCGACCATCATCTCCGAGCTGTACTTCTTGGGGATGAAGCCGGCCGCGCCCAGGTCCACCGTGTTGCGGATCATGGTGGCGTTGGTGTCGCCCGACAGCACCACGATGCGCGCCATGCAGCCGGCATCGCGCAGCCGGCGGATCGATTCCTCGCCGCTGCAGTCGGCCAGGTGCCAGTCCAGCAGTACGAGATCGAACTCGGCCAGCTCCACCAGCCTGATGGCATTGCTCATCTCGCCCGCGGTCTCCACGCGCAGTTCGGGCACCAGGACGCTCAGCAGGTTCTTCATGCCCTGCAGGAACATCACGTGGTCGTCGATCATCAGTACGTTCATCGACGGGAGTATTCATCAGAACAGGCCCGGTTTGAGCAGCCTTCGACTTTGGTCGAAGCGGGTTTGTCGGGAGCCGCGAGCCTCGGTTACAGGGCGAGCGAGCGAAGGCTTTCGAAGGCGCGCGGCCGTCCGTCGAGCGGGTCTCGAAACGCCAGCGACCTGGCCAGCAACTGCAGCGGCCGCTCGAAATCGTCGGCGCCCTCGGGCAGCAGCGTGGGGTAGAGGGTGTCGTGGCGGATCGGCAGGCCCAGCGCGGCACAGTGCACGCGCAGCTGATGGCGGCGGCCGGTCAGCGGCGACAGAAGCAGGCGGGCCCAGCCGTCGCGGGCCTCCAGCAGCTGGAAGCGGGTCTCGGCGTTGGGCTCGCCCTCCACCTCGCGCATGCGCATGAAATGCGTGTCGTCGACCAGGCGGCTGCGGCGCACGGCCGGCAGGGCCGGCGTGCCCTGCCACGGCACGATGGCCTCGTAGCCCTTGGTGATGGCGCGCGCGGCGAACAGCGCGTGGTAGGCATGGCGTGTGGCCGGCTGCACCGAGAACAGCACCAGCCCGGCGGTCTCGCGGTCGATCCGGTGCAGGGGCGCGAGCTGGTCCAGTCCCAGCTTGCGCTGCAGGCGCACCAGCAGGCTCTGCTGCACGTACTTGCCCACTGGCGCCACGGTCAGGAAGTGCGGCTTGTCCACTGCGAGGAGGTGCTCGTCCCGGAACAGCACCGTCTCTTCGAAGGGCACGGGCCGCTCGTTGTCGAGCGAGCGGTAGTAGAAGACGTGCAGCCGCGGCTGGTACGGCCGGCTCGGCGTGACGGGGACGCCGTGCTCGTCCACCACGTCGCCCGCGCGCATGCGCGCTTCCCACGCGGCGCGCGGAATGGCCGCGAAGCGCTCGACCAGGAATTCGGCGATGGTGGGCCAGGGGCCGGGCGGCAGCGCGACGCGGCTCGCGCCGACGCCGTCGCGGGTGGGCAGCGGCACGGCGGGCATGGCGGGCCTCAGGCGGCGGCCAGGGCCGAGGCGATCTCGGCCAGCCGCGGGCGCGCGGCGGCCTCCGGCTGTGTGCAGCGCCTTTCGAGCTCGGTCCATCGTTCCAGCACTGCGCGTTCCGCATCGTCCACCAGGCGGCAGCGCGAGCGCAGCTCCCCGAGCAGCAGGCCGAAGGCGCGCGCCTCGACGCGCTGCAGCGCCAGGGCCTGAACCGCGTTGTCCGGCGGCAGGAAGGAGGCGGCACCGAAGTCGCCCAGCAGCCCGTTGCCCTCGCTGTCCCACAGGATGTTGTGGGCATAGAGGTCGCCATGCACGATGCCGCGCGCGTGCAGCTGCGCGGCGGCCGAGGCGATGCCGCGGGCCAGCTGCAGGGCGGTCGCCACCGGCCAGCCGGCGTCAGCGGCATAGATGTCGCGGGTGCAGGAATCCAGGCTCGGCGGCCCTGCCAGGTTGCGAAAGCGCGGGTCGACCAGCGCCAGCACCAGGCCGGCTGTGCCTTCGGGGTGGTGCTGAACCCGGCCTTCGACCGCGATCAGGTTCGGATGCGCGCCGGAGGCGATGCAGGCGGCCATCTCGCTGTGCGGCCAGCCGTCGCTGGTGACTTCGCCCTTGAACAGCTTCACGGCCACCGGCCGAACGCTGCCGTCTTGGTGTGCCCAGTCGGCGCGGTGAATCACGCCGGATGCGCCTTCGCCCAACTTGTCGCGCAGCGACAGGCGCCGCCAATCGACCGCCAGGATGGCCGCCGCCTCCACCGCGGCCGTCTCGGCCCGGTCGTCGAAGGGGTTGCCCGCGAAGGCCAGCCAGGCGAGCCGGGGCAGGGCGGGCAGCCAGTCCGGCAGGGTCTCGAGACGGTTGGCTGAGATGCGCAGCAGCTCCAGCGCGCGGCAGGCCGCCAGTTCGGCCGGCAGGGCCTGGAGGCGATTGCCGGCCAGCATCAGCTTCTGCAGCCGGGTGCAGCGGCCGATGGCGGGCGGCAGCGCGTCGATCTCGTTGTCGGTCAGGATCAGCCAGCGCAGCGCGGGCGGCAGCGCCTCGGCCGGCACTGTACGGATGCGGTTGGCCTTGAAGCCGATCATGTCGAGGCTGGTGCACCGGCCCAGCGCAGCGGGCAGTTCGGTGAAGCGGTTGTTCGAGCAGAAGAGCACGCGCAACCGGTGCAGCCGGCCGAAGTCCTCGGGCAGCGCCGACAGTGCATTGCCCGAGAGGTCGAGCTCCTCCAGCGTGTCGGCCAGCGCGAAGATCTCGCGCGGGAACTCGGTCAGACCGCAGCGCAGCGCGAGCCGTTGCGCTCCCGCCAGCTGCCCGCTGCGCAGCTGGTCCAGCGTGGTTGTTGAAGCAGCTGCGCCTTCGGCTGCGATGCGACCGCCTCCGGGCGGCCAAGCGGCCATCAGGTAGCCTCCGCGCTACGCGCCGCGGTGCTATTCGACTTGGGAGCGGCGCGGTCTCTCATCCGAACACGCCGAAGCGCCAGACGCCGTCCTCGCCCTGGCGACGCTGCAGCTGCCCCTCGAACCACAGCAGGTGCAGGTGCGCCACGGTCTCGCCCAGGGCGAAGGTGGTCTGGTGCACGTCGAGTGCGCGCTTGAACAGGACCGGCAGCCCTTCGGCGCCGGTGAGCGGCCGGGTCGTGCAGGCCTCCAGCAGCTCGGCGAGGCGGTCGCGGTGGTGGTCCTGAAGCTGCTTCACGCGCTGGTGGATGCCGGTGAACGGCTTGCCGTGCGAGGGCAGGCCCAGCGTGTCGGCCGGCAGCGCGTTGAAGCGGTCGATGCTGTCGAGGAACAGGCGCAGGGGGTTGGCGTCGGGCTCCCCCGCGTGCACGCTCACGTTGGTGGAGATGCGCGGCAGCATCATGTCGCCGCCCAGCAGCGCATTGAGCTCCTCGCAGTACAGGGAGATGTGCTCCGGCGCGTGCCCGTAGCCGCCGATGCAGCGCCAGGCGCGCCCGCCGATGCGGACCGTGTCGCCGTCGAGCATGCGCACGAAACTCGCCGGCACCGATGGCACCATGTCGGCGTAGTAGCTGGTGCGACCGCGGATGACCGCCAGCGCCTCGGCATCGGCCATGCCGTGCGAGACGAAGAAGTCCGCCGCCGCATTCCCGCCGGCCAGCGTGTCGCCGGTGCTGGTGAGCACGCGCGCGACGTGGTAGTCGGTCGAGCTGATCCACAACGGCGCATTCCAGCGCCGGCAGAGCCAGTCGGCCAGGCCGATGTGGTCGGGGTGCATGTGCGTCACGATCACGCGCAGGATCGGCAGGCCCTCGAGCTCGTTCGCGAAGACCTGCTCCCATTGCGCGCGCGAGGCCTCGTGCGAGATGCAGCAGTCCACTACCGTCCAGCCCTCTGCGCCGTCGATGCTGTCGCGCAGCAACCAGAGGTTGATGTGGTCGAGCGCGAAGGGCAGTGCCATGCGCAGCCAGCGCACGCCTGGCGCCACTTCGAGGGTCCGGCCCGGCGCGGGCAGCGTGTCGCCGTGGGGGTAATGGAGTTCGCGTTCGAGCAAGTTCATGTAGGATTGACGTTAACGTAAACGTCATGGGGAAGACCCATCATTGTAGGTAGTCAGGGCCAAAGCTGCTGTCGCCCGCGCAATTGACCAACCGACCAACCGATGTCCTCGCAGACCTTCACCATCGGCGAACTCGCCAGGGAATTCGACCTCACCACGCGGGCGATCCGCTTCTACGAGGACATGGGCCTGCTAGCCCCCGAGCGCGCGGGGCAGCAGCGCGTCTACACCGCGCGCGACCGCACGCGGCTGACACTCACGCTGCGCGCCAAGCGTCTGGGCCTGAAGCTCAACGAGGTGAAGGAAATCCTCGACATGTACGACAGCCCGCGCGACACCGTGCCGCAACTGCAGCGCTTCCTCGGCGTGCTCGGCAGCCACCGCGCCCAGCTCGAGGCGCAGTTGGAGGAGATGCAGACCAACCTCGCCGAGATCCGCGCGCAGGAGAAGCAGGCCCGCGCAGCCCTGACCCGCGCGTCCAAGCCGAAGGCCCGCTGAGGCCTCATCATCATCCCTCATTCACTATGCACGACCCCATGGAAAACGACACGCCCGACAACCTGGAGGATCTCTTCGCCCACAACCGCACGTGGGCAGCGCGCATGGAGCGGGATCGTCCCGGCTTCTTCACCAGCCTGGTGAAGCAGCAGACGCCCAAGTACATGTGGATCGGCTGCTCCGACAGTCGGGTGCCCGCCAACCAGATCACCGGGCTGGAGCCTGGCGAGGTGTTCGTGCATCGCAACGTCGCCAACATCGTGGTGCATTCCGACCTGAACGCGCTGTCGGCGATCCAGTTCGCCGTCGAGCGGCTCAAGGTCCAGCACATCATGGTGGTGGGTCACTACGGTTGCGGGGGCGTCCAGGCGGCGCTCGAAGGCGCGCGCATCGGGCTGGCCGACAACTGGATCCGCCACATCCAGGACGTGCGAGACCGCCATCGCGTGCTGCTCAGTTCCCTGCCCGAAGAACTTCGCGCCGACGCGCTGTGCGAACTCAATGTGACGGAGCAGGTGGTCAACGTCGCGGTCAGCACCGTCATGGAGGATGCGTGGAGCCGTAAGCAATCCGTGTCCATTCACGGTTGGGCTTTCGGCGTGCACGACGGGCTGCTGCAGGATCTCGGCATGACGCTCGACGGGGTCAAGCCCATCGAGGCTTTGTACAAGGCGGCCGTCCAGCGCATCCGCTACAAGTGGAGCAAGCGGGCCGAGGAGCCGCAAGCCAACGTCGATCCGGCGCAAGCCGAGCCGTGAACTCATGTTTCCCCAGCGCCTCGATTCCCCGCTCGCCTACGACATCGCCAAGGCGATGCGCGACGGTTTCGACCGCCACTATCGGCTGTTCCGCGCCGAGTCGGCGCGCGCCAAGCACCGCTTCGAGACCGCCGACTGGCCCGGCCAGCAGCGGGCGCAGCGCGAGCGCATCGAGTTCTACGACCTGCGCGTGAGCGAGGCGGTGGCCCGGCTCGAGAAGGAGTTCAAGGCCGGCGAGCAGCCCATGGACGTCTGGCACCAGGTCAAGCTGCATTTCATCGGCCTCCTGGTCGACCACCACCAGCCCGAGCTGGCCGAGACCTTCTTCAACTCGGTCACCACCAAGATCCTGCACCGCGCCTACTTCCAGAACGACTTCATCTTCGTGCGGCCGGCCATCAGTACCGAGTACATCGAGCCGCGCGGCGCGCCCACCTACCGCGCCTACTACCCAGAGCAGCACACGCTGCCCGACACGGTGCGCCGTCTGCTCGAGGACTACGCGCTGCAGGGCCGCTTTGCCGATATCCAGCGCGATGCCGAGCGCGTGGCTGCCGCCATCCTCGGGCGCTTCCACCAGGTCAAGCTGCGCGCGAACTTCCAGCTGCAGGTGTTGTCGGGCCTGTTCTACCGCAACAAGGGCGCCTACGTGGTGGGCAAGATCATGAACGGCTTCATCGAGCTGCCCTTCGCACTGCCCATCCTGCATGACCGCGCCGGCAAGTTCTACATCGACGCCGCGCTCTTCGGCGAGGAAGACCTGCAGATGCTCTTCAGCTTCGCGCGGGCCTACTTCATGGTCGACATGGAGGTGCCATCGGCCTATGTGCAGTTCCTGCGCTCGCTGATGCCGCGCAAGCCGCGCGCCGAGATCTACAACGCCCTCGGGCTCGCCAAGCAGGGCAAGACGCTCTTCTACCGCGACTTCCTCTACCACCTGAACTACTCGACCGACCGGTTCCGCATCGCGCCCGGCATCAAGGGCATGGTGATGCTGGTGTTCGACCTGCCCTCCTTTCCCTACGTGTTCAAGGTCATCAAGGACTTCTACCCGCCGCAGAAGGACACCACGCGCGAGCAGATCAAGGGCAAGTACATGCTGGTGAAGCAGCACGACCGCGTGGGCCGCATGGCAGACACGCTGGAGTACAGCGACGTCGGCTTCCCGCTGGACCGCTTCGAGCCCGAGCTGATCGAGGAGATCAGGCAGTTCGCGCCCAGCCAGCTCGAGATCGGCGACCGCGACGGCAACGGGGAGATGGAGGTGGTGCTCAAGCATGTCTACATCGAGCGCCGCATGATCCCGCTCAACATCTACCTGCAGGAGGCCTTCGACCAGCTCGAGCATCCCGAGCACGCACACCGGGCGGGCAAGCAGCTGGAGCACGCGGTCGTCGAGTACGGCAATGCCATCAAGGACATGGTCGCGGCCAACATCTTCCCCGGCGACATGCTGTGGAAGAACTTCGGCGTCACGCGCGGCGGCAAGGTGGTGTTCTACGACTACGACGAGATCGAGTACCTCACCGAGTGCAATTTCCGCCGTGTGCCGCAAGCTCGCACCGAAGAGGACGAGATGAGCGGCGAGGTCTGGTACTCGGTCGGCCCGAAGGACGTTTTCCCGGAGACCTTCGGGCCCTTCCTGCTCGGCAACGAGGCGGTGCGCGACGCCTTCATGGCCCACCATGCCGACCTGCTCGACGCCGCCTTCTGGCAGAGCCACAAGGAGCGCATCCAGGCCGGCCAGATGCTGGACGTCTTTCCCTACGACGAGTCGCAGCGCTTCCAGCACGACGGCCATGCGCCTTACTTCTGAAACGAAATCGGGCGTTTAGGAGCCCGCTTCCCTCTTCAACTTCACAAGGAGCAATTCATGTCTGAATCAATCGTGATCGTCGGCGCCGCGCGCACCCCCATGGGTGGCTTCCAGGGCGACTTTTCTTCCCTTGCCGCACACGACCTGGGCGGCGTGGCCATCAAGGCGGCCATCGAGCGCGCAGGCATCGCGCCCGACACGGTCGGCGAGGTGCTGTTCGGCAACTGCCTGATGGCCGGCCAGGGCCAGGCGCCGGCGCGCCAGGCGGCCTACAAGGGCGGCCTGCCCGACAGCGCCGGGGCCGTCACCCTCAGCAAGATGTGCGGCTCGGCCATGAAGGCCGCGATGCTCGCGCACGACCTGCTGCTCGCCGGCACGCACGAGGTGATGGTGGCCGGCGGCATGGAGAGCATGACCAACGCGCCCTACCTGATGCTCAAGGGCCGCGGCGGCTACCGCATGGGCCACGACCGCATCTTCGACCACATGATGCTCGACGGGCTGGAAGACGCCTACCAGCCCGGCCGTTCGATGGGCACCTTCGGCGAGGACTGCGCGGCCAAGTACAAGTTCACGCGCGAGCAGCAGGATGCCTTCGCGATCGCCAGCGTGGAGCGCGCCAAGGCCGCCACCACCTCGGGTGCCTTCAAGGCCGAGATCGCGCCGGTGCTGGTCAAGGGCCGCGGCGGCGACACCCTGGTCGAGATCGACGAGGGCCCGGGCAAGGTCAAGCTCGACAAGATCCCCACGCTCAAGCCGGCCTTCAAGAAGGAAGGCGGCACCATCACCGCCGCCTCCAGCTCCTCGATCAACGACGGTGCCGCGGCGCTGGTGATGATGACCGAGAGCACGGCGAAGAAGCTGGGCGCCAAGCCCATCGCGCGCATCCTCGGCCACGCCACCCATGCGCAGCAGCCCGAGTGGTTCTCGACCGCGCCGGTGGGTGCCGTGGCCAAGCTCTTCAAGAAGACCGGCTGGGGCGTGAAGGACGTCGACCTGTGGGAGGTCAACGAGGCCTTCGCGGTGGTGCCGATGGCGTTGATGCACGAGCTCGACGTCTCTCACGCGGTGGTCAACGTGCATGGCGGCGCCTGCGCGCTGGGCCATCCGATCGGCGCCAGCGGCGCGCGCATCATGGTCACGCTGATCCATGCGCTCCAGCAAAAGGGCAAGAAGCGCGGCGTCGCCACCCTGTGCATCGGCGGGGGCGAGGGCACGGCGGTCGCGCTCGAACTGGTCTGAAGCCGGCAGGCACGATAACTGCAGTTGCAGCACCGTGAAGGCGCCGACCATCGGCCCAGGGCGCCTTCGCTCGATGCGCAACCCTTGCCGATGCCGGAGCCCTCAATGCCCTCACCGATCTCGCAGGCCCAGTTCAGGAAGCTCCGCCTGCTGCTTGGCCAAGGGCGGGTGGGCTCGGTCTATACCTACCTGGCCGATCACGGCTACTACTACGCGTGCTGGGCCGCTGGCGATGTCGAAGGCAGACCGCTCGCCGAGCCGCGGCTCGGCACGGTACCGGGCCTGCGCCTGGAGACGGTGCAGCACCTGCAGGCCGGTGAGCTCACGCAGATCCGGCTCGCCATGGCTTGCGGCTACCTCGACGCCCTGAGCCTGCAGTTCGAACGGGGCCCCCTGGTCACGCGCGACGTCACTGCGGAAGAGACCGCCGAGTTCCATGGCGAGGTCTTTCGCGCTCATTTCCTGGGTCTCAGCGACTGGTCGCTCCACATCCCCTTCGAGCAGCAGGAGAAGGCCGGCGGCCTCGAGGCCGTCGAGCGCTACTGGCAAGGCGTGCTGCGCACCTCCGCGCAGCTGAACGCGCGGGCCATCGCACGAGCCGCCGCGGCCCTGCTGGCCGCCTGACGCGCCGCGCGCGCATTGACACTTTTTGGCCGTGTCCCGGCGCGCGGTGACATTTCTTGGCCCGCCGCGCACACGGGCCGGCGGGGCGAGCGCTCCCTAGAATGGCGGGTTCCCCAACTCCCGGATACCTCCTTCATGCACCCGGGCCCCGAAGTCACCGTCATCCAGGAGCCGCCATGCTGCTGACCCCTGACCAGGAAGCGATCCGCGACGCAGTGCGCGCCTTCGCCCAGGCCGAGCTCTGGCCCAACGCGCCGCGCTGGGACCGCGAGCACCTCTTCCCGAAGGAAGCCCACGCCGGCCTGGCGGCGCTGGGCGCCTACGGCATCTGCGTGCCCGAAGAGGATGGCGGCGCCGGCCTCGACTACCTGACGCTCGCCCTCGTGCTCGAAGAGATTGCGGCCGGCGACGGCGGCACCAGCACCGCCATCAGCGTCACCAACTGCCCGGTCAATGCCATCCTCATGCGCTACGGCAACGCGGCGCAGAAGAAGAAGTGGCTGCAGCCGCTCGCGCAGGGGCAGATGCTGGGCGCCTTCTGCCTGACCGAGCCGCAGGCCGGCAGCGATGCCTCGTCGCTGCGCACCACCGCGCGCAAGGACGCGGACGGCTGGGTGATCGACGGCGTCAAGCAGTTCATCACCAGCGGCAAGAACGGCCAGGTCGCGATCGTCATCGCGGTCACCGACAAGGGCGCGGGCAAGCGCGGCATGAGCGCCTTCATCGTGCCCACCGATGCGCCCGGCTACACGGTGGCGCGCCTGGAGGACAAGCTTGGCCAGCATTCGAGCGACACCGCGCAGATCAATTTCGACGCCTGCCGCGTCCCGGCCGAGAACCTGATCGGACAGGAAGGCGAGGGCTACAAGATCGCGCTCGGCGCGCTGGAGGGCGGGCGCATCGGCATCGCGGCGCAGAGCGTGGGCATGGCGCGCAGCGCCTTCGAGGTGGCCCTGGCCTATGCCAAGGAGCGCCAGGCCTTCGGCAGCCCGATCTTCGAGCAGCAGGCGGTGGGCTTTCGCCTCGCCGACTGCGCGACCCAGCTCGAGGCGGCGCGCCAGCTGATCTGGCATGCGGCCAGCCTGCGCGATGCGGGCCTGCCCTGCCTGAAGGAAGCCGCGATGGCCAAGCTGTTCGCCAGTGAAATGGCCGAGCGCGTCTGCAGCGCGGCCATCCAGACGCTGGGCGGCTATGGCTACGTCAACGACTTTCCGCTAGAGCGGATCTACCGCGACGTGCGCGTGTGCCAGATCTACGAAGGCACGTCGGACATCCAGAAGCTGCTGATCCAGCGAGCGCTGGCCTGAAGCTGCGGCGGCTGTCATCGATACGGATGACAGACATGCGCGTGGCGGCGCGGCACCATGGGGCCTTCGTTTCACGGAGGCGTCCGCCATGTTCATCGATCGCCGGGTATCGTCCGTACGCGCCGCCGCGCTCTTGCTGTGCGCGGCCGCCTTCGCTTCATCCGCGGGCGCGCAGGCTGCGCCGCCGGATATCGCCACGCTGACCGCCAGCGAAGCCGTGCAGCGCCTGTGCGCCGGCTCGCTGACCAGCGAGCAGCTGGTGACGGCTTACCTCGCGCAGGCCAAGGCCAAGCCGCAACTCAATGCCTTCATCACGCTGGACGAGGCGGGCGCCCTCAAGGCCGCGAGGGCCGCCGATGCGGCGCGCCGCCGCGGCGGCCCCTGCAAGCCGCTGGGCGGGCTGCCGGTGGCGATCAAGGACAACATCCAGGTCCAGGGCCTGCCGGCCAGCGCCGGCACGCCCGCGCTCAAGGGCTTCATCGCCAGCGCCGACGCGCCGGTGGTCTCGAAGCTGCGCGCAGCTGGCGCCGTGGTGCTGGGCAAGACCCACATGCACGAGCTGGCCTTCGGCGTGAGCGGCTACAACCCGGCCTTCCAGACCGGGCCCGACGTGGGCGTGCGCAATGCCTACGATGCGACGCGCGTCGCCGGCGGTTCTTCCTCGGGCAATGGCGCAGCGCTGGGCGCGCGCATGGCGCCGGCCGCGCTCGGCACCGACACCGGAGGCTCGGTGCGCATCCCCTGCGCCTTCAACGGCTGCGCCTCGCTGCGCCCCACCGTGGGACGCTATTCGCAGCAGGGCATCGTGCCGATCTCGCACACGCGCGACACGGCCGGGCCGATGGCGCTTTCGGTGGCCGACCTGGCGCTGCTCGACCGCGTCATCGCCGGCGGCACGCCGGTGGTGCCCGCGGACCTCAAGCGGGTGCGGCTGGGCGTCGCGCAGGCGTTCTACGCCAACCTCGACGAGGACACCCGCGCCGCCACCGATGCGGCGCTGGCCCGGTTGCGCGACGCGGGCGTCACGCTCGTCGATGTCGAAATGCCCGGGCTGGCCGAGCTCAACGGCGCCGTCAGCTTTCCTGTCGCGCTCTACGAGATCCATGACGACCTCGCGAGCTACCTGGCGAAGTACCGTGCCGGCGTGGACATCGGCCAGGTGGCCGCGGGCATCGTCAGTCCCGACGTCAAGGGCACCTTCGAAGGACTGGTGCTGCCGCGCAAGCTGCCGGCGGCGCAGGGCGTGGTCGACGCCAAGCCGGCCTACGACAACGCGATGCGCAAGGCGCGGCCGGCCCTGCAGAAGCTCTACCGCGATACCTTCAGGAAACACCGGCTCGACGCGCTGGTCTTCCCGACCGTGCCGCGCGTGGCGTTGGCCGCCACGCCCGAATCCAGCAGCGTGGAGAACTTCGGTCTCCTGATCCAGAACACCGACCCCGGCAGCAACGCCGGCATCCCGGGGCTGCAACTGCCCGCCGGGCTGGGTACTGCAAGTGGTTTGCCCGTGGGGCTGGAGCTCGATGGGCCGGCGGGCAGCGACCGCAGGCTGCTGGCGGTGGGGCTCGCGGTCGAGGGGGTGCTGGGGCGTTTGCCGCCGCCGAAGTAAACGCTTCGTGGTGGCGCTGGGGCGCCGGCAGAAAAAGTGTTAATCGTTGCAGCGCCTGCAGTCTCGCTGCTAGCTTCGAGACAGGAGCACAACAAGATGAGCAATGGAATCCAGGGATGGGCCGGCCTGCTCGCGTGGGCGCGAGCTTCGTGGCGTGCAGGGGTCATGGTGTGGTTGTTGGCCTGCGTGGGCCAGAGCCACGCCGCCGAGCCACCCTATACGTGGGAGCCCTTCGGCTATGCGCTGGAGTACGACATGGGGGACGTCGACCGGGGTGTCTGGCCTGGCCCGACGACTTTCTCGTCCGCCGCGCCGGAGGTTTGCGGTGCTGCACGAGACTGGTCGGGCCGACTCACAACGACATGCCCCTTCGCTACGAGAACTTTTATAACCAGACCGGCAAGGGCAACGGCAATACTGCCCTGCAAGACATCGCCGAGACCTTTATTCAGCATAGCAATGAACTCGACGGCTACCAATTGTGGCGGCGACATGTTTAACCCCTACGTCGTCTTTTCCCAACTGAGCGGAAAGATCGAAGCAATGACGGCAAACACGCGCGAGCGCGCCAAGAGATACATGGAGTACAACGCAGCGAGCTCGGGAAGTTCGACCACCTTGCCAAACGGCAATACCTGCGAGCCCTGACGGTCAGGGTGCAAGGCCGTCAGCGCACTTCTCTGCTTCAGTGCCCCGGCACCCACCTCGCCAGCGCCGAGCGTCGCTCGATGCCCAGCTTGTCGAAGACGCGACGCAGATAAGTGCGCACCGTCGGCACGCCGACACCCGCGCGCCGCGCTATTTCCTTGTCTGTCAGACCTTCGCACACCGCCCGCGCAACCTGCTGCTCGCGCACACTCAGGCTGGCCCAGGCGGACACGCGCGCGGCGGCGGGTGAGGCCATTCGCTGCGCACGCTGCAAGGCCCCGACAAAGGCCGGTTCCACCAGATCCAGCAGCGCCGTTTCATGCGTGCCGAAGTCGCCGCGCCCGCGCCGCCGCCAGATCCGCAGGTCCCCGAGCGCGCGCTCGCCGTCGAAGGCATGCAGGTTCATGCCCCAGTGCAAGCCGTCGCGCGACAGGAAGTCGTTGAAGAAGGCGGTGCGCATCAGCGCGCGCTGCGGCATCACCTCGGTCACGCGGGTGGCGCGGCGGCGCGACTGCAGCACGAAGGTGATGGGATCGTGGTGCTGGTGCCATTGCGCATAGCGGTCGAGGTTGCTCGGCGCCATGTTGAGCGCCACACGCTTCCCGAAAGTGCCGCTGTCCGCATCCCACACGAAGGAGGCGAACTGGTCCGCCTGCAGCAAGTCCAGCAGCGCCCAGCCCAGGCGCTCGCGGATCTCGCGCTCGCCTTGGTCCTCCGCCAGCAACGCGAAGATGCCGCGCAGCGCCCGCTGTTCCGAAGCCTTGAGGTACATGGCCGTTCTCCTCGTCCTTGCCAGAGCCTAGAGCGCGAGCAAGCAACGCGCCATCGGGGCGATTCAGGGGTTGCACAATGCCCGCACCCGCCACGCCACGCATGCCCAGACCCGAGCCCGATCCCTGCCCCTGCGGCCGCCGCGACCGTCGCGGCGCCGTCCTGCCCTACGCCCAATGCTGCGGCCGCTACCTCGACCACTTCGCGCAGGCGCCGGCGCCCGACGCCGAATCCCTGATGCGCTCGCGCTACACCGCCTTCGTGCGCGAACGGGCCGACTACCTGCTGGCGACCTGGCATCCTTCGCACCGCCCGGATCGCCTCGACTTCGGGCCCGGCGTCAAATGGCTGGGCCTGGAGGTGCGTGCCCATGCCGAGCGCGATGCCGGCCATGCCGAGGTCGAGTTCGTGGCCCGCCAGCGCGACCGATCGGGCGCGGCCACACGGCTGGCGGAGCGCAGCCGCTTCGTGCGCGAGAAAGACGAAGGCGGCCTCCTCCGTTGGTACTACATCGACGGGGTGATGCGCTGAATCGTTCCTGCGCTTGAAATACCGGACTGTCCGATGCAGTCGGCATTCCTTGCTACGGATTCGATAGCAAGGCCGCGCATTGTGCGCGATTCGGCGACAGTCCGATTCCTTTTGGCTACTT
The DNA here is from genome assembly GCF_901827175.1 of Variovorax sp. RA8. Lineage (NCBI taxonomy): Bacteria > Pseudomonadati > Pseudomonadota > Betaproteobacteria > Burkholderiales > Comamonadaceae > Variovorax > Variovorax sp. RA8. The sequence continues at coordinate 5,587,196 of NZ_LR594662.1, read as the reverse complement.
TATCCGGGGCGCTCCGGCCCCCACACTCCTCCTTACGCTCAGACAGCACACCCAACAGCACACACCGACACCCCGAGGACACCATGGCGACGAAGTACAGCACGATCATCCCGACCGCATCCCGCTGGATCGGCGCGATCATGGCTGCGCCGATTGCCGCTGTCGCCCTTTGGCTCGCCGCGCCGGCCGTACATGCCGAAGAGGCTGTGGTCACCCCCTTCTCCGCCGCGCGCAACGCGCAGGCGCCCCAGCCCTGGCGCTTCACCAGCCTGCCCAACAAGGCGCCGACCCGCTTCGAGGTGGTCCAGGAGGGCGCGCAGAAGGTGCTCAAGGTCGAGGCCGACCAGTCCTACGGCAACCTCGTGCATGCCACCCGCGTGTCGCTCAATCCCTCCACCACGCTGGCCTGGCGGTGGCGCGTCGACACCTTCGTGGAGGGCGCCAACCTGCGCACCCGCGCTGGCGACGACGGTGCCGCCAAGCTCTGCGTCTTCTTCGACTTGCCCGTAGACCGGTTGTCCTTCGGCGAGCGCACCCGCCTGGCGCTGGCGCGCCGCACCACCGGCGAAGACGTGCCCAGCGAGGCGCTGTGCTACGTCTGGGACAAGAAGGAAGCCAAGGGTACCGCCCTGGTCAACGCCTTTACCCAGCGCATGCGCATGGTGGTGCTGGAGTCGGGCGCTGCGTCCAATCCTGAGGCATTCGTGAGCGAGCGCCGCAACCTGCTGGCCGACTACAAGCGCGCCTTTGGCGACGAGGCCGGCGACACGCTGCCCGACGTTGTCGCTGTCGCGGTCTCGGCCGACGCAGACAACACCCGGGGCCACGGGCTGGCGTACTTCTCCGACATCGACCTGCGCAGCATCGCTACGACCCGCAGCGCCGGGGTCCAGCTCCCGCCGGCGCGCGCCGGCACGGCGGAATAGCGATGAACGATCTCGTCGCTCTTCTTTCGGCGCAGGGCGCGGCCGTGGTCTTCCTCGCCACGCTGGCGACCCGCCTGGGCGCGCCGGTACCGGCCGCGCCTTTTCTCGTGGTCGCCGGCGGGCTCGCCGTCGACGGGCAGCTGTCCTTCGTTGCCGTGATGCTTGCCGCCGTGCTGGGCAACATCCTCGGCGACGGCGCCTGGTTCCTGGCCGGGCGCCGCTGGGGCTACCGGGTGATGCGCTTCCTGTGCCGCGTCTCGCTGTCGGCCGACACCTGTGTCCGGCGCAGCGAGTCCATTCTTGGCCGCTGGGGCGGGCTGTCGCTGATCGCGGCCAAGTTCGTGCCGGGCGTCTCGGTGGTGGCGCCGCCGATGGCCGGGGCGCTGGGCATGTCGAACGCGCGCTTCATGGCCTACGAGACGCTCGCGGCGCTGATCTGGTCCTTGGGCTTCCTGGCAATCGGCGGCCTGTTCCATGCCGCGATCCAGGACGTGCTGGCGGTGATGTCCAGCGTCGGCCTCACGGCGACGCTGGTGGGCACGGTACTGCTGGCCGCCTTCGTCGCCTGGCGATATCGCGCGCGCCGCATCGCGCGGCAGATCGAGGACATCGCGCACATCGAGGTCGGTGCGCTGCGCGAGGCCTTCGCCGTCGGCGCGCGCCTCATGGTGGTCGACCTGCGTTCGGCCGAATCGCGCCGGATCGATGACCGGGCCGTGCCTGGTGCCGTCGGCATCACGTACGGCGAGCTGACGGATCGCCTGGCCGAACTCCAGGCCGCGCGCGAGCTGGTGGTGTTCTGCGACTGCCCGAACGACGAGACCGCCATCGCTGCCGCGCGGCTGCTGGCGAAGGCCGGCCTGCCGCGCGTGCGCGTGCTCGCCGGCGGCATCGCCGCCTGGGCCGCTGCCGAGGCGCTGGCCTCGGAGCCGGCCCCGCTCGACGCCGACGCACCGGACGTCGCCGCACATCCCGCTTGATCGCTCCTCAAGTACGGGCCTAGAATCGGCCCCGCTCCGGGGTGTACGCGCGATGCGTGCTGAGATGGCCAAGCGGCCGAACCCGCGAACTTGAACTGGTTCATACCAGCGTAAGAAGAGCTGCGACTCCCCGGCCACGGAACCCTCATTTCCGCCGCGCCGACCCGGAGCGATTGCGGAGCACCCATCCAACCTGAAGGAGTGCCCCGCATGAATGCCCCCGACAAGTTCGCCTCGCTGCTCACGCTCACGCGCGAGCCTTTCCCCGCCTCGACCAAGAGCGCGATCGCGAGCCCGCGCCGCCCCGATGTGCGCGTGCCCGTGCGCGACGTGCTCCTGACCAACGGCGAGACGGTCTCGCTCTACGACACCTCGGGGCCTTACTCCGACCCGGCCGCCGACATCGACGTGCGCCGTGGCCTGCCCAGCGTACGCGGCGCCTGGATCGCCGAGCGCAATGACACCGAGGCCTACAGTGGCCGCAGCCGCCAGATGCTCGACGACGGCGCCACCCACGCCGACCGCGATGCCCAGAAGCTCGCCGAGTTGCGCGGCGCCGCCTCGGGGCTGCAGCGCCAGCCCCGCCGCGCGCTGCCCGGCCGCAACGTGAGCCAGATGCACTACGCGCGCCGCGGCATCGTCACGCCCGAGATGGAGTACGTGGCCCTGCGCGAGAACGGCAAGCGCGAATGGATGGCCGAATACCTCGCCGACGCCGCGCGCGAGAAGCGCCTTGCCGGCAACCCGATGGGCGCGCAGATCCCGAAGCTCATCACGCCCGAGTTCGTGCGCGACGAGGTCGCGCGCGGTCGCGCCATCATCCCGGCCAACATCAACCATCCCGAGGTCGAGCCGATGGCGATCGGGCGCAACTTCCTGGTCAAGATCAACGCCAACATCGGCAACTCCGCCGTCACCTCCAGCATCGAGGAGGAGGTGGAGAAACTGGTGTGGGCGATCCGCTGGGGCGCCGATAACGTGATGGACCTTTCCACCGGCCGCAACATCCACACCACCCGCGACTGGATCGTGCGCAACAGCCCGGTGCCCATCGGCACGGTGCCGATCTACCAGGCGCTCGAGAAGGTTGGCGGCGTGGCCGAGGACCTCACCTGGGAGATCTACCGTGACACCCTGATCGAGCAGGCCGAGCAGGGCGTGGACTACTTCACCATCCACGCGGGGCTGCGCCTGCCCTTCATCCATCTCACGGCCGATCGCCGCACCGGCATCGTCTCGCGCGGCGGCTCGATCATGGCCAAGTGGTGCATCGCGCATCACCAGGAGAGCTTCCTCTACACCCGCTTCGAGGACATCTGCGAGATCATGAAGGCCTATGACGTGAGCTTCTCGCTCGGTGACGGCCTGCGCCCCGGCTGCGCCGCCGACGCCAACGACGAGGCCCAGTTTGCCGAGCTGCGCACGCTGGGCGAGCTCACGCAGATCGCCTGGAAGCACGACGTCCAGACCATGATCGAAGGCCCCGGCCACGTGCCCATGCACATGATCCAGGCCAACATGGACGAGCAGCTCAAGCATTGCCACGAGGCGCCGTTCTATACGCTGGGCCCGCTGACCATCGACATCGCGCCGGGCTACGATCACATCGCCAGCGCGATCGGCGCCGCCATGATCGGCTGGGCCGGCACGGCAATGCTGTGCTACGTCACGCCCAAGGAGCACCTGGGCCTGCCGGACCGCGAGGACGTGAAGCAGGGGATCATCGCCTACAAGATCGCGGCCCATGCAGCCGATGTGGCCAAGGGGCACCCCGGCGCGCGGGCGCGCGACGACGCGCTGTCCAAGGCACGCTTCGAATTCCGCTGGCAGGACCAGTTCAACCTCGGGCTCGACCCCGACACCGCCCGAGAATTCCACGACGAGACCCTGCCCAAGGACTCCAGCAAGGTGGCGCACTTCTGCTCCATGTGCGGGCCCAAGTTCTGCTCGATGAAGATCACGCAGGAGGTGCGCGAGTACGCGGCCGCGCGCGGGCTGGCGGAGCAGGAGGCGGTGGTCGACGGCATGGCCGGCAAGTCTGCCGAATTCAAGGCGGCCGGCGGGGAGATGTACATCCCCATCAAGCCCGCGGCATAAGGCAGGACAGCCAACCGAACGCAGAAGGCGAGGGTTGCGAGGGCCTTACCATCGCCCTCATGTCCTCCATCCCCTTCCACGCCGTCCTCTTCGACTGCGACGGCGTGCTCGTCGACTCCGAACCCATCACCAACCGCGTGCTCGCCGAGATGCTCGGCGAGCTCGGCTGGCAGCTCACGGTGGCGGAGGCGATGCGCATCTTCACCGGCAAGGCCGTCAAGGACGAGGCCGCGCTGATCGAGGCCATGACCGGCTTCACCATCACGCCCGACTGGCTGGCCGAGTTCCGGGCACGGCGCAACGATGCACTCGATCGCGATCTGGTCGAGATCGTCGGCGCGCCCGCTGCCGTGCGCAGCCTGCACGCGAGCACCGCCGGCCGCATCGCCTGCGCCTCGGGTGCGGACCGGCACAAGGTCCGGCTGCAGCTGGAAAAGATCGGCCTGCTCGATGTCTTCGAGGGCCGCATCTTCAGCGGCCACGAGACGCCGCGCTCCAAGCCCGCGCCCGACGTCTACCTGGCGGCGGCCGCGGCCCTGGAGGTGGACCCTGCGCGCTGCGCGGTGGTGGAGGACACGGTGACCGGTGCCACCGCCGGCGTGGCAGCCGGCGCCACCGTGTTCGGCTACAGCCCCTCCGACCTGGGCCACAGCGGCCCCGAGGCGCTGCGCGCGGTCGGCGTGGCGCATGTGTTCAGCGACATGGCGCAGTTGCCCGCGCTGCTGGCCGCCTGGCCCGCGGTGATGGCCTGAAGGACGGTCCGATCCCGGCGATGATGAGGCGGCTCAGCCGCGGCGCGGGGTCGCGGCCTTGGCCATCGCGGCCAGCGCCTCGGTCATGGCCTGGGCGCGGGCAGACCAGAAACGGGCGATGAGCTGGTCGGCGTTCTTCTCGACGTCGGGATGGATGCGCGACCGACCGGAGGTGGCTGCGAACTCGATCAGCGCCGCGTATTCGGAAGTGTCGGTGTCGGGGATGTGCATGCCTCGATCCTATGGCGAGAAAGCGGGGCCGGAACCCGCTTGGCGAGCGGCGTCCGGTGCAGCGGCGAACTTTGTCACAGATTGTCGCGGCCAGGCAAGCTTCCTGGCGCAGTGGCTGCTCCGGCGCGCCGGAATGCGCCGGGCGTGACGCCGGCCCAGGCGCGGAAGGCGCGCGAGAAGCTTTTCTCATTGCGAAAACCGACGGACAGCGCGATGTTCTTGATCGGGCGTTCGGTGCGGCGCAACTGCTCGGCCGCCTGCTCGTGGCGTACCGCGTCCTTGAGCTGTTGCAGCGACACGCCTTCCTCCAGCAACTGGCGGTGCAGGGTGCGCGCCGAGACGTTCAGGATCGCCGCCAGCGTCTCGGCCGTGGCCGCCTGCCGCCCGTGGTTGCGCAGCAGCAGTTCGCGCACCCGCTGACCCAGCAGACGGTCGCGGCGATACTGCAGCACCGTCAGCGGCAGGGCGCGCCGCAGCATGGTCCGCAGCGCCTGCTCGTCGCGGCGCAGCGGCAGCGCGAGGTAGCGCTCGTCGAAGCTGTAGCTGGCAGCCTCGGCTCCGAACTGCAGCTCGCCGCCGAACATCAGCGGATAGGCATCGCGGTGCGGCGGGGCCTCGAAAGGGAAGCGGGCTGCGCGCAGCGACACCCGCGAATCGATGATCCAGGAGGCGTAGCCGTGCAGGAAGCGCAGGTTGGAGACCAGGCAGAACTCGCGCAGCTCGCCCAGGTCCGCGTTCTCGCGGATCGACACCGTGGCCAAGCCGCCGGCCACCTGGAGCTCGAGGGCGATGTCCGAGGTCAGCAGGCGGTGATGGCGGCACCAGCGCTTGATGGCCACGCCGAGGTCGGGCGAGCTCAGGGAGGCGCGGCACAGCATGCCGTAGGTGCCCCAGGGCAGGCGGCGGCTGAACCAGCCCAGGGCCTCGTCGTCCAGCTCCTGCATCGCGTGGCCCGACAGCATCTCGAACTGGGCCGCGGTCACGCGGCCCTCCTGCAATTGCAGGTCGCGCGGCGCAATCTGTGCCTGTGCCAGCGCTTCGGAGGGATCCTTGCCATACCGGTCGTAGCCCCGCACGATCGCTCGGACGAAGGCCATGGGCGTGGCCGCGCGGCCGGCCGGTTTGAGGGGAGAAGCGGTCACGAGAGACGAGATTTCGATGGCGCGATATGCAACCATTGTGACGCCAAATGCAACGGCAGCCGGCGTAAGCTGCGACTGCCCGCGCGGGATTTCTTCGGCGCGCGAACGAACCCGCATCCAAGGAGACACCCATGCATGATCCCGGCCTCAATTTCGATCTCGGCGAGACCATCGATTCGCTGCGCGACGCGATCTCCGACTTCGCCGCCCACGAGATCGCCCCGCGCGCCGCCGAGATCGACCGCGAGAACCTCTTTCCCCACGACCTCTGGAAGAAGCTTGGCGAGCTCGGCCTGCACGGCATGACGGTGAAGGAGGAGTACGGCGGCACCGAGCTGGGCTATCTCGCCCACATCGTCGCCATGGAGGAGGTGTCGCGCGCCTCGGCCTCGGTCGGCCTCTCCTACGGCGCGCATTCCAACCTCTGCGTCAACCAGATCCACCGCAACGGCAGCGAGGCGCAGAAGAAGAAGTACCTGCCCAAGCTGGTCAGCGGCGAGCATGTGGGCGCACTGGCGATGAGCGAGCCCAATGCCGGCTCCGACGTGGTCAGCATGAAGCTGCGCGCCGAGAAGGAGGGCGACCGCTACGTGCTCAATGGCGGCAAGATGTGGATCACCAACGGCGGCGATGCCGACACGCTCGTCATCTACGCCAAGACCGAGCCCGAGATGGGCGCGCGCGGCATGACGGCCTTCATCGTCGAGAAGGGCTTCAAGGGCTTCTCGGCCGGCACCAAGCTCGACAAGCTGGGCATGCGCGGCTCCAACACCTTCCCCCTGTTCTTCGACAACTGCGAGGTGCCCGAGGAAAACGTGCTGGGCGGCGAGGGGCAGGGCGCCAAGGTGCTGATGAGCGGCCTCGACTACGAGCGCGCGGTGCTCTCCGGTGGCCCGCTGGGCATCATGGCAGCGTGCATGGATGCGGTGCTCCCCTTCATCCACGAACGCAAGCAGTTCGGCCAGAGCATCGGCGAGTTCCAGCTGATGCAAGGCAAGCTGGCCGACATGTATTCCACCTGGCAGGCCACCCGCGCCTACGTCTACGCGGTCGGCAAGGCCTGCGACCGCAAGGACCATGCGCGCACCTTCCGCAAGGACGCGGCCGGCGCCATCCTCTACTCTGCCGAGAAGGCGACCTGGATGGCCGGCGAGGCCATCCAGGCGCTGGGCGGCGTGGGCTACACCAAGGACTTCCCGGTCGAGCGGCTATGGCGCGATGCCAAGCTGTACGAGATCGGCGCGGGGACGAGCGAGATCCGGCGCATGCTGATTGGACGCGAGCTTTTCGCCGAGACGGCGTAGTGAGTGGACTTCGTTCCCTCTCCCAGCGGAAGATGGAGCAAGACAGGAGACGATATGGCCTTGACTGAGAGCCTCGACCGTGGCCCCACCGATGTCCCGCTGATCGAGCAGACCATCGGCGACTTCTTCGACGACATGGTCCGTCGCCAGGGCGATCGCGATGCGCTGGTCAGCGCGCACGAGCAGCGGCGCCTGAGCTACCTCGAATTGCAGCGCGAAGCCGACCGCCTGGCCAGCGCGCTGCTGCAGCTGGGGCTGGCGCCCGGCGACCGCGTCGGCATCTGGTCGCACAACAACGTGGCCTGGGTGCTGATGCAGCTCGCCACCGCCAAGGCCGGGCTCATCCTGGTCAACATCAACCCGGCCTATCGCACGTCCGAGCTCGAGTACGCGCTCAACAAGGTGGGCTGCAAGGCGCTGGTCACGATGCAGCGCTTCAAGACCAGTGACTACGTCGGCATGCTGCGCGAATTGGCGCCCGAGCTCGCGAGCGCGCAGCCCGGCGCACTGCAGGCGGCGCGCCTGCCGCAATTGCGCACCGTGGCCTGGATCGACCGGGCCGGCGAGGGCGAGGAGCTGCCGGGGCTGATGCGCTTCTCGGCCCTGCTCGACAAGGGGCGGGCCGATGACCCGCGCATACCCGAGATCGCGAAGACCCTGAAGGCCACCGACCCGATCAACATCCAGTTCACCAGCGGCACCACCGGCTTTCCGAAGGGCGCGACGCTGACCCATCGCAACATCCTCAACAACGGCTTCTTCATCGGCGAGTGCATGAAACTCACGCCCGAAGACCGCCTCTGCATCCCGGTGCCGCTCTACCACTGCTTCGGCATGGTGCTGGGCAACCTGGCCTGCCTCACACACGGCGCGACCATCGTGTACCCCAACGACGGCTTCGATCCGCTGACCGTGATGCAGACGGTGCAGGCCGAGCGCTGCACCGGGCTGCACGGCGTGCCCACCATGTTCATTGCCGAGCTGGACCATCCGCGCTTCAAGGAATTCGACTTCTCGACGCTGCGCACCGGCATCATGGCCGGCTCGCCCTGTCCCACCGAGGTGATGAAGCGGGTGGTCGACCAGATGCACCTGCGCGAGATCACCATCGCCTACGGCATGACCGAGACCAGCCCGGTGAGCTGCCAGAGCTCCACCGACACGCCGCTGGACAAGCGCGTTTCCACCGTCGGCAAGGTGCAGCCGCACCTCGAGGTCAAGATCGTCGACCCCGAGGCCGGCGCGATCGTTGCGCCAGGTGTCTCTGGCGAGCTCTGCACCCGCGGCTACTCGGTGATGCACGGTTACTGGGAGGACGAGGAAAAGACCCGCGAGGCCATCGACGCCGAGGGCTGGATGCACACCGGCGACCTCGCCACCATGGATGCCGAGGGCTACGTCAACATCGTCGGCCGCATCAAGGACCTGGTGATCCGCGGCGGCGAGAACATCTACCCGCGCGAGATCGAGGAGTTCCTCTACCGCCATCCGAAGATCCAGGACGTGCAGGTGGTCGGCCTTCCAGACAGGAAGTACGGCGAGGAGCTGTGCGCATGGATCATCCCCAAGCCCGGCCAGACGCTCTCGGCCGACGAGGTGCGCGAGTTCTGCAAGGGCCAGATCGCGCACTACAAGGTCCCGAAATACATCGAGTTCGTCAAGGAGTTCCCGATGACCGTGACCGGCAAGATCCAGAAGTTCAAGATCCGCGAGGCGATGAAGGCGCAGCTGGGACTTGGAGAGGAGAAGACCGCATGAATACGGACCCTGCATTCGAACCCCGCTGAACATGACCCAACTAGAAACCAAACTCAACGCCCGCTCCGCCGAGTTCCAGGCCAACGCCGCGGCCATGCGCACCCTGGTCGAGGACCTGCATGCGCAGTTCGCCAAGGTCGAGGCCGGCGGCGGCGAGGCCGCGCGCAGCAAGCACACCGCGCGGGGCAAGCTGCTGCCGCGCGAGCGCGTGGCGCAGCTGCTGGACCCTGGCACGCCGTTCCTCGAGATCGCGCCGCTTGCGGCCCACGCGATGTACCACGGCGCGGCGCCCGGCGCGGGCCTGATCGCCGGCATCGGCCGCGTGAGCGGCGTGGACTGCATGATCGTGTGCAACGACGCCACGGTGAAGGGCGGCACCTACTACCCGATGACCGTCAAGAAGCACCTGCGCGCGCAGGAGATCGCCGAGCAGAACCGCCTGCCCTGCATCTACCTGGTGGATTCGGGCGGCGCCAACCTGCCGAACCAGGACGAGGTCTTCCCCGACCGTGACCATTTCGGCCGCATCTTCTACAACCAGGCCAACATGAGCGCCCAGGGCATCGCGCAGATCGCGGTGGTGATGGGCTCGTGCACGGCCGGCGGCGCCTATGTGCCGGCGATGAGCGACGAGTCGATCATCGTCAAGGAGCAGGGCACCATCTTCCTCGGAGGCCCGCCACTGGTGAAGGCCGCCACCGGGGAGGTGGTGACGGCCGAGGACCTGGGCGGGGGCGACGTGCACACCCGCTTGTCGGGCGTGGCCGATCACCTCGCGCAGAACGACCTGCATGCGCTGGCGCTGGCGCGAACCGCCATCGCCAACCTGAACGCGAGGAACAGCCAGGTTGCGGCCGATGAGCCCAAGGAGGTGCGCTCGCCGGCCTTCTCGCCCGAAGAACTCTACGGCGTGATACCCACCGACACCCGCAAGCCCTTCGACGTGCGCGAGATCATCGCCCGCATTGTCGACGGCAGCGAGTTCCACGAGTTCAAGTCCCGCTTCGGCGCGACGCTGGTGTGCGGATTCGCCGAGATCGAGGGCATGCCGGTGGGCATCGTGGCCAACAACGGCATCCTGTTCTCCGAGTCGGCCCAGAAGGGCGCGCACTTCATCGAGCTGTGCTGCCAGCGCAAGATCCCGCTGGTGTTCCTGCAGAACATCACCGGCTTCATGGTCGGGCGCAAGTACGAGAACGAAGGCATCGCGCGCCACGGCGCCAAGATGGTGACGGCGGTCGCCACCGCCAACGTGCCCAAGTTCACGATCATCATCGGCGGCAGCTTCGGCGCGGGCAACTACGGCATGTGCGGCCGCGCCTACTCGCCGCGCTTCCTCTGGATGTGGCCCAACGCGCGCATCAGCGTGATGGGCGGCGAGCAGGCCGCGAGCGTGCTGGCCACCGTCAAGCGCGACGGCATCGAGGGCAAGGGCGGCGCCTGGAGCGCCGACGAGGAAGAGGCTTTCAAGAAGCCGATCCGCGACCAATACGAGCTGCAGGGCCACCCCTATTACGCCACCGCGCGGCTGTGGGACGACGGCATCATCGACCCGGCCGACACGCGCCGCGTGCTCGCGCTGGGCCTGGCCGCGGCGCGCCATGCGCCCGTGCCCGAACCGCGCTTCGGCATCTTCCGCATGTGACGGCCAAGGAGAAGAGCATGTCGCTGCCGAACTACTTCGCGAGCCTGGCGCGCTACCACGTGTGGGCCACGCACAAGCTGCTGGAATCCAACCTGAAGACCCTGCCGGACGCCGGCTGGCGCCGCGACTGCGGGCTCTACTTTCGCTCGGTGCATGGCACGGTCAACCACCTGCTGGTGACCGACGACATCTGGTACTCCCGCTTCGCCGAGGGCCGCTCGCCGCGCGTGCCGCTGGACACCGAGCTGCATGCCGATCGCGCCGAGTTGTGCGAAGCGCTGGCGCAGGCCGTGACGCGCTGGAGCCCCTGGCTCGCCACGCTCGCGCCCGAGCGCTACGACGGCGAGATGGCCTACACCCGCAACAACGGCGAGCAGGTGCGCATTCCCTTCGCACCCGCGCTCGGCCATGTGTTCAATCATGCGACCCACCATCGCGGCCAGCTCACGGCCGCGCTGACGGGCATGGTCCAGCCCGGCCCCGAGCTCGACTGGGTCTATTTGCTGCAGCAGGAGGCAAAGCAATGAAATTCACCACGCTGGAGCTGGCCTTCGAAGGCCCCGTCGCGCGCATCTGGCTCAACCGGCCCGAGCTGCGCAATGCCTTCGACGAGGTTGTCATCCGCGAGCTGGACGAGGCTTTCTCGCAGGCCTGCGCGGCAAACGAGGTGCGTGTCATCGTGCTGGGTGCCAACGGCCCGGCTTTCTGCGCCGGTGCCAACCTCAACTGGATGCGCCGCGCGGCCGAGTTCACGCACGAGCAGAACCTTGCCGATGCGGGCGGCCTGGCCGTGATGTTGCGCACCATCGACGAGAGCCCTAAGCCGGTGATCGCGCGCGTGCAGGGCGATGTCTATGCCGGCGGCATGGGGCTGGTGGCAGCCTGCGATGTGGCGGTGAGCGTGGACACCGCCTGGTATTGCCTGAGTGAAGTCAAGATCGGCCTGATTCCCGCCACCATCAGCCCTTATGTGCTGCGGGCCATGGGCACGCGTGCCGCGCAGCGCTGGTTCCTCACGGCCGAGCGCTTCAGCGCGACCGAGGCGCATCGCATCGGCTTCGTGCACGAGGTGGTGACGGCCGATGCGCTCGATGCCAAGGTGGCCGAGATCGTGAAGGCCTTCACCAGTGCCAGTCCGGCGGCGGTGCGCGCCTGCAAGCAACTGATCGCCGACGTGGCGGGCCGGGAGATCGACGATGCCTTGATCGCGAAGACCGTGCAGGGCATCGCCGACATCCGCGCCAGCGAGGAGGGCCGCGAAGGCGTGCAGGCCTTCCTCCAGAAGCGCAAGCCCTCCTGGATTCCCGGCTGAGACATCCGGCGTCATGGACTCCCTCGACCTGCCCCAACTGCTCGCCCTGTCCGCTGCCATCGGCTGGGCCAGCGGCCTGCGCCTGTACCTGGTCGTGCTGCTGACCGGCCTCGCCGGCTACCTGGGCTGGGTGCCCCTGCCGGGTGGGCTTCAGCTGCTCGCGCATCCGGTGGTGATCGCAGCCAGCGGCTTCATGGTCTTCATCGAGTTCTTCGCCGACAAGATCCCCGGACTCGACTCGCTGTGGGACATGGTGCACACGGTGATCCGCATACCCGCGGGCGCCGCGCTGGCGGCCAGCGTCTTCGGCGCCGACCACGCGATCATGGCGATCGTCGCTGCCTTGCTGGGCGGAAGCTTCGCCGCCACCGCGCATGCGGCCAAGGCCACCACGCGTGCCGCCATCAACACCTCGCCCGAGCCCTTCAGCAATGTGGGTGCCTCGCTGGTCGAGGACAGCGTGGTGCCGGCGGGGCTGTGGTTGGCGGTGGCGCATCCACTCGTGTTCCTGCTGCTCTTCGTTGTGCTGCTGGCGCTGTCCGTCTGGCTGATCCGCAAGAGCTGGCGCTTCCTGCGCGCGCTCATCGGCCGCATGGCACGCATCTTCAGCGGCCGGCCGGATCCGGGCGTGAGGCCCGCCTTCCACCTGAACAAGCGCGAAGACGGCCCGGTTTGAGTTTTTTGTAACAGCGCGGGCGGCCCGTAGTCGGTCCGTTGCGCGACGTTGAGGCAAGGATGATTCGTACAGCAGCGAACGTCGCGCAAGTGGCATGCATCTCGCAGGCAACCGCCGCATTGCGGCGGCGCGCCGGCCTGCCTACGATGCGCGGCCGTAGCTGCCCCAACGAACGAGGAACGTACCTGTGCTGAGTCCTGCTTCTCCGCCCACACCCGCCGCATCGCGCAACGCCGACTGGCAGCAGCGCAGCCGGCGCCATGTGTGGCACCCCTGTACCCAGAGCATCCGTCTCGAGGCCGTGCCGCCGCTGCCGATCGCGCGCGGCGAAGGCGTCTGGCTGGTCGACCACGACGGCCGCCGCTACCTGGACGCCACCAGCTCCTGGTGGGTCAACCTGTTCGGCCATGCGCACCCGGCCATCAATGCCGCGCTCAAGCAGCAGCTCGACACGCTGCCGCACGTCATGCTCGCCGGCTGCACGCACGCACCCGCGGTCGAGCTGGCGGAGCGCCTGTCCGCGCTGACCGGCGGTGCGCTGGGCCACTGCTTCTACGCTTCCGACGGCGCCTCGGCCGTGGAGATCGCGCTGAAGATGAGCTTCCATGCCTGGCGCAATGCAGGGCGCGTCGGCAAGCGGCGCTTCGTGGCGTTGCGCCAGGGCTACCACGGCGAGACATTGGGCGCGCTGCATGTGACCGATGTGGCCGTGTTCCGTGATGCCTATGCGCCGCTGCTGGGCGATGCGCACCTCGTGCCTTCACCCGACGCGCGCGGCGCGCAGCCGGGCGAGGACGCCGTCGCCGTCGCGCGGCGCGCTGCCGATGCGCTGGGCGCGCTGCTGGCCGAGCAGCACGACACCATCGCAGCCGTGATCGTCGAGCCGCTTGTGCAATGCGCCGCCGGCATGGCGATGCACGACCCCGAGTACCTGCGCCGGGTGCGCGCCCTGTGCGACCGATACGGCGTGCACCTGATCGCCGACGAGATCGCCGTAGGTTGCGGCCGAAGCGGCAGCTTCTTCGCCTGCGAGCAGGCCGGCATCTGGCCCGACTTCCTGTGCCTGTCCAAGGGCATCAGCGGCGGCTACCTGCCGCTGGCGCTGGTGATGACGCGCGAGGCCATCTACCAGGGCTTCATGGACGACGACGTGGCACGCAGCTTCCTGCATTCGCATTCATACACCGGCAATGCGCTGGCCTGCCGCGCGGCGCTGGCCACGCTCGACCTGTTCGCACACGAAGACGTTCTGAACCGCAACCGTGCGGGGGCCGCGCGCATCCTGCAGCGTCTGCACGAGGGCTTGGGGGTGCGGCCGGTCGACCACCTGCGCCAGCGCGGCATGATTACCGCGTTCGACGTGCGCGAGCCCGGCGAGCGTTTTGCCGAGCGCTTCCATCTCGCTGCGCGCGACCAGGGCCTGCTGATGCGCCCCATCGGCTGCACCGTCTACCTGATGCCGCCGTATGCGATCGGCGACCACGAGATCGATCGCCTGGTCGAGGGCACCGTGGCCACCCTGGACGCGGTCGCCGCGCCGCATGCTGCCAAGGAGGCCCGCGATGTCGCGCTTGCTTGACCGCCTCCAGCACGAGATCGCCACGCTGGACGCGCAAACCCTGCGCCGCCGGCGGCTGATCGCCGAGACGCCCTGCGCGCCAGAGCAGCGGCTCACGCTGGCCGGCGCCGCCGCGCCGCGCACCCTGCTGGCTTTCGGCAGCAACGACTACCTCGGCCTGGCCGCGCATCCGGCGCTCGCCGCGGCGCTGGCCGAGGGCGCCGTGCGCTACGGCGCCGGCAGCGGCGGCTCGCACCTGATCCTCGGCCACTCACGCGCGCATGCGCAGCTCGAGGAGCGGCTGGCCGGCTGGATGGCGCCGCACATCCCGGAGGCGCACAGCCTGTTCTTCTGCACCGGCTACATGGCCAACCTCGCGGTGCTGTCGGCGCTCGGCGGTGCCGAGGCGGTGATCTTCTCCGAGACGCTCAACCATGCCTCGCTGATCGACGGCGCGCGCCTGGCCAAGGCCCGTGTCGAGCGCTACCCGCACTGCGACGTGCAGGCGCTCGATGCGCAGCTCGCGGCCTGCGATGCGCCGGTCAAGCTGATCGTGAGCGATGCCGTGTTCAGCATGGACGGCAATATCGCGCCGGTCGCCGAGCTGCTGGCGCTGGCCGAGCGCCACGATGCCTGGCTGGTGCTGGACGATGCGCATGGCTTCGGCGTCCTGGGCGCGCGGGGCCGCGGCGTGCTGGAAGAGATGGACCTGCGCTCCGAGCGGATCGTCCTCATCGGCACGCTCGGCAAGGCCGCCGGCGTGTCGGGCGCCTTCGTGGCCGCGCACCGCACCGTGATCGACTACCTGGTGCAACGCGCGCGGCCCTACATCTTCACCACCGCCGCGCCGCCCGCCATCGCCCATGCCCTGCTCGCCAGCCTGGACCTGATCGAAGGCGAGGAGGGGAACCAGCGCCGCGCGCAGTTGCGCGCACGCATCGCGCAACTGCGCGCAGGCCTGCAGCGCGTGCTGCCCGCCGGCGGCGGCGCGTGGCTCGCCGAGTCGCCGACCGCGATCCAGCCGTTGATCGTGGGGGACAACGCGCGCGCGATGCAGTTGTCGGCGCAGCTCGACGCTTTCGGCCTGCGCGTCGGCGCGATCCGTCCGCCGACGGTGCCGGCCGGCACGGCGCGCCTGCGCATCGCGCTGTCGGCGAGCCATAGCGAGGACGATGTCGCGCGGCTGGTCGATGCGCTGGGGCGGCTGCTGGCGCAGCCGTGGAAGGAGGCGGCATGAAGCATCCCGTGTGGGGCTTGCTGAAGACGCGGTCGCCTGATTTTTGCCTTGCAGTTGGTGTAAGGCAGGAGCCGGGATTTCGCCCCGGCTCCTGCCTCACAACACGCACACCGCCAAAACAAGCGAACGAGTGCATCCACCCGAACCTTCCCCCGAAGGGAAAGGAAGCAAGTCCGCACGGTCCGCATCTCCCCGAGAGGGAGCCTCCCAAGGCGAGCGCCGCAGCGCGTGGCGCGGAGGTTCTCCGGTGAAGGTGCATTGCTTCGTCACCGGCACCGACACCGGCGTCGGCAAGACGCTGGTCAGCAGCGCCATGCTGTCGTCCTTGGCTGCATCGGGCCAGCGCGCGGTCGGCATGAAGCCGGTGGCGGCGGGCCTGGACTTCATCGATGGCACTTGGCGCAACGAAGACGTCGAGCAGTTGAAGGCTGCCGGCAACGTCGATGCCCCGCTGCCGCTACGTTGCCCCTACCTGCTGCGCGCGCCGATATCGCCGCATCTGGCAGCGCAGGACGAGGGCGTGCGCATCGAGCTGCAGCCCCTGCTGTCGGCATACGCGCAACTCGCAGGGCAGTCCGATGCCGTGATCGTCGAGGGCGTGGGCGGCTTCCGCGTGCCGCTGGCCGACGACTTCGACAGCGCCGACCTTGCCGTGTCGCTGGGGCTGCCGGTGGTGCTCGTGGTGGGGCTGCGGCTCGGCTGCCTGAACCACGCGCTGCTCACCGCCGAGGCGATCCGGGCGCGCGGCCTCATGCTCGCCGGCTGGGTCGGCAGTGCCGTTGATCCGAAGATGCTGGCGCTTGAGGCCAACATCGAAACACTGCGTGCGCGCCTCGACGCGCCGCTGCTCGGCGTGGTGCCGCACCTGGCCTCGCCCGAGGCGGCCCGCGCCGCCGCCCATCTCGACCTGCGCGCGCTGCGCAGCACCGCGGCGCTGGCCGCCTGAACCGGAAACAGGAACTCTTCTTCCATGGAACACAACATCAGCTTCATCGACCGCAAGGCCACCGCCTCGCGACAGCACGCCCTCCCCGCCGACGCAGCGTGGAGCGTCGACAGCGTCGCGGCCCTCTTCGAACTGCCCTTCAACGACCTGTTGTTCCGCGCGCAGCAAGTGCATCGCGCCCACTTCGACGCCAACGCCGTGCAGCTCTCGACCCTGCTGTCGATCAAGACCGGCGGCTGCGAGGAGGACTGCGGCTACTGCCCGCAGAGCGCGCACCACGACACCAGCCTGAAGGCGAGCAAGCTGATGGCGCTCGACGAGGTGCTGGCCGCCGCCCAAGCCGCGAAGGAGCATGGCGCCACCCGCTTCTGCATGGGCGCGGCCTGGCGCAGCCCGAAGGAACGGCACCTGGAGCCCGTGATCGAGATGGTGCGCGGCGTCAAGGCGCTCGGCCTGGAGACCTGCGTGACCCTCGGCATGCTCGAAGCCGAACAGGCGCAGCGGCTCGCGGACGCGGGCCTCGACTACTACAACCACAACCTCGACAGCGCCCCCGAGTTCTACGACAAGATCATCACGACCCGCACCTACCAGGACCGCATCGACACCCTCGGCCATGTGCGCGATGCCGGCCTGCATGTGTGCTGCGGCGGCATCGTCGGCATGGGCGAATCGCGCCTGGAGCGTGCCGGCTTGATCGCGCAGCTGGCCAACCTCGACCCCTGCCCCGAGTCGGTGCCCATCAACAACCTGGTGCAGGTCGAGGGCACGCCGCTCGCCGGCACCGAGCCGCTCGATCCCTTCGAGTTCGTGCGCACCATCGCCGTCGCCCGCATCACCATGCCCAAGAGCATGGTGCGCCTGTCGGCCGGGCGCGAGCAGATGGACGAGGCGCTGCAGTCGCTGTGCTTCCTCGCCGGCGCCAATTCGATCTTCTATGGCGATCGCCTGCTGACCACCGCCAACCCGCAAGCCGCGAAGGACCGCGCGCTGCTGGCGCGGCTGGGCATGCGCAGCGACGCCTGAATCACCGCCCCTACCCACAAGGAAGCCCTCCTCATGTTCCAGAAGATCCTGATCGCCAACCGCGGAGAGATTGCTTGCCGCGTCGCCGCCACCGCGCGCCGCATGGCCATCCGCACGGTCGCCGTCTACTCCGACGCCGACGCGCATGCCAACCACGTGCGCGCCTGCGACGAGTCGGTGCACCTGGGCGGAAGCGCGCCGAAGGACAGCTACCTGCGGTGGGAAAAGATCCTGGAGGCCGCCAAGGCCACCGGCGCGCAGGCGGTGCACCCGGGCTACGGCTTCCTGAGCGAGAACGAGGACTTCGCCCGCGCCTGCGCCGAGGCCGGCCTGGTCTTCATCGGCCCGCCGCCTTCCGCCATCCAGGCCATGGGCCTGAAGGCCGAGTCCAAGCAGCTGATGGAGAAGGCCGGCGTGCCGCTGGTGCCCGGCTACCACGGCAAGGACCAGGACCCGGCGCTGCTGGCACGCGAAGCCGAGCGCATCGGCTACCCCGTGCTGATCAAGGCCAGCGCCGGCGGCGGCGGCAAGGGCATGCGGGTGGTCGAGAAGCACGCCGACTTCGCCGCCGCGCTCGCCTCCTGCCAGCGCGAGGCCATCAACAGCTTCGGCGACGACGCGGTGCTGGTCGAGAAGTACGTGCAGCGGCCGCGCCACATCGAGATCCAGGTCTTCGGCGATACGCAGGGCAACTATGTCTACCTGTTCGAGCGCGATTGCTCGGTGCAGCGGCGCCACCAGAAGGTGCTGGAGGAAGCGCCGGCGCCGGGCATGACCGAGGCCATGCGCCGCGAGATGGGCGAAGCTGCAGTCGCCGCGGCGCGTGCGGTGAAGTACGTGGGCGCGGGCACGGTGGAGTTCATCGTGGAGCAGCGCAGCGATGGCAGCATGAACTTCTTCTTCATGGAGATGAACACCCGCCTGCAGGTCGAGCATCCGGTGACGGAGGCGATCACGGGGCTGGACCTGGTCGAGTGGCAACTGCGTGTGGCCTCCGGCGAGCCGCTCCCCCTGAAGCAGGACCAGCTGCAGATCAACGGCCATGCCATCGAGGCGCGCATCTGCGCCGAGAACCCCGACAACAACTTTCTGCCCGCCACCGGCACGCTGCGCGTCTACCGCAAGCCGCAGCAGCACACCTCGTTCCAGCGCAGCCGCGTGCGCATCGACGATGGCGTTCGCGAAGGCGACGCGATCTCGCCCTTCTACGACTCGATGATCGCCAAGCTGATCGTGCACGGCGCAACCCGCGAGGAGGCGCTGGCGCGGCTGGACGCGGCGCTGGCGCAGACTCACATCGTGGGCGTGGCGACCAATGTGCAGTTCCTGCGCGCCGTGCTGCGCACCGATTCATTCGCCCACGCGAAGCTGGACACCGCGCTCATCGAGCGCGAGCGCGCCGTGCTTTTTGATCAGGAGCCGCTGGGCCTGCCCTTGGCGGCTGCGGCTGCCGTCGTGCGCACGCTGCTGGCGGAGCGGTCCCAGGCCGCGCCCTCGGAGCCTTTCGCGCGCCGCGACGGCTGGCGCGGCTTCGGCGAGTACCAACGCCACTTCGACTTCGAATTTCGTGGCGACGCGCAGACGGCGCTCTTGACATACCGGCGCGACGGCAGCCTTTCGCTGCGGGTCGGCGGCATCGAGGGCCCAGTCTCGGTCGGCCAGTTGCCCACGGGGGAGATCGAACTGCAGTTCAACGGCCTGCGGCGCACGCTCGACGTCTACGAGGAGGGCGCCACGACCCATGTCTTCGCGCCCGAGGGCGCAACCCGCATCGTGACGCTCGACCGCATGGCCCACGCCGGCGACACGCACGCCGACGCGGGCCGCCTCACCGCACCGATGCCGGGGAAGGTGGTGTCCTTCGCCGTCAAGGCCGGCGACAAGGTCATCCGCGGCCAGGCGCTGGCAGTGATGGAGGCGATGAAGATGGAGCACACCATCGCGGCGCCGGCCGATGGCACGGTCGAGGAACTGCTCTATCTGCCCGGCGACCAGGTGGCCGAAGGCGCAGAGCTGCTGCGCATCGCCGCATAAGCTCAGGGTATGCGAATCGCCGTCTGCCTGACCGACAACCGCCCCGACGCGTGGATCGAGGGCCTGCGCGCCGCGCTGCCCGGCGCCGACGTCCAGAACTGGCAACCGGGCGCGCCGCAGGCCGACCACGCCGTGGTCTGGGCACCGCCGCAGTCCTTCATCGATGAGCAGTCCCGGCTTCGCGGCATCTTCAACATCGGTGCCGGCGTCGATGCGCTGCTCAAGCTGCGACTGCCGCCCCAGACGATGGTGGTGCGCCTCGACGACGCCGGCATGTCGGTGCAGATGGCCGAGTACGTCTGCCACGCGTTGATCCGCCATTTCCGCGAGTTCGATTTCTACGATGCCGAGGCGCGCGCGGCCCGCTGGGCCTTTCGCAAGCCGCGCGAGCGCGAGGACTTTCCGGTCGGGGTGATGGGTCTGGGCGTGCTGGGCGAGCGCGTGGCGAGAGCGGTCGCGCAGTTCGAGTTCCCGGTCAACGGCTGGAGCCGCTCGCCCAAGGCGATCGAGGGCCTGCACTGCTTTGCGGGCGAGGCGGAGTTCGGTGCCTTTCTCGGCGCCAGCCGCGTGCTGGTCAACCTGCTGCCGCTGACCGAGACCACGCGCGGCATCCTCAATCGCGAGACACTGTCACGCCTGAACGGCGGCAAGCCGGGCGGCTACCTGATCAACGTCGCGCGCGGCGCGCACCTGGTCGAGGCCGACCTGGTCCCGCTGCTGGACAGCGGCCACCTCGCCGGCGCCACGCTCGACGTGTTCGAGGTCGAGCCGCTGCCCGCGGACCATCCTTTCTGGCGCCACCCGAAGATCACGGTGACGCCGCACGGCTCGGCGCGAACGATGCGCGGCGCCACCATCGCCCAGATCGCCGGCAAGATCATGGCGATCGAGCGCGGTGAGCCCGTGGCTGGCGTGGTCGAGCGCGAGCGGGGATACTGAAAGCATTGAACAAGGCCCAACCCATGAAGCTCCCCAACCAAGTCAAGCTCGTCGACGTCGGCCCGCGCGACGGCCTGCAGAACGAAAAGCAGGCCGTGCCCGCCGAGGTCAAGATCGGCCTGGTCCATCGCCTGCAGGAGGCCGGACTGAAGGAGATCGAGGTCACCAGCTTCGTCAGCCCCAAGTGGGTGCCGCAGATGGCAGACAACGCGCAGGTCATGCAGGGCATCCGCCGCCGGCCCGGCGTGCGCTATTCGGTGCTCACGCCCAACATGAAGGGCTTCGAGGCGGCGATCGCGGCGCCGCGCGAGGAATGGCCCGACGAGATCGTGGTCTTCGGCGCCGCCAGCGAGGCTTTCAGCCAGAAGAACATCAACTGCTCGATCGCCGAGAGCATCGAGCGCTTCCGCCCGGTGGTGGAGGCGGCGCGCGAGAAGGGCATCCATGTGCGCGGCGCCATGTCCTGCGCTGTCGGCTGTCCCTACGAAGGCGAGATCGCGCCCGAGCGCGTGGGCATGCTGGCGAAGCTGATGAAGGACATCGGCGTGCAGCACGTCGGCGTGGCCGACACCATCGGCGTGGGTACGCCGCTGAAGGTGCGGCGCGCGATCGAGGCCACGCTCGAGCACTACGGCATCGACGACATCTCCGGCCACTACCACGACACCTACGGCCAGGCACTCTCCAACACGCTTGCCAGCCTGGAGCTGGGCGTGTGGCAGTTCGACACTTCGGTCGGCGGCCTGGGCGGCTGTCCCTTCGCCAAGGGCGCGACCGGCAATGTCGCGACCGAGGACGTGGTCTACATGCTGCACGGCATGGGCATCGAGACCGGCATCGACCTCGACCAGTTGATCGACGCCGGCGTCTACATCAACGAGGCCCTCGGCCGCGAGCCGAACTCGCGGGTGTCGAAGGCGATCCGCACGAAGCGGTCCGCGTGACGCCGATGAAGGCGGATGCAAGAAGACTTGGAGGAAATCATGTGCGGCGCTGAACTGACATCGCTCCCCGAAGGCGTGCAGCGTGTGGCGCGGCTGCTGCAGGAGCGCGGCCATCCCCATGTCCCACGGATGCTCGACGACGCCTGCCGCACCGCGCAGCAGGCGGCCGATGCGCTGGGCATCTCGGTGGCGCAGATTGCCAAGAGCATCGTGTTTCGCCGCAAGAGCGACGAGGCGGCGGTGCTGGTCGTGACTTCGGGCGACAAGCGGGTCGACGAGAACAAGGTCGAGGCGCTGGTGGGTGGCAAGCTGGGCCGCGCCGATGCCGACTTCGTCAAGCGGGCGACCGGCTTCTCGATCGGCGGCGTCTCGCCCTTCGCGCATGCCACGGCGCCGGTGATGCTGATCGACCGTCAGTTGTTTCGATTCGACGAGGTCTGGGCGGCGGCGGGGCACCCGCATGCGGTGGTGCAACTGCGGCCGCAGGAGCTCGAGGCCCTGACCGGCGCGCCAGTCTCGGACGTGGTGTGAACGGCGATGCGCTCCATCCCCTGGCCGACCGCGCCGTTGCCGCGCGCGACACGGCACGCGAAGTGCCTTCGCCCTGCATCTCCGTCTGCCGCATGGACCCGGCCAGCGGCTTCTGCGAGGGCTGCCTGCGCACCATCGACGAGATCGCCGCATGGAGCGGCATGGACGACGCGACCAAGCGCAGCGTGTGGCGGGCCATCGAGCTGCGCGCGGATGCGGGCTTCCTGAGCTCCGCGGGAGAAGACCGGCCATGAAGCACATCACTTTTCATCTCGACTTCATCTCGCCCTACGCCTACCTGGCCTTCGAGCATCTGCCGCAGGCGCTCGAAGGGCTGAGCTACAGCGTGGCCTATCGGCCGGTGTTGCTGGGCGCGCTGCTCAAGCACCACGGCCAGCTCGGGCCTGCCGAGATTCCGGCGAAGCGGGCCTGGACCTACCGCCACGTGCTGTGGCTCGGCCAGGCGAACGGCATCGCGATCGAGATGCCGGCCTCGCATCCCTACAACCCGCTGCCGCATCTGCGGCTCGCGCTCGCCGCCACGACGGACGGCGACATCAACCGCCACGTGGCCGAGACGATCTTTCGCGATGTCTGGCAAGGCGGCGGCGAGGCCGGCGATGCCGCGCGGCTGGCCGCGCTCGCGGCGCGGCTGCGGCTGAAGCGCGATGCAGGCGGTGAGGAGGTCAAGGCGCAGCTCAAGGCCAACACTGACGAGGCCATCGCGCGCGGCGTGTTCGGCGTGCCCACCTGCGAAGTCGACGGCCGCCAGTTCTGGGGCTTCGATGGCCTGGCCATGCTGCGCGACTATCTGCGCGGGAACGCCTGGTTCGATGGCGCGGACTGGGAAGGCGCCGCGGGGCGTCCCGCGCTGCTGCGCAGCAGCAATCGCTGAATTTCTACAGCCTGAAACGCGCCCTGCGGGTTTCACCTTAAATCGTCAGCATCGATTCAGTTTGGCGAAAGCCCTGGGTCAGTCGTCCCGCCAAGAATTCGTCACGCCCCACGCCGTGGGAATAACAGGAGACGACGAAATGGCAGCCACACTTGATTCGCGGGGAAGGCCGACGCCTGTACCCCGACCCATGTCCGCGGAGGAGAAGAAGGTCATCTTCGCCTCCTCGCTCGGCACCGTGTTCGAGTGGTACGACTTCTATCTCTACGGTTCGCTCGCGGCGATCATCGCCAAGCAGTTCTTCAGCGGCCTGGATGCGGGCGCGGCCTTCATCTTCGCGCTGCTGGCTTTCGCCGCCGGCTTCCTGGTGCGGCCTTTCGGCGCCATCGTGTTCGGCCGCCTGGGCGACATGATCGGACGCAAGTACACCTTCCTCGTCACGATCCTGATCATGGGCCTGTCGACCTTCATCGTCGGCCTGTTGCCCAGCTACGCGACCATCGGCGTCGCGGCGCCCGTGATCCTGATCGCGCTGCGCATGCTGCAGGGCCTGGCGCTCGGCGGCGAGTACGGCGGTGCCGCCACCTATGTGGCCGAGCATTCGCCGCACGGCAAGCGCGGCGCCTATACCTCGTGGATCCAGACCACCGCCACGCTGGGCCTGTTCCTGAGCCTGCTGGTCATCCTCGGTGTGCGGACCTGGCTTGGCGAGGAGGCCTTCGGTGCCTGGGGTTGGCGCGTGCCCTTCCTGGTATCTATCGCGCTGCTGGCGATCTCGGTGTGGATTCGCCTGTCGCTCTCCGAGTCGCCGGCCTTCCAGAAGATGAAGGCCGAGGGCAAGACCTCCAAGGCGCCGCTGTCCGAATCCTTCGGCGAGTGGAAGAACCTGAAGATCGTGATCCTGGCGCTGGTCGGTCTTACTGCCGGTCAGGCCGTAGTCTGGTATTCGGGCCAGTTCTATGCGCTTTTCTTCCTCACGCAGCAGCTCAGGGTTGATGCGACCACCGCCAATTTGATGATCGCAGCGGCGCTGCTGCTTGGCACGCCCTTCTTCGTGGTCTTCGGGACGCTGTCGGACAAGATCGGCCGCAAGCCGATCATCATGGCCGGCTGCCTGCTGGCCGTGGTGACCTACTTCCCGGTCTTCAAGATGCTGACCGAGTTCGCCAACCCCGACCTCGCGAAGGCCCAGGCCACTGCCGGCGTGACGGTGACGGCCGATCCCAAGTCCTGCTCTTTCCAGGGCAACCCGGTGGCGCGCGAGATCGACTTCAAGAGCTCCTGCGACATCGCCAAGCGCTACCTGGTGCAGAACTCGGTGAGCTACGACAACGTCGAAGGCCCGCCCGGCTCCAAGGCCGTGGTCAAGATCGGCGACAAGACGGTCGAGGCGCCGATCGGCAACGTGGTCAACCACAAGTTCGACGAGGCCACGAGCAAGGAGATCGCCGCCTTCAAGAAGGGCGTCGCCGACGACCTGAAGGCCGCGGGCTACCCGGCCAAGGCCGACCCGGCCAAGATGAACAAGGTGATGGTGGTGCTGCTGCTGTTCTACCTGGTGCTCCTGGTCACCATGGTGTACGGCCCGATCGCCGCCATGCTGGTCGAGCTGTTCCCGACGCGCATCCGCTACACCTCGATGAGCCTGCCGTACCACATCGGCAACGGCTGGTTCGGCGGCCTGCTGCCGACCACCGCCTTCGCGATCGTGGCCTCGACCGGCAACATGTACAACGGCCTCTGGTACCCGATCATCATCGCTGGCATGACGCTGGTGGTCGGCACGCTGTTCATCCGCGAGACCAAGGATGTCGACATCTACGCGAACGACTAGGCTTGCCAGCCGAGCCTGACCCGAGCAAAGGGCCTCGGCCCTTTGTTCAACAAAGAGGCCTCGTGCCGTGTCCATGGCGCGAGGCTTTTTCGTTGAACATCCAGGAGATTCAGACCATGTGGAAATTGGCCATCGGCTTCGTCATCTTCGCGGCCATCTCGCTCTTCGTGATCATGCAGGCGGGGGACAAGGTCGACATGTCGGGCGAGAAGCACGGCGGGGACGTCACGCACGCGCCGGAGCCTGCCGCGGCCCCGAAGTAGCGCTAGAAATGGTCGGGGTGGTGTACCGCCGGCCTGCGAGGCCCCCTCTCGCTGCGCACTAAAGGCGGCTGGACGAGCTCGAGACCGTACTCGCACGCCAGCCGGGCCCCGCCGAGGGGATCGCTGCCGGTCGCGGGTGCCGAAGGTCGCAGCGTTTTCTGTTCCATGCGCCCATCCTGGCCAGAAAACGCTTAGGGATCAGCACGCGGGCGTTCTCGGCGGCGCGCTTGACGTCGAAGCGTCATCCATGCGGAGCATCTCAGAAATGCCATCCGATGAGTCACACCGGCCGGCTTTCTCCGTGTAAACCCCTGCCGCAACGCCGGCCATGTGGAGCTTTGCACGTTGTCGCGCGCTGGTTTCTAGAATGTCTGCCCCACCCCAAGGCATTCATGACACAGGGCTCCATCAGGATACGCGGTGCGCGTCAGCACAATCTCCAGAATCTCGACCTCGACATCCGCACCGGCGAGATGACGGTGGTCACCGGCCCGAGCGGCTCGGGCAAGTCGAGCCTCGTGTTCGACACGCTCTATGCCGAGGGCCAGCGGCGCTACGTCGAGACCTTCTCGGCCTACGCGCGGCAGTTCCTCGATCGCATGGACAAGCCGGCGGTCGACAAGGTGGAAGGGGTACCGCCCGCCATCGCCATCGACCAGACCAACCCCGTGCGCTCTTCGCGCTCGACCGTCGGCACGATGACCGAGCTGAACGACCACCTGAAGCTGCTGTACGCGCGCGCCGCACAGCTCTTCGACCGCGAGACGGCGCTGCCGGTGCGGCACGATTCGCCCGACTCCATCTATGCCGAGCTGGTGGCCAGGGCGGCTGCCGCCGGCAATCCGCGCGTGGTGCTGACCTTCCCGGTGGAACTCCCGGCCGGGACCAGCGCCGACGAGATCGCGCAGTGGCTGTCGGCCAGCGGCTTCACCCGCGTTCAGGGTGAGCGCGAGATCGCCACGCCGACTGGCCCGCGAAAGGTGCTGGACGTGGTGGCGGACCGCTTCCGAATGGCGAACGCCGAACGCGCGCGGGTGATCGAGGCGATCGAGGTGGCGCTCAAGCGCGGCAGCGGGCGGCTCACGGCGCATGCGCTGCCGGCGGACGAAGGCGGCCGTCCCGCTGCCGGGCCGCCGCAAGGCGGGGCAGCTCCCTCGGGGGCGAGCGAACCACACTCAGTGGAGAGCGCCGGAGCTTCATCCGGCGAGGTGTGGAAGTTCTCGACGGGGCTGCATTGCCCGGACACGGATATCCGCTATGCGGATCCGATTCCCTCGATGTTCTCCTTCAACTCGGCCGTGGGCGCCTGCGAGACCTGCCGCGGCTTCGGGCGCGTGATCGGGGTCGACCTGGGCCTGGTGATCCCCAACGACAAGCTGACGCTGCGCGCCGGCGCCATCAAGACCATCCAGACACCCGCCTGGAAGGAAGCGCAGGACGACCTGATGCGTCACGCCGAGGCGGCCGGCATCCCGCGCGACACGCCCTGGAACAAGCTCACGCCCGAGCAGCAGGCCTGGGTGATCGAGGGCTCGCCGCACTGGAACGGCAAGTGGAACCAGCAGTGGTACGGCGTGCGCCGCTTCTTCGGCTACCTGGAGAGCAAGGCCTACAAGATGCACATCCGCGTGCTCTTGTCCAAGTACCGCAGCTACACGCCGTGCCCGGCCTGCGGGGGCGCGCGGCTCAAGCTCGAGAGCCTGCTGTGGCGCATCGGGAGCAAGGCCGACGCGGATGCGGTGCTGGCGCCTTCGAAGCGCGTCATGCCGGTCGGGGTGAAGTGGTCCCGCGAGCAACTGGAGGCGCTGCCGGGGCTGTGCCTGCACGACCTGATGCTGCTGCCGATCGAGCGGTTGAGGCAGTTTTTTGATAGGCAACAGCCGGGTACAGGAGATTCGCTCCCTCTCCCGCTTGCGGGCGAGGGCCGGGGCGAGGGCGAGACCCAGGCCCTCAAGCTGCTCTTCGAGGAAATCACCACCCGCCTGCGCTACCTGCACGACGTCGGCATCGGCTACCTGACCCTCGACCGCCAGAGCCGCACCCTGAGCGGCGGCGAGGTGCAGCGCATCAACCTCACGACCGCCTTGGGCACGTCGCTGGTCAACACGCTGTTCGTGCTCGACGAGCCCAGCATCGGCCTGCACCCGCGCGACATGAACCGCATCACCGAAGCCATGCTGCGCCTGCGCGACGCCGGCAACACGCTGGTGGTGGTGGAGCACGACCCGGCGGTGATGCTCGCCGCCGACCGGGTGATCGACATGGGCCCGGGCCCCGGCGTGCGCGGCGGACGCATCGTCTTCGACGGCGGCCCCGCCGAGCTGCGCCATGCCGATACGCTGACCGGCGAGTACCTGGGCGGGCGCAAGCAGATCGGCATGAGCTTCAGGCGCATGGTGAGCGACAACACGCCGCGCCTCATCCTCGAAGGCGTGCGCGAGCACAACCTGCGCAACATCACGGTCGAGTTCCCGCTGGCGCGGCTGGTCTGCGTGACCGGCGTCAGCGGCTCGGGCAAGTCGACGCTGATCCAGGACGTGCTGGCGCCCGCGCTGATGCGCCACTTCGGCAAGGCGACCGAGACGCCCGGCGCGCACGACCGGCTGCTCGGCGCCGAGCAGCTGAGCGAAGTGGTCTTCGTCGACCAGTCGCCCATCGGCAAGACGGCGCGGTCCAATCCCGCGAGCTACGTGGGCGCGTGGGACGCGATCCGCGAGATCTTCGCGACCGCGGCGCTGGCGCGGCAGCGCGGCTACACGGCCTCGAAGTTCAGCTTCAACAGCGGCGACGGCCGCTGCCCGACCTGCGGCGGCTCGGGCTTCGAGCACGTGGAGATGCAGTTCCTCTCCGACGTCTACCTGCGCTGCCCCGACTGCGACGGCAAGCGCTACCGGCCCGAGATTCTCGAGGTGAAGATCGAGCGCGGCGGGCGCAGCCACAACGTGGCCGACATCCTCGAGCTCACGGTGGCCGAGGCCACGGCACTCTTTGCGGGCGACCGCGAGGTGCTGCGCGTGCTGCAGCCCATCGTCGACGTGGGCCTGGACTACGTGAAGCTGGGCCAGCCGGTGCCCACGCTCTCGGGCGGCGAGGCCCAGCGCCTCAAGCTCGCGGGCTTCCTGGCCGAGGCGGCCAAGAGCGGCAGCGCAAGCAAGCAGCCGCTGGCGCGCAAGGGCACGCTGTTCCTGTTCGACGAGCCCACCACCGGCCTGCACTTCGACGACATCGCACGCCTGATGCGCGCGTTGCGCAAGCTGCTCGACGCGGGCCACTCGCTGGTGGTGATCGAGCACAACCTCGACGTGATCCGCGCCAGCGACTGGCTGATCGACCTCGGCCCGGAGGGCGGCGAGGGCGGCGGCCAGGTGGTGGCTGTGGGCACGCCCGAGCAGGTGCGCGAGAACAGCGCCTCGCTCACCGGTGCCGCGCTGGTCGACTACGAGCTGGCCATCGGCCCCGGCGCCTACAAGGTGGCGGAGCGCGCCGCGCGTGCGTATGCGGCGCGCGCGCGGCAGCAGCAGGCGGCCGGCCGCGATGCGATCCAGATCGTCCACGCGCGTGAGCACAACCTCAAGAACCTGTCGGTCGACATTCCGCGCGGCAAGTTCAGCGTGGTGACGGGCGTCAGCGGCTCGGGCAAGTCGACGCTGGCCTTCGACATCCTGTTCAACGAGGGGCAGCGGCGTTACCTGGAATCGCTCAATGCCTACGCGCGCAGCATCGTGCAGCCGGCAGGCCGGCCGGAGGTGGACGCGGTCTACGGGATCCCGCCCACGGTCGCGATCGAGCAGCGCCTGTCGCGCGGCGGGCGCAAGAGCACGGTGGGCACGACCACCGAGGTCTGGCACTTCCTGCGCCTGCTCTACGTCAAGCTGGGCATCCAGCACTGCGTCCATGACGGCGCGGCGGTGCAGCCGCAGACGCCGGACAGCATCGCGGCGCAGCTGCTGAAGAACTTCCGCGGCCAGCACATCGGCCTGCTGGCGCCGCTGGTGAGCAACCGCAAGGGCGTCTACACCGAGCTGGCAGACTGGGCGCGGCCGCGCGGCTTCACACACTTGCGGGTGGACGGCGAGTTCCTTCCCACCACCGGATTCCCGCGCATCGACCGCTTCAAGGAACACAGCATCGAGCTGCCGGTGGCCAGCCTCGACGTGGAGCCCGAGAAAGAGGCCGAGCTGCGCGAGGCGCTGGCGCGCGCGCTGGAGCACGGCAAGGGCGTGGTGCATGTGCTGAGCGAGCTCACCGGCCTGCGCGGCGCCATGATGGCAGGCGTGCCCACCGCGGGCATCGGCCGCGTTCAGGTGTTCTCCACGCTGCGCGCGTGCCCGGTGTGCAGCACCAGCTACGGCGAGCTGGACCCGCGGCTGTTCTCGTACAACAGCAAGCATGGGTGGTGCCCGGACTGCGTGGGCACGGGGGTCAAGCTCACGAAGGAGCAGCGCAAGGTCTATGACGACTCGACGATGGCGGCGGACAACCGCGGTCGGGAGCAGACCTTCGCGGAGCCCGAGGCGGAAGACGTGGGGGAGGTGGCGTGCCCGGCCTGCCAGGGGACGCGTCTGAACCGGACCGCCCGGGCGGTGTTGTTCGGCGGGGATGCCGCAGGGGAGAAGAGGGCAAGCCTGGGCGCGGGCCGGTTGACGGACGCCGCCTCGCTCCCTCTCCCGCCTGCGGGAGAGGGATGGGGCGAGGGCGGCATCGCCATCACGCAACTCGCAAGGATGAGCGTGGCCGATATCCGCAGGTGGTTCGACCATATCGCGCTGATCGGAAGGCAGGCCGAGATCGCACGCGACCTCGTCCCCGAGATCAGGAGCCGCCTCGAATTCCTCGAGGAGGTCGGCCTCGGCTACCTCACCCTCGACCGAGGCGCCCCCACGCTCTCGGGCGGCGAGGCCCAGCGCATCCGCCTCGCGGCACAGCTGGGCAGCAACCTGCAGGGCGTGTGCTACGTGCTGGACGAGCCCACCATCGGCCTGCATGCGCGCGACAACCAGATCCTGCTGGACGCGCTGCACAAGCTGGGCGAGAAGGGCAACACGCTGGTGGTGGTGGAGCATGACGAGGACACCATCCGCCGCGCCGACCACATCATCGACATCGGGCCCAGCGCGGGCAAGCGCGGCGGGCGGCTGGTGGCCGAAGGCAGCGTCGCCGATCTGGAAGCAGCCGGCGAATCGCAGACCGGGCGTTACCTGCGCGATGCCATCAAGCACCCGCTGCAGCCGCGCCGCGCTGTCTTTCTCGCTCCTGCGGAAGGGGAGGAGGCCTTGCGCTGGCTGACCGTGCGTGGCGCGGACCTGCACAACCTGCAGGAGGTCACCGTGACCCTGCCGCTCAACCGCCTGGTCGCCGTCACCGGCGTCAGCGGCTCCGGCAAGTCGACCCTGGCGCGCGACGTGCTGCTCGCCAACGTGCATGCCATCGTCGTGCAGCGCATGACCAAGGCCGGCCGCGACGCGGACGCCGCCGGCAAGCGTCCCGCCTGGTCCGGCTGCGCCAAGATCGAAGGCTACGAGCCCCTCGACCGTGTGCTCGAGGTCGACCAGACGCCCATCGGCAAGACGCCGCGCAGCTGCCCCGCCACCTACATCGGCTTCTGGGACACCATCCGCAAGCTCTTCGCCGACACGCTGGAGGCAAAGGCGCGCGGCTACGGCCCGGGCCGCTTCAGCTTCAACACCGGCGAAGGCCGATGCCCGGGTTGCGAGGGCGCGGGCGTGCGCACCATCGAGATGAGCTTCCTCCCAGACGTCAAGGTACCGTGCGAGGTCTGTCATGGCGCGCGCTTCAATCCCGAGACCCTGGCCGTGAGCTGGCGCGGCAAGAGCATCGGCGACGTGCTGCAGATGGAGGTGGACGAGGCGGTCGAGTTCTTCGCCTCCATGCCCAACATCAGCCATCCGCTGCAACTGCTGAAGGACGTGGGGCTGGGCTATCTCACCCTGGGCCAGCCCTCGCCCACGCTCTCGGGCGGCGAGGCGCAGCGCATCAAGCTGGTGACCGAGCTCAGCAAGGTGCGCGACGACGTCACGCGCCGTGGCAACAAGGTTCCGCACACGCTCTATGTGCTGGACGAGCCGACGGTGGGCCTGCACATGGCCGACGTCGAGAAGCTCATCCATGTGCTGCACCGGCTGGTGAACGGCGGCCACAGCGTGGTGGTGATCGAGCACGACCTCGATGTGATCGCCGAGGCCGACTGGCTGATCGACCTCGGCCCCGAGGGCGGAGATGGCGGTGGGCGGGTGGTGGCAGCGGCGCCGCCGGAGGAGGTGGTGCGGCTGCGCACGCACACGGGCGTGGCGCTGGCGCCGGTGCTGGCGCGCGGCGCGGGGCGGCACGAAGTGGTGCAGTTGCCGGTTCAGATCGCGCCGATGCCGATGCGGCGAGAAGCCTGAATGCGGACTTTCCAGGAGGTGTTCGACATCGACTGCCACCACGGCAACGGCACGAAGGCCAGTTTCTACGAGCGCGCGGACGTGCAGCAGGCGGCTTGACGCGCCGGCGACAGGCCCGGGGGTCAGCCCCGATTGCCCGGAGCCCGGCATCGCGGCCAAATGGCAGGCCTTTCTGTCCTGGAGCTGTCCCATGTTTCGCCGTTCCCTCCTGTGCGCCGCCCTCGGCCTGGCGGCTGCCGCCGCTGCGCACGCCCAGAGCTTTCCTGCCAAGCCGATCAAGCTCCTGGTCGCCTTCCCCGCCGGCGGCCCGACCGACATCACGATGCGCCAGCTGGCCGACAACGCCTCGAAGATCCTCGGCCAGCCGATCGTGGTCGAGAACAAGCCCGGTGCCGGCGGCACGCTGCCTGCGCAGGCGCTCCAGACCGCGCAGCCGGACGGGTATACCGTCGGGCAGACCCCGCTGGGCGTGTTCCGCCTGCCCTACACCACCAAGATCACCTGGGACCCGGTGAAGGACATCAGCTACGTGATCAACGTCACCGGCTACGCCTTCGGCATCGTCGTGCCGGCCGACAGTCCCTTCAAGACCTGGAAGGATTTCGTGGCCTATGCCAAGGCCAACCCCGGCAAGCTGACCTACGGCTCGACCGGCAACCTGACCAGCCCCCACCTCACCACGGAGCTCGTCGCGCAGCAGGCCGGCATCGAGCTGCAGCACGTGCCCTACAAGGGCAGCGCCGACCTGATGCTCGCGGTGCTCAGCGGCCAGCTGATGGCCGCGGCCGACAGTACCGGCTTTGCGCCGCAGGTCGAGGCCGGCAAGCTGCGGGTGCTCAACACCTGGGGCGAGAAGCGGCTGGCCAAGTTCCCGGATGCACCGACGCTGAAGGAGCTGGGCTACGACATCGTGCAAAGCTCGCCCTTCGGCATCGGCGCGCCCAAGGGCACGCCGCCGGAGGTGGTGAAGAAGCTGCACGACGCCTTCAAGCAAGCGATGGAGGAGCCCAGCTACGTGGCCGCCCTGGGCCGCTACGACATGCTGCCCAACTACATGAGTTCGGCCGACTACGCGAAGTTCGCCCAGGCCACCTTCATGCGCGAGAAGGCGCTCATCGAGAAGCTGGGGCTGGCCAAGCCGCAGTGAGCGTGGCTAGCCGAGCTCGAAGCTCGTGATGCCGTAAACCCGCTGCAGTTCGCAGGCTGGGGCCGGGCCCGCGTACATGCGCGCAGTCTCGAAGACGCTGCGCAAGCCCTGCGCCTGCGCCAGCGCGACGGCGGCCGCGTTGGGCAGTGGCACGTCGAGGTACACCGTGTCGCCGGCCGGCACCGCGGCGCACAGGGCGGCGTACATCGCGCTCGCGATCCCGGGTGTGTCGGCCACCAACGGGGCGATCTTGTGGCCCTCGCGGCAGCGCCGGATCACGCCCCATCCGGCGACCTTTCCTTCCTCGAGCCAGGCCAGGCCGATGGCGTCGGGCATGGCAGTCCAGCAGCGCAGGAAGGCGTCGCGCGGTGCCGGGAAGACGCGACGGTCGTCGGCGCACAGTGCGGCGAAGTCAACGCTTGCGAGTGGCACGATCGGCACGTGCGCGCCGGGCGCTGCGGCACCGGCCGTGCCGGCGAAGCGGACGTTGTTCCATGCCGGCACGAAGCCGCTCTTGCGATAGTTGTCCTGCTGCGCGGGCACGCCATCGAGGCCCACGACGTGGCCCGACAGCCGCTTCATGCCCGCCGTCCAGAGGCGAAGCCCGATGCCGCGCCCGCGCCAGTCGGGCCGCACGATGTACAGGCCGATGAAGCCGAAGCGGCCGGCATAGGAGACTGCGGAAATGCAGCCCACCGGCTCGCCGCCGCATTCGGCGACCAGGAAGGCATCGGGGTCGGCGGCATGGAAGCAGGCGGCGTCGTGCAGGCCGGGGTTCCAACCCTCGTCCGCGGCCCAGTCGACTGCTACCGCGACCTCGTCGCGGCTCATGCTGCGGATGGTGTATTCCATGCGCGGCATTGTCGCGGCCGCTTGCATTCGCCGCACCCGGCCCCAGCTCCCCGGGATGATCGTGACGGAGTCCCCCATGAACGAATCGCTGCACGTTGTCTGCCCCCATTGCCACACCACCAATCGCGTGCGCCAGGCACAGCTGGGCAGCGCGCCCGATTGCGGCAGTTGCCACCGCCCGCTCTTCGGCGGCCGCTCGACGGCGCTGGACCAGCCGGCCTTCGAGCGTCACATCGGCCGCAACGAAATCCCCGTCCTGGTGGATTTCTGGGCACCCTGGTGCGGCCCTTGCCTGCAGATGGCGCCCGGCTTCGAGCAAGCGGCGGCCCAGCTCGAACCGCAGGTGCGGCTCGCCAAGGTCGACACCGAGGCCGTGCCGGCACTGGCCGCGCGCTTCAACATCCGCAGCATTCCGACCCTCGCCCTGTTCCGCGGCGGCCGCGAGATCGCCCGCCAGGCCGGGGCCATGGGCGCGGCCGATATCGTGCGCTGGGCGCGGGCGCAGCTGGGCTGAGCCTTCGCCCCCCCGACGCTCGCGTGAGCGTTGCATGCGTCATGCGCCGGACTCAGGGATGGCGCGACGCTCGAGTCGCCGTTCGTGGCGCGCTTCGGACTGTCCATGCGCGGCATCGTGCCCGCCGGCCAGAGCGCCGGCCACGCGGGGCACCACCATCTGCTGATCAACCAGCCGCTGCCGCTCG
Organism: Variovorax sp. RA8; assembly: GCF_901827175.1. NCBI lineage: Bacteria > Pseudomonadati > Pseudomonadota > Betaproteobacteria > Burkholderiales > Comamonadaceae > Variovorax > Variovorax sp. RA8. The sequence continues at coordinate 5,553,062 of NZ_LR594662.1, read as the reverse complement.
ACTTCCGCAAGCCGCTGCCCTTCACCGACCAGTACATCCATTTCGGCAAGGGCCAGATGGAGACGGTGATCGATCTGCCGCCGGGCAGCTGCTCGCTGCGCCTGGTGCTGGCCGACCAGGGGCATATACCCTTCTTCGTCTACAGCAAGCCGCTCAGGCTCACGGTGAGCCGGCAATACAAGGGCGTTGCGCCGGCCGCGCTGCTGGGCGCGCAGCGCATCGAAATCCTGAGCCCGGCCGAGCGCGCGACGGTGCAGGTGCCGATGCGCATCCAACTGCACGCGAGCGGCTACAACGTCTCGCATGCCGCGCCGAAGCTGCCGGAGACCGGGCGCTTCCGCCTGACCTTGCAGCGGCATGGACAGCGTCCCGAGGTCATCGAACTCGACGGCGGGCAGACCGAGCTCTGGCTCAGTCCTCCCAAGGGCAGCTACACGGCAAGGGCCGAGTTCCTGAACAACGCCGATGGCCGGTCGATGCCCAGCGCCGGGCCGGTCGGCTTCACGATTGCGCCGTGAAGAAGCGGCAGGGCGCCTTCAGCCGCGTGCCTGGAGGATGGCGGCCGCGACTTCGGCAAAGCCCGCTCCACGCTCGCTGGGCGCCACGTAGCGCGGCAGGTGGGCCAGCGAGGCCTCGAAGCGTCGCACGTTGGCGACGCCCACACTGTGGGCGAAATGCTCGAACATCAGCGCGTCGTTGGTCGAGTCGCCCACGTAGGCCCAGCGCTGCATCTCCTCGTCCAGCGGGCGGGCCCACAGCTCGCGCACGATCCAGCGGGCGCCTTCCAGCTTGTTGTGCTCGCCGTACCAGCCGTTGATGTGGATGCTGCTCACGGTGGCGTGCATGCCTTCGCTGCGCATCAGGTCGGCCACCTGCGCGATGGTGGCGTCGTCGAGCCGGGTGAATTCGCTGTGGTCGATGGCGATGTCGCATTCCCGGCCGGCAGCATCGGCGGCGCGGCGCGCGCCGGGGATCTGGCGCTCGATGCGCACGAGCACGGCCTGCATGCGCTCGAAGTTGCGCGCCCGGGTCGCGGCATCCTGCTGGTAGCACTTTTCGATGCGGCCTGCTGCGGTGCGCACCAGCGCGACGGCGCCGTTCTCCGCGACGATCGCATCGACGGGCCAGACGCTCGCGAAGGGCTCGCTCCAGCCGACCGGGCGGCCGGTCACGGCTACGAGGTTCAGCCCGGCGGCCCGCAGCGCGCTCATGGCGTCCAGCGCATCCGGCGTCACGGCGCCCTCGGTGGTCAGCGTGTCGTCGATGTCGGTGAACACGCCGACGAGCTGCGCGCGCGTCTCGATGGGCCAGGCCTCGAGCGGCAGCATCAGCCGGCCGCCGGGCCGCCCCAAGGGCGGCTGCGCCCCCTCGGGGGGCAGCGAGGACACGTCAGTGCCGAGCGTGGGGGGCATTGTCAGCCCACGCTCTGCAGGGCCAGGCCCGCATGCTCGCGCAGCGGATGGAAATGGATCTTCGGAAAGCGCTCCTGCGCCAGCCGCACGTCATAGGGCGAGGTGCACAGGTAGGCCAGTGTGTCGGCCGCATCGCGCGCCATGCGTGCCGGGTAGGCGTCGGTGAAGGCGCGCAGCTCGGCCGGCGTGTCGGCCGTGATCCAGCGCGCGCCGGTGTACTGGCAGCCTTCCAGCCGCACGTCGGCGTCGTACTCGGTCTTCAGGCGGTGCTGCACCACTTCGAACTGCAGCTGTCCCACCGCGCCCAGCAGCATCGGACCGCCCACCTCGGGCCGGAACACCTGGATCGCGCCTTCCTCGCCCAGCTGGGCCAGGCCCTGCTGCAGCTGCTTGGTGCGCAGCGGGTTCCTGAGGATCACGGTCATGAAGAGCTCGGGCGCGAAGAAGGGCAGGCCGGTGAACTGCAGCGAGGCGCCGTCGGTGATGGTGTCGCCCAGCTGCACGCCGCCGTGCGTGGTGAAGCCGACGATGTCGCCCGCATAGGCCTCCTCCACCGCCTCGCGCCGCTGGCTCATGAAGGTGACCACGCTGGTCGGGCGCAGCTCCTTGCCGGTGCGCTGCACCTTGAGCTTCATGCCCGGCGTGTACTTGCCCGAGGCCATGCGCACGAAGGCGATGCGGTCGCGGTGGTTGGCGTCCATGTTGGCCTGCACCTTGAACACCACGCCGGCGAAGTCCTTGTCGTCGGGCTTGATCTCCTTCACCACCGGCTGGCGGTTGACCATGGTGGTGCTGGTGCGCGAGCGCGGCGAGGGCGCCAGGTCGACCAGCGCGTCGAGCACTTCCATCACGCCGAAGTTGTTCACGCCGGAACCGAAGAACACGGGCGTCTGCTTGCCCGCCAGGAAGGCCTCTCTGTCCCAGGTGGGCGAGGCGCCGGTGGCCAGCTCCATGCTTTCCATGGCGCTCTCGAAGTCGGCACCGAAGCGCCGGGTCAGCGTGTCGCGTTCGGTCAGCGCAATGGTCTCGAAGTCCTGCGGCAGCCGCTCGCTGCCCGACTCGAACACCGTCATGGCCTGGGTGCGCAGGTTCATGATGCCGCGGAAGGTCTTGCCCTGGCCAACTGGCCAGGTCATCGGCACGCAGGGCATGCTGAGTTCGCGCTCCACCTCGTCGAGGATGTCGAGCGGCTCGCGCACCTCGCGGTCCATCTTGTTGACGAAGGTGATGATGGGCGTGTCGCGCTGGCGGCAGACCTCGATCAGGCGCCGGGTCTGCGCTTCGACGCCGTTGGCCGCGTCGATCACCATGAGGGCCGAGTCGACCGCGGTCAGCACGCGGTAGGTGTCCTCGGAGAAGTCCTTGTGGCCCGGCGTATCCAGCAGGTTGATCACGTGCTCGCGGTAGACCATCTGCATCACCGAGCTGGCCACGGAGATGCCGCGCTGCTTCTCGATCTCCATCCAGTCGGAGGTGGCATGGCGCGAGGCCTTGCGCGCCTTCACCGAGCCGGCGATCTGTATCGCGCCGGAGAACAGCAGCAGCTTCTCGGTCAGCGTGGTCTTGCCGGCGTCGGGGTGGGAGATGATCGCGAAGGTGCGACGGCGTCGGGTTTCGGAGGCGAAAGACATGAAGAAGCGAAACGAATGAAGGCGGTGGACCGCGGGCGTCGGCCGAACCCGCAATTATCGATGCCCGTGGCATTCTGGCGCCGCTCAGGTAAAATCCGCCGCTTCCGAGGAGCGTTGCAGCGCCGGCAGGCGTGAGGCTCGGACCCACTCGCAACCACGCTCACCCGCTGTTCTCGCGGTGAGTTTCTTCCCCGATCGCAGCGGCTCATTCAATCAAGTTTGTTTGGAGCCAACATGAGCGCCGTTCTCAAAGCTTCCCCGGTGTCCACCGCCGACCAGGCGATCGCCGACCTGTCCCTTGCCGCCTGGGGCCGCAAGGAAATCAAGATCGCCGAAACCGAAATGCCCGGCCTGATGGCCATCCGCGAAGAATTCGCCAGGAGCCAGCCGCTGAAGGGCGCGCGCATCACCGGCTCGCTGCACATGACGATCCAGACCGCAGTGCTGATCGAGACCCTGCAGGCGCTGGGCGCCACGGTGCGCTGGGCCTCGTGCAACATCTTCTCGACCCAGGACCACGCGGCCGCCGCGATCGCCGCCGCCGGCACGCCGGTGTTCGCGATCAAGGGCGAGTCGCTCGAGGACTACTGGGACTACACCCATCGCATCTTCGACTTCGGCCCCAAGGGTGGGGCCGGCGAAGGCCCGAACATGATCCTCGACGACGGCGGCGACGCCACGCTGCTGATGCACCTGGGCCAGAAGGCCGAGAAGGACCAGGGCGTGCTGGCGAACCCGACCAGCGACGAGGAGCGCATTCTCTATGCCGCGATCAAGGCCAAGCTGGCCGTCGATCCCACCTGGTACACCCGCAAGTCGGCCGAGATCATCGGCGTGACCGAGGAGACCACCACCGGCGTGCACCGCCTCAACGAAATGGCCGCCAAGGGCACGCTGCTGTTCCGCGCCATCAACGTGAACGACTCGGTGACCAAGAGCAAGTTCGACAATCTCTACGGCTGCCGCGAGTCGCTGGTGGACGGCATCAAGCGCGCCACCGACGTGATGATCGCCGGCAAGGTGGCGGTGGTGGCCGGCTACGGAGACGTGGGCAAGGGCTCGGCCCAGGCCCTGCGCGCACTCAGCGCCCAGGTGTGGGTGACCGAGATCGACCCGATCAACGCGCTGCAGGCCGCGATGGAAGGCTACCGCGTCGTGACCATGGAATATGCCGCCGACAAGGCCGACATCTTCGTCACCACCACCGGCAACAAGGACGTCATCACGCACGCCCACATGGTCGCGATGAAGGACCAGGCGATCGTCTGCAACATCGGCCACTTCGACAACGAGATCGAGGTCGCCTCGCTCGAGAAGTACGAGTGGGAAGAGATCAAGCCGCAGGTCGACCACGTGATTTTCCCGGACGGCAAGCGCATCATCCTGCTGGCCAAGGGCCGGCTGGTGAACCTGGGCTGCGGCACGGGCCATCCGAGCTACGTGATGAGCTCCTCCTTCGCCAACCAGACGATCGCGCAGATCGAGCTCTTCACCAAGCCCGACGCCTATCAGGTCGGCAAGGTCTACGTGCTGCCCAAGCACCTGGACGAGAAGGTCGCGCGCCTGCAGCTGTCCAAGCTCAGGGCCGAGCTCACGGTGCTGACGGACGCGCAGGCCGCGTACATCGGCGTGAACAAGAACGGCCCCTACAAGCCGGACAGCTACCGCTATTGAGCGGGGGCCGCGCAACGCCGTGCGCGCCGATCAGTTGCTCGTCGAACGCGGCCTGGCTGCTTCGCGCTCGCAGGCCGTGCGCTTGATCGCGGGAGGCCTGCGCTGGCATGACGGTGCGCGCTGGCGCACGGTGGGCAAGAACGGCGAGGACCTGCCGAAGGATGCCGAGCTCGAACTGCTCGATCCGGCCGAAGCGCGGTACGTCTCGCGCGGCGGGCTCAAGCTCGAGGGCGCGCTGGCCGCGGCCGGCATCGAGGTGCGCGGCAGGCGTTGCCTGGACGTCGGCCAGTCGACCGGCGGCTTCACCGACTGCCTGCTGCAGCAAGGTGCGGTGCACGTGGTGGGTGTCGACGTCGGACATGGCCAGCTGCATCCGCGGCTGCGCGGCGATCCGCGCGTCACCGCCGTCGAGGGTGTCAATGCACGCGTGCTCGATGCCTCGGCATGGGGCGCGGCGTCGCCGCCGCAGCCGCAGTTCGACCTGATCGTCGGCGACCTGTCCTTCATCTCGCTCACGCTCGTGCTGCCTGCCCTGGTTCCTCTGCTCGCCGCGACAGGCGAACTCCTGATGCTGGTCAAGCCTCAGTTCGAATTGCAGCCGGCGCAGATCGGCAAGGGCGGCATCGTGCGCGATGCCTCGCTCTATCCAGTGGTCGAGCAGCGCCTGCGCGCGGCCTGCGAGCAGCTCGGCCTGCAGGTACGGGGCTGGTTCGACAGTCCCATCGCGGGTGGCGACGGCAACCGCGAGTTCTTCATCCATGCCGCTTTCGCGAGCGGCCCACCAGGAGCCGGCCGTGCGCCTTCCGTTGAGCTTTGAATTCTTTCCGCCCAAGACGCCCGAAGGCGTGGTCAAGCTGCGCGCCGTACGCCAGCAGCTCTATGCGCGCCGGCCCGAGTTCTGCTCGGTGACCTATGGCGCGGGCGGGTCGACCCACGAGGGCACCTTCGGCACGGTGCGCGAGATCCTTGGCGAGGGGGTCGATGCCGCCTGCCATTTCTCCTGCATCGGCGCCACCCGCACGACCGTGCGCGAGCAACTGAAGGAGCTCAGGACCATGGGTGTCAAGCGCCTGGTGGCGCTGCGCGGCGACCTGCCCAGCGGCTACGGCATGGGTGGCGAGTTTCACTATGCGAGCGACCTGGTCGGGTTCATCCGCGAGGAGACCGGCCGCGATTTCCACATCGAGGTCGCGTGCTATCCCGAAGTGCATCCGCAGGCGCGCTCGCCCGAGGCCGACCTGCAGGCTTTCGCAGCCAAGGTGCGCGCCGGGGCCGATGCCGCGATCACGCAGTACTTCTTCAGTCCGGAGGCGTACTTCCGGTTTGTCGAGGAGGCGCGCAGGCTCGGACTCGACACCCCGATCGTCCCGGGCATCATGCCGATCACCAGCTCCACCCAGCTGATGCGCTTCTCCGATGCCTGCGGCGCCGAGATCCCGCGCTGGATCCGGCTGCGGCTGCAGGGCTTCGGCGACGACACCGCCTCGATCAAGGCCTTCGGCCTCGACGTGGTGACCGAGCTCTGCGCGCGCCTGGCGAGCGGCGGCGCGCCGGCCATCCACTTCTACACCATGAACCAGTCGGTGGCGACGCTCGCGTTGCTGGAGCGGCTGGGTTGGGAAGGATGAGGGGCCCCTGTCTCGCGAAGCGGCTCGCGCTGGTACTGGCGGCCGCTGCGCTGACTGCCTGCACCACACAGCAGCCCGCGTCGCCGCCGGCGCCGACGCCTTCGGCCGGCGAAAGCGGCACCGGGCTGCGCCCGCTGGCCCGCCAGCCTGCGCTGCCGCCTGGTGCACCGCCGCGCTCGCAGGTGCCTTCGGTGCGCTACGACCTCGCGGTTTCGGGCGCAGACGAGGACGACGGCGTGCCTGGGGACGCAGGGTCGCGCGAGATCTTCGAGCGCGGCGGCGCCTCCTGGTACGGCATCCAGTTTCATCAGCGCAAGACCGCCAACGGCGAGCGCTTCGACATGACGGCCATGACCGCCGCCCACAGGACGCTGCCCTTCAACACCCGCGTCTGCGTGCGCAGCCTGGTCAACGGCCGCGAGGTGCTGGTGCGCATCAACGACCGCGGGCCCTATTCGGCCGGCCGCATCATCGACCTCAGCCGGGCAGCGGCGGATGCGCTGGACATGCTGGGGCTGGGGATCAAGCAGGTGGCGTTGTCGATCATCGACAAGCACAGCACGCGTTGCGGCGACACGGAGATCGATCCCGCCGCGATCGATGCGCCACCCCCGGAAGCCAGGGCCGCGAAGCCTGCCAGGAACCCGGCGCCGCGGCGTGTCCGCGAGGTGCCGCCACGCCTGCGACGCTGAAGATCGCCGCTCAGCCGCCGCTGTCGAGCGAGAAGGCGGCGTGGCGGTCCTGTGCGAGGCGTTGCGCCATCTGGGGCAGGGCAGGCTCGAGCTGGGCCTTCAGCGTGAAGGGCGGGTTGACGAGGAACATGCCGCTCGCGGGCAGCCCCGGCCGGTGCTGGACGCCGGAGGCGTCGGTCAGGATCTTGCTCGACTTGACGGTCAACGTGGCGTGCAGCCAGGGCTTGCCGGCCTTGGTGGCCAGGGTCTTGAGGCGGCGAGGCAGGTCGTGCGCCTCCGGTCGCGGAATGATCGGATACCAGATCGCGTAGGTGCCGGTCGCGAAGCGCTTGAGCGCCTCGGCGACGAAGTCGAGCACGCGCCCGTAGTCGCTCTTGATCTCGTAGCTGGGGTCGCAGAGCACCAGCGCCCGGCGCGACGGTGGCGGCAGGAACTTGGTGGCGCTGCCGAAGCCGTCGTCGCGCAGCACCGCGATCTGGCGACCGGCCTCGAGCTGAGCGATGTTGGCGCTCAGGGTGCGCGCGTCGGTGGGGTGCAGCTCGAAGAGCTTGAGCTTGTCATGCTCGCGCAGCAGGTGCTGAACGATGAAGGGGGAGCCGGGATAGACGCGCGCGCCGCCCTTGGGATTGAAGTCCCGCACCACCGCGAGGTAGTGCGCCAGCGCGTCAGCGAGCGGCGCCTCGTCGGCCTTTGGCTCGGCTTCGGAGAGCAGCCGCAGCACCCCTTCGGCGGCCTCCCCGCTGGTACCGGCGTAGTCGCCGTCGAGGCGGTACAGCCCGGCGCCGGCGTGGGTGTCGACCACCGTGAGCGCGGTGTCCTTCTCGAGGAGGTGCTCGAGCGCGGCGATCAGCACCGTGTGCTTGAGCACGTCGGCGTGGTTGCCGGCATGGAAGGCGTGGCGGTAGCTGAACATGGGGGGGATGGTAACTGCCCTGGGTCCGCCGCTGCGCTCGTCGGGCCATTCTTTGTATAATCGCGGGCTTCGCAGCGTTTTGCGGCCCCGCGGCGGAGCATTTGACCCCACCTAAGAGATTCCCGTCAGAGGAACACCGACCGTGGAAAAGGGCCCCCCAAACCACTTTCCCTTCAAGGAAAACTCATGACCAAAACGTTCAGCGCCAAGCCCGCTGACGTGACGCACGAGTGGTTTGTGATTGACGCGACCGACAAGGTCCTCGGACGAGTAGCCAGCGAAGTTGCTCTCCGTCTACGCGGCAAACACAAGGCCATCTACACGCCTCACGTCGATACCGGTGACTTCATCGTCATCATCAACGCAGCCCAGCTGCGCGTCACCGGCGCCAAGCCGCTTGACAAGGTGTACTACCGCCACTCGGGTTACCCTGGCGGCATTACTGCCACCAGCTTCCGCGACATGCAAGCCAAGCATCCGGGCCGCGCCCTGGAAAAAGCCGTCAAGGGCATGCTGCCCAAGGGTCCGCTGGGCTACGCGATGATCAAGAAACTCAAGGTGTACGGCGGTGCAGAGCATCCGCACACCGCCCAACAGCCCAAAGTGCTGGAACTCTAAGGAGCCTTGAGAATGATTGGTGAATGGAACAATGGCACCGGCCGTCGCAAATCCAGCGTCGCCCGCGTGTTTCTGAAAAAAGGCTCCGGCAAGATCACGGTCAACGGGAAGGACATCACTGCGTTCTTCGGCCGCGAAACCTCGATCATGATCGCCAAGCAACCGCTTTTCCTGACCGACAACGTCGAGACCTTCGACATCATGGTCAACGTGGCAGGCGGCGGCGAGTCGGGGCAGGCCGGGGCGACGCGCCACGGCATCACCCGTGCGCTGATCGACTACGACGCGTCGCTCAAGCCGGTGTTGAGCCAAGCCGGCTTCGTGACCCGCGACGCCCGCGAGGTGGAGCGCAAGAAGGTCGGCCTGCATTCCGCACGCCGTCGCAAGCAGTTCTCGAAGCGCTGATCGGCTCGCCGATTGCCTTGGGCTTATCGCTCGTACTGCCAAAAAACCGCCTTCGGGCGGTTTTTTGGTTATTGCAGTAGCATTCTTGAGTTGGCCGCTCCGTTCGGCCCCTCTACAGGAGTTCTCTATCCATGAGCGCCGTTGCCGAAAACATTCAAACCCAGATGCCCGAACCGATCGTCTTCACGGACAGCGCGGCCGCCAAGGTGGCCGACCTGATCGCCGAAGAAGGCAATCCCGATCTCAAGTTGCGCGTCTTCGTCCAAGGCGGCGGCTGCTCAGGCTTCCAGTACGGCTTCACCTTCGACGAGATCGTGAACGAGGACGACACGACGATGACCAAGAACGGTGTGTCCCTCCTGATCGATGCCATGAGCTACCAGTACCTCGTCGGCGCCGAGATCGACTACAAGGAAGACCTGCAGGGTGCCCAGTTCGTGATCAAGAACCCTAACGCGACAAGCACCTGCGGCTGCGGGTCCAGCTTCTCGGCCTGATGGCTTGACCCCGCAACAAAGAGCCGCCTTCGGGCGGCTTTTTGCTGCCTGTCGTTCTCCCCATGACCGCCTCCGTTTCCACGCGCAAGAGCCTGCTGTGGCTGGTCGCCGTCGGCTTCTTCATGCAGACGCTGGACGCCACCATCATCAACACCGCCCTGCCGGCCATGGCCGCCAGCCTGGGGGAGAGTCCGCTGCGGATGCAGTCGGTCGTCGTGGCTTATTCGCTGACGATGGCGATGCTGATCCCGGCCTCCGGCTGGATCGCCGACCGCTTCGGGACCCGGCGCGTGTTCTTCTCGGCCATCGTGCTGTTCGTGCTCGGCTCGGTGGCCTGCGCGTTGTCGCGCAGCATCGGCCCGCTGGTGGCCGCGCGGGTGCTGCAGGGGCTGGGCGGCGCGCTGCTGCTGCCGGTGGGGCGGCTGGCGCTGCTGCGCACGGTGCCGCGCGCGGAGTTCCTGGCGGCCATGAGCTTCGTGGCCATTCCGGGGCTGATCGGGCCGCTGCTCGGGCCCACGCTGGGCGGCTGGCTGGTGCAGTACGCCTCCTGGCATTGGATCTTCCTGATCAACGTGCCGGTGGGACTGGCGGGCTGCCTGGCCACGCTCAGGCTGATGCCGGACCTCCGGGCCGTGCAGCAGCGGCCTTTCGATGGCGTGGGCTACGCCATGCTGGCCTTCGGCATGGTCGCGATCTCGCTGGCGCTCGATGGCGTTTCAGGACTGGGCCTGCGCCAGGCCGGCGTGCTGCTGCTGCTGGTGTTCGGCTTCGCCAGCATTACCGCCTACTGGCTGCATGCCGTTCGTCGGCCGGACCCGCTTTTCGCCCCGTCGCTCTTCGGCATCCCGACGCTCAGCATCGGCCTGCTCGGCAACTTGTTCTCGCGCCTGGGCAGCAGCTGCATGCCCTTCCTGATTCCGCTGCTGCTGCAGGTCTCGATGGGCTATACGCCGCTCAGAGCCGGGCTGATGATGCTGCCGATCGCGCTCGCCGGCATGGCCATGAAGCGGGCCGCCGCGCCGCTGATCACCCGCTTCGGCTATCGCCGGGTCCTGGTGGTCAATACCGCGCTGGTCGGGCTCACGATGGCCAGCTTCGGCCTGGCCGCGCCATCGCAGCCGTTGGCAATGCACGTCCTGCAGCTGCTGGCTTTCGGCGCGGTCAATTCACTGCAGTTCACCGCGATGAACACCGTGACCTTGCGCGACCTCGACGAGGGCATGGCCAGCAGCGGCAACAGCCTGCTGTCGATGGTGCAGATGCTGGCGATGAGCCTGGGTGTGGCAGGTGCCAGCGCAGTATTGGCGGGCTATACCGAGGTCTTCGGCAGCATCGACGCGCTGGCCACGCTGCATGCCTTCCAGGCGACTTTTGCGAGCATGGGGCTCCTCACCGTGGCCTCGGCCCTGATCTTCTGGCACCTGCCGCCGCACGCGAGAGCCGTGCAACCGGAGCAGCCTGAAGTCTCGGGCCAACATTAGTCCACTGAAACATTGAACCGGTCGGTGCTGTCCGCCCGCTTCAATGATTCAGTGGACTCGCGGGGCGTCGATTCAGGCTGGGTAGATCGCGCCCAGCACGCGGGCTCCGCGTGCGCCCGTCACGCTCGCCAGGTTGCCGGATTCCCGGCGCATCGTGCTGCGCGCCAGCCATGCGAAGGCAGCCGCCTCGACCTGCTGGGGCGGCAGGCCGCGCTCGGCGGAGGAGAGCACCTGCACCGTGGGTAGCAGCGCCCGCAGCCGGCCCATCAGGTGCTCGTTGAGCGCGCCGCCGCCGCAGATGATCAGCAGGCGAATGTCTTCGCCATGGCGCTGCAGCTCGGTGGCGCAGACCAGGGCCGTCAACTCGGCCAGCGTGGCCTGTACATCGGCCGGCTGGGCGGCTGCGCCCGCCAGGCGCGCGGCCAGCCACGTGGGATTGAACAGGTCGCGGCCGGTGCTCTTGGGCGGTGGCTTGGCGAAGTAGGGATCCGCCAGACAGCGCGAGAGCAGGTCGGGCAGCACGCGGCCGGTGGCCGCCCAGCGGCCGCCTTTGTCGAAGGGCTGGCCAATGTGGCTTTGGCACCAGTGATCGAGCAGCGCATTGCCGGGGCCGCAGTCGAATCCAAGAACCGTGCCACTGCCTGCCGGCAGCAGACTCAGATTGGAGATGCCGCCGATGTTGAGCACCGCCACCGCCTGCTCGTCGCGCGCGAACAGCGCCCGGTGGAAGCCGGGCACCAACGGCGCGCCCTGCCCGCCGGCCGCGAGGTCGCGGCTGCGGAAATCGGCAACCACGCAGATGCCGGTGAGCTCCGCAACCAGCGAGGGGTTGTTGATCTGCAGGGTATAGCCGACATCGTCGAACTCTCCGGGTCGGTGCCGCACGGTCTGCCCATGCGCGCCGATGGCGGTTACGGCCGCGGGCGAGGTGCCGGTGTCGGCGAGCAACTGCTCGACCACCCCGGCATAGACCCGCGCGAGCCCGTTGCCGGCCAGGGCGGCGCGGTGCAATTCGTTGTCGCCGCCAAGGGAGTTGAGCGCCATCAGCTCGGCGCGCAGCGAAACCGGGAAGCTTGCCGTCGCGTGGGCACGCACAGCGATGCGCTCGCCGGAGAAGTCGGCCAAAACGCCGTCGACGCCGTCGAGCGAGGTCCCGGACATCAGGCCGATGAAGAGCTCTTCAGCCATGCCGGGAGGGGGCGATTGCCTAGTCGGCGCTGGCTTGGACGACGGAAAACGCCGCAGCCAGTTCGGTGCGGGCGGCTACTGCCAAACGGTCGAACGACGGTCGCGCGGCCGGCGAGATCGGCGCCCCGCCTTCCTGCTGGGCAATGGTCGTTGGATCGTGATACTCGCCGTTGATGCGGAATTCGAAATGCAGGTGCGGGCCGGTCGCCCAGCCGGTCGAGCCGACGGCGCCCACGGTCTGCCCCTGGGTCAGGGTCTGACCTGCCTTGACGTCGATGCGGCTGAGGTGCGCGTAGGCCGTCTGCTGGTTGTTGCGGTGGTTCACGATCACGATGTTGCCGTAGCCGTTCTGCGTGCCCGCGAACTCCACGGTGCCGTCGCCTACGCTGCGCACCGCCGTGCCGGCCGGGGCCGCGTAGTCGACGCCGTTGTGCTGGCGCCAGCTGTTGAGGATCGGGTGCATGCGCATCGCGAAGCCGCTCGATACACGCGTGAACTCGACCGGGAAGTTCAAGTAGGCGCGGCGCAGACTATCGCCATTGGGCCGGTAGTAGGCGCCCTTCTGGCCGGGTTCCTGGAACCACAGCGCCTGGTGGAGCTTGCCGTTGTTCTCGAACTCCGCCGACAACACGCGGCCGCTGCGCAGCGTCTGGCCATCGGCGTCGAAGGTCTCATAGACGACGGCGAAGCGGTCGCCCTTGCGCAGCGAGCGGAAGTCGACCTCGCCGGAGAAGATATCGGCCAGCTGGCTGGCCACCGAATCCGGGATGCGCGCATCGTCGGTCGCCGCGAAGAGCGAACTGCGGACGATGCCGCTGGCCAGCCGGGTGCCCGGGGTCAGGGCCTCGGTCTCGGTGCGGGCGCGGAAGCTGCCGCCGACCTTCTCGACCACCAGGCGCTTGAAGGCGCCGTCCCCATCGGGCATCCAGCGGGCGCTGAGCTTCTGCAGGGTGTTGTCCTGGCTGGCTTCGGCCGTGACGGTGCGGCCTGCGCGGCCGAGCAGCGCCATGCGCGCCTCCGGATTGCCGCGCACGAAGGCCGCCGCGGCATCGTCTGCGATGCCCAGGCGCCGCAGCAGCGCCTCGGCGGTGTCGCTCGAGCGGGTGATCTCGGTGCGGAAGAGGGTGAAGCCATGCGTGTCGAGCGCCTCCACCTGGTTCTCGAAGGCGAGCGGCTTGACCGCCTCGAACACCTGCTTGACGGGCAGTTCGGACGCGTCCGGACCGAGCGAAGCGACGGCGAAGGCTCCGCCGCCGGCGGACAGAAGCAGGGCGGCGATGGCCGCCGTGATCTGCCGAGGGTATGTCCGGAAAGTGTGCGCCAGCCGGGAAGCAAATGCTTCCTCGGCGGCCAGGATGCCGTTGATCAAAACTACGAATTCCAGCTCAGGTTCAGCAAATCCGCCTGCGAGAAGCCGTATCGGACGGGGCGGCAGGGCGGTGCGGAAAAAAGCGCCGCTTAGAATCCGGCGCTTGAAAAGTCCGGGCAGTATAGCTTCGGACATACGGAAAGCTGCTGCAATTAGCCATGAAACCGGGTTTTGTTACATCCGCAAGTCTGTCCAAAGGTGTAGGACAAGCCCTCGAAATTTCACTTCGTGGGACCGATGAACTTCTGCCGCAGGACGAGTGGGTGAAGAAGCTCGAGCGTTCGGAGGCCACCGGCCAGCCATTGCGCATCAAGCTGGGCCTCGATCCGACCGCCCCGGACATCCATATCGGCCACACGGTGGTGCTCAACAAGATGCGGCAGCTGCAGGATCTGGGCCATACGGTGATCTTTCTGATCGGCGACTTCACCACGACCATCGGCGACCCGTCAGGCCGCAACAGCACCCGACCACCGCTCTCGCGCGAGCAGATCGAGGCCAACGCGCAGACCTACTACCGCCAGGCCAGCCTGGTGCTGGACCCATCGAAGACCGAGATTCGCTACAACTCCGAGTGGAGCGATCCGCTGGGAGCGCGCGGCATGATCCAGCTGGCCGCCAAATACACGGTGGCGCGGATGATGGAGCGCGACGACTTCAGCAAGCGCTTCAAGGCCGGGCAGTCGATCTCGGTGCACGAATTCCTCTACCCGCTGATGCAGGGCTACGACTCGGTGGCGCTCCGCTCCGACCTCGAACTGGGCGGCACCGACCAGAAATTCAACCTGCTGGTAGGCCGTCATCTGCAGCAGGAGTACGGCCAGGAGCCGCAGTGCATCCTCACCATGCCGCTGCTGGAGGGGCTGGACGGCGTCGAGAAGATGTCGAAAAGCAAGAACAACTACATCGGCATCAGCGAGGACCCCAACACCATGTTCGCCAAGGTGCTGTCGATCTCGGACGAGCTCATGTGGCGCTGGTACACGCTGCTGTCCTTCCGCTCGCTGGCCGAGATCGCGGCGCTGAAGGCCGAGGTCGATGGCGGCCGCAACCCGAAGGACGCCAAGGTCGCGCTGGCCAAGGAGATCACCGCGCGCTTCCACAGCGCGGGCGCGGCCGAGGCGGCGGAGCAGGACTTCATCAACCGCAGCAAGGGCGGCGTGCCGGACGAGATTCCGGAGGTTTCGTTGTCGGGCGCCCCGCTGGGCATCGCGCAATTGCTCAAGCAGGCGGGCCTCGCGCCGTCGACTTCGGAGGGCAACCGCCTGATCGACGGCGGCGGCGTGCGCGTGGACTCCGGCGTGGTCGGCGACAAGGGGCTCAAGCTCGGCGCCGGTACCTACGTCGTGCAGGTCGGCAAGCGAAAGTTCGCCCGCGTGACGCTCAACTGACGGCCTTGGCTCCTAGCGGACCTCGATGGTCACCCGCCGGTTGCGGGGCTCTTCGACCTCGTCCGCCGTCGGGATGGCCAGGTCGCGCTCGCCGCGACCCACCACCTCGATCCGCTGCGCGGGGAAGCCTTGCGCCAGGAACAGCTGCCGGACCTGCTCGGCCCGGCGCCGTGACAGCTCGTCGTTGCGGGCCGAGGAACCGATCGTGTCGGTGTGCCCCGTCACCACGATCTCGCCGCCGCTGCGTGCCAGCGCGGCCTTGAGGGCCTCGTTCATCGCGATCTGCGAGGAGCCGGTGAGGACGGAATCACCGATATCGAAGTACACCGTGTAGTTCTGCACGGGAGCGGGGAGCATCTCGAAAAGCGCCCTGTGCTGGGCCTGCAGCCGCGCCGGATCGACCTGGTCGATCGCCGGGGCGCCGCGGGCCTTGGCGGTCGCGCGCTGGTAGGGCTGGGACAGCGTCCGTTCATCGTCGTTGTTGGCACGCACGACCACGGCCGAGGACGTGCCGTCCGCCTGTGGCAGCAGCACCACGCGCGTGGTGGATGGCGCGGCGCAGGCTGCGAGCAGCGCGGCCGACAGTGCGGCCGCGAGAACGGCGGGGCGGCGCTGAACCATCACTGCGCGGCGTCCGCCTCCACGATGAAGTCGGTGCCGCGGATGCCGATGGTGGCGGTCTGGGTTTCCACGCGCACTGCATCGGGCTGCGTCTTGCCGATCAATCCGGTGACCATGCGCAGCGAGCCGCGCAGCAGCGACACCAGCAGACCGCCATCGTGCGTCGTCGAATCGAAATGGAACTGCTTGAGGTCGAGCCGTGACGAAGGCCCCACCACCATCGTCGTGCCGTCGCGCAGCACCAGGCTGGCGGCCGAGTCGGCCTCTGTCTGAAGACGGTCGATGGGCGCGATGGGGTCACCGGCCTGCGCCGACCGTGCGCTGCCGTCGGCGCTCAGCAGCACGACCTTGCCGCGCACGGACTTGAGGATGCCGGCGTGCTCGGCTGCGGCGGGCGGCATGCCCGACGCAGCGGGGGATGCGGGTGTGGTCTGTGCGAGCGCACCGGCGCCGGACAGGAGAAGGCCACACAGCAACGTGGCAAGGCATCTGTTATTCATTTTGTATTGCAACAAAAGTTCTTGAACGGCCAGAGGATGGTACGCGACCGCGCGAGTCGTACGGGCTGAACCCCATAATCGGCCTCCCGCTGCGGCGCCTGTCTGATTGCTTCTTGTCGTTCCTGGTTCCCTCCCCATCGCCCAGGGCGTTGAGCCCGAAGCTGCTGCTGCGCATCTCGATCGTGGTCGCGCTGGCCACCATCGTGCTGAAGGGCGCGGCTGGCTGGCTGACCAATTCCATGGGGCTCATCTCGGACGCGATGGAGTCCTTCGTCAACCTGGCCAGCGCGATGTTCGCGCTCGCGATGGTCACGATCGCGGCGCGGCCCGCCGATGCGGACCATCCCTATGGCCATCACAAGGCCGAGTACTTCTCCTCCGGTTTCGAGGGCGTCCTGATCATTGCCGCGGCCGCGGCCATCCTGTGGGCCGCGATCGTGCGGCTGCTCTCGCCCGAGCCGTTGCAGCAACTGGGCTGGGGCCTGGCGCTGTCGGTGCTGAGCTCGGCGCTGAATGCTGCGTTGGCCCTCGCGCTGTTCCGTGCCGCGCGCACCCATCGCTCCGTCGCGCTCGAGGCCGATGCGAAACACCTCATGGCCGATGTATGGACCTCGGCCGGGGTGCTGGTAGGCATCGTCGCGGTCGGGCTGACAGGGTGGCTGTGGCTCGACCCGCTGCTCGCGATCGGCGTGGCGCTCAACATCGCGCGCGAGGGCGTGAGACTGGTCTGGCGCTCCTCGCAGGGCCTGATGGACGAGGCGCTCGACCCCGAGTCGCAGGCCCTCCTGCATGCCGCGCTGGAGCATTTCGCTGCCAGCGTGCCCGAGGGTCGGCAGCTGCGCTTCGACGATATCGCCACGCGCCGGGCCGGCCAGCGCCGCTTCGCCGACCTGCATATGCATGTGCCCGGCGACTGGCCGCTGCAGCGCGCCGCGGACCTGCGCGACGCGCTTGAGCAGTCCCTGATGGACGCAGTGCCCGGGCTGCGCGCGACCATCCAGCTGCTGCCGCTGGGCATGGAGGCGCGTGCCACGCAGATCGAGGAGACGCCCCTGTGAAAGCGCTGCTGCAGCGCGTGGCCGAGGCGCGCGTCGACATCGCGGGGCAAACCGTCGGCGCCATCGGCCCCGGCCTGCTCGTGCTGCTGTGCGCCGAGCGTGGCGAC
Organism: Variovorax sp. RA8; assembly: GCF_901827175.1. Taxonomy (NCBI): domain Bacteria; kingdom Pseudomonadati; phylum Pseudomonadota; class Betaproteobacteria; order Burkholderiales; family Comamonadaceae; genus Variovorax; species Variovorax sp. RA8. Next base: position 5,535,877 of record NZ_LR594662.1, on the reverse strand, counting down.
GGCGAGGCGCAAGCGGACCGGATGCTGGCGAAGATCCTCAAGCTGCGCATCTTTTCGGACGAGGCCGGCAAGATGAACCGCAGCGTGCAGGACACCGGCGGCGGCCTGCTGGTGGTGAGCCAGTTCACGCTGGCGGCCGATGCCAGCGGCGGCAACCGGCCCAGCTTCACCCAGGCTGCCCCGCCCGACGAGGGGCGGCGGCTCTACGCGTACTTCGTTGCCCGGGCGCGGGCGGCGCATCCCGTGGTCGCCACCGGGGAATTCGGCGCGGACATGCAGGTGCGGCTGGTGAACGACGGGCCGGTCACCATCCCGCTGCAGATTGCATAGTCAATAGGGGTTCCTGATCCCCAGGCCTGCGAGAATCTCGATCTCGCGCGCCTCCATGGCCTCGGCATCGGCCTCGCCGGTCTCGTGGTCCCAGCCCTGGGCATGCAGCGTGCCGTGCACCAGCAGGTGGGCGTAGTGCGCGGCCAGGGTCTTGCGCTGTTCCTTCGCCTCGCGCGCGACCACCGGCGCGCACAGCACCAGGTCGGCCATCACGACCGGGCGCTGCGCATAGTCGAAGGTCAGCACGTTGGTCGCGTAGTCCTTGCCGCGGAACTCGCGGTTGAGCTGCTGGCCTTCCTCGGCATCGACGATGCGCACCGTGATCTCGCCGTCGGCCTCGAGCGCGTGCCGGATCCAGCGCGCGACCCGGTGCCGCGGCAGCGCGTTGCGGTGGCGCGCCACCTCGCGAAAGCGCGCGAACTGCAGCGACAGCGACAAGCTGGCCAGCGCCATCAGCGCGTGGCCGCGCGTTTGCGCGCGCCGTCGTAGGCATCGATGATGCGGGCCACCAGCGGATGCCGCACCACGTCGGCACTGGTGAAATGCGTGATGGCGATGCCGTTGACCCGCCTGAGCACGCGTTCGGCATCGATCAGCCCGCTCAGCTGCGCCTTCGGCAGGTCGATCTGGCTCACGTCGCCGGTGACCACCGCCTTGGCGCCGAAGCCGATACGCGTCAGAAACATCTTCATTTGCTCGGGCGTGGTGTTTTGTGCCTCGTCCAGGATCACAAAGGCGTTGTTGAGCGTGCGCCCGCGCATGAAGGCCAGCGGCGCGATCTCCAGCGTGTTGCGCTCGAAGGCCTTCTGCACACGATCGAAGCCCATCAGGTCGTAGAGCGCGTCGTACAGCGGACGCAGGTAGGGGTCGACCTTCTGGGTCAGGTCGCCGGGCAGGAAGCCGAGCCGCTCGCCGGCCTCCACGGCCGGGCGCGTGAGCACGATGCGCTGCACTGCGCTGCGTTCCAGCGCATCGACCGCGCTGGCCACGGCCAGGTAGGTCTTGCCGGTGCCGGCCGGGCCGATGCCCAGCGTGATGTCGTGCTCGGCGATGTTGTGCAGGTAGACGCTCTGGTTGGGCGTGCGTGCGCGCAGGTCGGTGCGCCGCGTGGCGAGCTTGACGGAGCCGTCCTCGGACTCTTCCAGCGTGCTGTCGCCGGCGAGCGTGAGCTGCACCACGGCCGCGTCGATGGGGCGCTGGGCAATCTCGTAGAGCGCCTGCAGCACGTCCATCGCGCGCTGCGCGTTTTCCTTGTGGCCTTCGACCTTGAACTGCTCGTGCCGGTGCGCGACCTTGACGTCCAGCGCCTCCTCGATGCGCCGCAGGTGCCCATCCAGCGGCCCGCAGAGGTGGCTCAGGCGGGTGTTGTTGGGCGGGGCGAAGGTGTGTCGCAGAATCACGCGGATTTCATTTCAAAAGCGAAAAGGGCACCCATGATAGGCAAACTCACCGGCATCCTGGCCGAGCGCAACCCGCCCCAGGTGGTGGTGGACTGCAACGGCGTCGGCTACGAGGTCGACGTGCCGATGAGCACTTTCTACAACCTGCCCCCGACGGGTGAGCGCGTCTCGCTGCTGACGCACTTCGTGGTGCGCGAGGACGCGCAGATCCTCTACGGCTTCGGGACCGCAGAGGAGCGCGCCGCCTTCCGCCAGCTGATCAAGATCTCCGGCGTCGGGCCGCGCACGGCGCTGGGCCTTCTGAGCGGCATGAGCGTGGGAGAGCTGTCGCAGGCCGTCACGCTGCAGGAAGCGGGGCGGCTGGTGAAGATCCCGGGCATCGGCAAGAAGACGGCCGAGCGCCTCCTGCTCGAGCTCAAGGGCAAGCTGGGCGCCGACATCGGCGCACCCGCGCATGCCGCCACCGATGCGCAGGCCGACATCCTTCAGGCGCTGCTCGCGCTGGGCTACAGCGACCGCGAGGCGGCGGCGGCGCTCAAGGCGCTGCCGAAGGACGTGGCGGTGGGGGAAGGCATCAAGCTCGCGCTGAAGGCACTGGCGAAGTAGGGCGCTCGCCCGGACCGCTACGGGGTCCACCAGAACCGCAGCGCATGAAAGTAGATCGGCGCAGCGAAGATCACCGAGTCGAGCCGGTCGAGCATGCCGCCGTGGCCTTCGATCATGGTGCCCCAGTCCTTGACGCCGCGGTCGCGCTTGATGGCCGACATCACCAGGCCGCCGAAGAAGCCCATCACGCAGATGGTGAGCGCCATCAGCGCCGCCTGCCACGGGTTGAAGGGCGTGGCCCAGTAGAGCGACGCGCCCAGCGCCGTGGCGCTGGCGACGCCGCCGACCAGGCCTTCCCAGGTCTTCGACGGCGAGAGCTCGGGTGCCACCTTGCGCTTGCCGAAGAGCTTGCCCCACACGTACTGCAGCACGTCGCTGCCCTGCACCACGATCACGAGGAAGGCGATCAGGAGCAGGTTGCGGCCCTCGAAGCCGGGGATCGGCAGCGTCAGCAGCGCGGGCACATGGCTGATGCAGAACACGCAGATCATCAGCCCCCACTGCACCTTGGACGTGCGCTCCAGGAAGCGCTTGGTGTCGGCGCCCACCGCCGCGAGGATGGGCAGCACGAGGAAGGCGTAGACCGGAATGAAGATCGCATAGAGCCCGTACCACTCGATCCAGATCAGGAAGTACTGCACCGGCAGCGCGACGAAGAAGGCCACCGCGATCGCATGGTGGTCGCCGCGGCGCGTGTAGGCCAGGCTCATGAACTCGCGCAGCGCGTAGAAGGAGATCAGGTAGAACAGGACGATCACCCCGCCCTTGCCGAGGGCGAAGGCCAGGCCGATCACGGCGACCATCACCCACCAGGCGTTGACGCGCGCGTTGAGGTTGTCGATCACGGAATGGGGCTGGCCCTGCGCGACGCGCCATTTGAGCAGCGCGCCGACGGCCGAGGCGAGGATCAGGACGGCGGCGACGCCGCCGAACAGCATCCAGGTGGCATGGGGGGAGGCGGTCACGGTCATCAGTCCTCTGCACGGTCGTATTCGGGCCGCAGGTCCAGCATGGCGGCACGAGCGCGTGCGATGAACGCCGCCTTGTCCTCGCCCTGGGCCAGCGCGATCGGCGTGCCGTAGCGCACCGTGCAGGCCAGCGGCACCGGCACCAGCGTTCCCTTGGGCAGCACGCGCTTGAGGTTCTCGATCCACACCGGCACCAGCCGCACCTGCGGGCAGGCACGCGCCAGGTGGTACAGGCCGCTCTTGAGCGGCAGCAGGACCTCCTCGCCGATGTTGCGGGTGCCCTCGGGAAACATGATCAGCGAGTCCCCGGCCTGCAGCGCCTCGGTCATCTGCTCGACCGGGTTGAGGGCCTCGTTGCCGGGTACGGCGCTGCCGTCGCGCCGGATCATCAATGCGTTGAATACGTCCCTGCCGATGAAGCGGCGCAGGGCCGAGGCCTCCCAGTAGTCCTGTCCGGCCACGGGACGCGTGAGCGCCCGCAGGTCAGGCGGCAGCGTGGCCCACAGCAGCACGAAGTCGCCGTGGCTGGTGTGGTTGGCGAAGTAGAGGGTCTGCTCGGCCTTGGGGCCGGTGCCACTCCAGATGGCGCGCACGCCGGTCAGCAGCTTGGCGAAGAGCACGATCAGCCAGGCCGAGACGACGGCGGCCGCCTGGCGCGGCAGGCCGGGAGCGGAAGAACTCATGGACGGGGCTCCTTGCGACCCATGGCTCAACGCCAGTCCTGCATCGCGAGCGCCATGGCGAAGACGATCGTCTGCGCGATCACGGCGATGCCGTGGCGCTGCATCAGCTGCCGGGCGCCGAGCACGCGGTCGGCCAGGGGCCGCGTGCCGTCCGCGCGGCGGCGCAGGCCGAGCGTCGCGAGCGCGCGGTCCATGGCGGGGCCGGAGGCAATCGTGCTCCTTGCCAGCCCGTCGAACAGCGCTGCGTCGAGCCGCACGCGCATGGCCAGGTAGCGCTCGGGCAAGCCGATCAACGCGACGACGGCGAAGGCTGCCCAGGTGGCCGAAGGCAGGGAGCGTCCGGTCAGCGCCAGCACCAGACCCGAAATGAGGGAGAGCGCGAGGCCCCACAGGGCCAGCGCGGCGCCGGCCCGGAGCAGGCCGGCGGTGGTGGCGCACAGGGCGCGGTCGTCTTCATTCATGGTGTGCTTTCCCGGAAGTCAGCTGGTCCAGGAGGGCGAGCCAGCCTGCGCGCAGCACAATCTGGGGTCGCGCCTGGCGTACCGCCGCGTGCGCCGCGGCCAGTGTGGAGTCCGCACCGTGCAGGCCGAGCCAGGCAACCACCGAGGCGGCGCTGCGCGAGAAGCCCAGCGCGCAGCAGACCCAGACCGGCTGCCCGCTGTCGCGCAGCCCTTCGATCACGACGGCTGCGCGGCGCAATTGCGCGGCTCCCGGCAGCACGAGGTCCAGCATCGGCACGCAGCGGGCGCCGGGCACCGGCGGCAATTGGAGCTCGGCGCACAGGCCGAGCAGGCGCGGGCGGCCTGCGGCCTCCCATTCGGCCAGGCTGGGCCGCCGGCCCAGTCGCAGGCCCGGCGCGACCTCCACCGACGCCGGAAGGCCGCGCGTCCAGAGCCGGGCACTGAGAGCGGCGCCGAGGCGATAGGGCGCGAACAGCCAGCGTGCGCTCCAGTGCATGCGGCCGTGGCCATCCATCCGGAAGCCGCGTGCGCCGAAGCCCGCATAGTTCAGCGCCACTCCTGCCAGGGCCGCAGCCGGCCAGGCCAGCCACAACGACGCGCCCTGTAGGCTCAGCGCCACGGCGAGGAAGAGCAGGGCCCCGGCGGCGTAGCAGCCCGCCAGCTTCCAGCGCTGCGGGTCGCGCGTGAGCCGCCACGCACGCGGCAGGGCCACCACGCGCTCCAGCGGCCAGAGCCACACGCAGACCAAGCCCATCAGCGCGCCGGTCGGGATGTCGATGAAATGATGCTGCCAAGTGGTGAGCACCGAGGCGCAGATCGCGAAGGTCCAGAGGTGCAGCACGATGCGCGCCCATTGCGCATGGATCAGGCGCCGGTAAGAGTCCCACAGGATCACGGCCAGCGCGATGTGCAGCGAGGGCGCCTGGTTGAAGGGCTGGTCGAAGCCGCGCAGCGCATTGAACAGGAAGGCCGGCGCGCCCTCGACGGAGGGCTGGCCGAAGCTGAAGCGCAGCGGCCAGAGGATGAAGCAGGCCACCGCCACCGCCTGCGCCGTCAGCAACCGTGCCGCATGGCGGTCCAGCACATGGCGGTCGCGCGCGAGGAAGAGCGAGAGCGCGTAGAAGGCGTTGATGGTCCAGTAGGGAAAGATGGTCCAGGGCCAGAAGGGCAGGCTGCGCTCCCACTCGAAGACCAGTACCGGCACCTGGGCGCGGGTCGAGGCCCACCAGTTCGCGAAGCCGTAGCTGGCGTAGAAGAGCGGACCCAGCAGCGCCAGCCAGGCGGCGGCGCGCTTCCATGGGCGCGGACGTGCGGCGCTCATTGCCCCGAGCGCACCGCGAGCGAGACGGTGAAGATCCCCCACTCGTCGATGCGCTGGTCGATCTTGCGAAAGCCCGCGGACTCGACCAACTGGTCCATCTCGGCCTGCGTGCGCCGGCGCATCACCCAGGCCTGGCCCTGGCGGTGGCTGGTGAGGGCGCGCGCGATCATTTCCAGCTGCGGATGCCAGGGCTGGCCGGTGTAGACCAGGTAGCCGCCGTCCTCGACCGCGTCGCCCACGCCGGCCAGCGAGCGGCTCACCATCTCGTTGTCGGGAAAGAGCTCGTACAGGCCCGAAACCACCGCGAGCGTGGGCCGCGGTGTCACGCTCGCCAGGCTCGCGCGGTCGAAGGCATCGGCCTGGACGAACTGCGCGCTGCCCTGCAGCGCCTTCTCGGCGATCAGCGCACGGCCGTCGCGCACGTTGATGTCGCTGTAGTCGCGCAGCAGGATCGAGCCGGCCTTGACGGGGCTGGCCAGCACGGCGTCGAGCACATAACGGCCATGGCCGGCGGCGATGTCCATCAGGCGCACCTCGCGGTGCTGTTCGGCCAGCAGCTCCATGGCCTTGCGCAGCAGTTCCTCGACGTGCAGCTTGCGCTGGCGGATGCCGCGCCAGCCGATGGAATCGAGGTAAGTGCGATCGATCATCCGGCCCAGCGGGCCGGCGCCTTGCGCCTGGTTGCGATAGACGTAATCCAGCGTGCTGCCCGAGTCGAAACCCGTGTCGTGGCCGAGCCTGACGCCGCGCGACAGCAGGCCGCCGAAGCGCAGGCTGGTCCGCGTGAGCGCCCAGTAGGCACCGCGCGGCGACAGCGCGGGCAGCGGCTCGGCCAGCGCGCGCGATTCGTCGGCGGTCGCGCCGCTCAGGTGGGCGGCGCGCAGGTCCACCCGCGGCGGCGCCTGGTCGAACAGTTCCAGCACGAAGTCGCGGATGGCCTTCACGGCCGGGCCCCGGTTCTTTTCGCCCAGCGTGTCGTGGAAGAAGCCGGGCAGCTCCAGCTTGCGCTTCACGGCGCTGCCGAGCCGGTCGAAGAAGTCGTGCTGGGGCTGGTGATGCACGACCCAGTCGGCGCCGGAGATCAGCAGCTGCGTCGGCAGCGTGATCGCGCTGGCGTCCGCGACCACGCGCTCGGCGGCCTCGTAGAGGCCCAGCAGGATGTTGACCGCGATCGGCCGCGAGATCAGCGGGTCGTTCTCGTAGCTGGCGATGCGCTCGGGATCGTGCGTGAGGAACTTTGCCTTCACGTAGCTGGTGACGAAGAAGAGCCCGCGCAGCTTGTGCATGAGCGCGAGCCCGGGGCGCGCGAAGGGCACGTAGAGCTTCACCCGGAAGGCCGGCGAGGCGAGGGTGAGCCCCCGCACCTTGGGCGCGTAGTCGTGGGCCCAGGTGGCGACCAGCACCGCGCCCACGCTCTGCGCGATCACGTGGATGTCTTCGGGCGCCACGCCGTGGGCGCTGCCGATGTGCTCGATGAAGGTCTGCACGTCGCGCACTGAGGTCGCGAAACCGGGGCTGAAACCGCGCTGGCCCGGCGACCGGCCGTGGCCGCGGGCGTCCCAGGCGAAGAAGTCGAAATCGGGCAGTTCCAACTCGTCCACCAGGTGGGCCATGCGCGCACCGTGTTCGTGGCCGCGGTGGAACAGCACGACCGCGCCGCGCCGCGCGCCACCGGTCGCGGGCCAGTGCCGGTAGAACAGCGAGACGCCGTCGTGTGTCTGGAATTGATGTTCTTGTGGCACACGGGTGTCGCTCATGATCGGGTCGGGTCTCCTCGGCTGTGCGATGCGGCGCCGGCCTCGGCCAGCGCGCGGCGGATGCGATTGACGATGGTCCACGCCACCAGCACTGCCAGCAGCGGCATGAGCCCGGCGCTCCAGGCCGGCAGCGGCCCGCCGAGCGCGACGTACAGGCCCAGCGCGCCGAACACGAAGGCGCGGTCGCTCTTGCCGAGCGGGCCGTCGTACCGGCGCGAGGCGCCCACGGTGGGGCCCAGCGCGCCGGTGAATTCGGAAAGCCCCGCCAGCACGATCACGGCGCCGACCCAGAAGGGGCTGAAGGGCGCGACCAGCGCGAAGGGCAGGTAGAGCGCCGCGTCCGAGAGCACGTCGGTCAGCTCGTTGAGAAAGGCGCCGAGCGCGCTTTGCTGGCCGTGTTCGCGCGCCAGCATGCCGTCGATGGCGTTGAAGGCCATGCGCAGGAACATCCACAGCGGGATCAGCGCGAAGGCGGCCGCGGAAGGCGCGGCGAAGAAGAGCCACAGGCCGAGCGCGACCGAGACGACGCAGGCCGCGACAGTGACCTGGTTGGCCGTCACGCCCATGGCATGCAGGCGCCCCACCAGCGGGCGCAGCAGGGCCTGGAATCGCGGCTTCAGCTCGTAGATGGACACGCTCACCCTCCTCGGTGGCGCATTCTGCCGCAGGGGCGTACGGCGGCAGCCCTGCGCCAACCCTCGGCATGCCGTTCGGCCGACTAAACTGTCCGTCCAGCCTACGCCATGACCATCCAGACCGACGATTTCGCCCCGGCCCCGCAACGCGTGGTCTCCGCCGCACCGGCCTCGCCCAACGAAGAGGCGATCGAGCGGGCGCTGCGCCCCAAGCTGCTCGACGACTACGTGGGGCAGGTCAAGGTGCGCGAGCAGCTGGAGATCTTCATCGGCGCGGCGCGGCACCGCGCCGAGGCGCTCGACCACGTGCTGCTCTTCGGCCCGCCGGGCCTGGGCAAGACCACGCTGTCGCACATCATCGCGGCCGAGCTCGGCGTCAACCTGCGCCAGACCTCCGGCCCGGTGCTCGAGAAGCCGAAGGACCTGGCCGCGCTGCTGACCAACCTCGAGCGCAACGACGTGCTCTTCATCGACGAGATCCACCGGCTCTCGCCGGTGGTGGAGGAAATCCTCTACCCCGCGCTGGAGGACTACCAGATCGACATCATGATCGGCGAAGGCCCGGCCGCCCGCAGCATCAAGCTGGACCTGCAGCCTTTCACCCTGGTCGGCGCCACCACGCGTGCGGGCATGCTGACCAACCCGCTGCGCGACCGCTTCGGCATCGTGGCGCGGCTGGAGTTCTACACGGCCGAGGAACTGGCGCGCATCGTGCGCCGAAGCGCCGGCCTGCTCTCCGTGCCGACGGACGACGCCGGCGGCCTGGAGATCGCGCGCCGCTCGCGTGGCACGCCGCGCATCGCCAACCGCCTGCTGCGCCGGGTGCGCGACTACGCGCAGGTCAAGGGCGACGGCCGCATCACCGAGGCGCTGGCGCACAAGGCACTGGCCATGCTCGACGTCGATCCGCAGGGCTTCGACCTGATGGACCGCAAGCTGCTGGAGGCGGTGATCCACCGATTCGATGGCGGCCCGGTCGGGCTGGACAACATCGCGGCCAGCATCGGCGAGGAGCCGGGCACGATCGAGGACGTGATCGAGCCGTACCTGATCCAGCAGGGCTATCTGCAGCGCACGCCGCGCGGGCGCATCGCCACCCTTGCGGCCTACCGGCACCTGGGCGTCGCGGCGCCGCAGCGCGAGGGCGGCGACATGTTCGGCAACTGAAGGTGTCCCATGCACACCCATGACCTGAGCGGCTGGCAGCACGAGCACCGTTTCCAGGACGACAACCGGGCCGCGGAGCGCAGCACGCGGCTGGTGATGTGGATCACCGGGGCCGCGATGGTGCTCGAGATCGGCGCCGGGTGGTGGTTCAACTCGATGGCGCTCCTGGCCGACGGCTGGCACATGAGTTCGCACGCGGTGGCAATCGGGCTCAGCGCCTTCGCCTACGCCGCGGCGCGGCGCTACGCCGGCGACCGGCGCTTCGCCTTCGGCACCTGGAAGATCGAGGTGCTGGGCGGCTTCGCCAGCGCGCTGTTCCTGCTCGGCGTTGCGGTGCTGATGGTGGTCGGCTCTGTCGAACGACTGTGGGCGCCGGCCGCCATTCGGTACCAGGAGGCGATCGTGGTGGCGGTGCTGGGGCTGGCGGTCAACCTGCTATGCGCGTGGCTGCTCGGCGGCGCCCATCACCACCATGATCATGGCCACGAGCCCCACCATGACGGGCATGCGCACAGTCATGGCCATGGCCACGACCTCAACCTGCGCTCCGCCTACCTGCATGTGGTGGCCGACGCCGCGACCTCGGTGCTCGCCATCGTCGCGCTGGCCGGCGGCTGGCTCTACGGGTGGGCCTGGCTCGACCCGGCGATGGGCATCGTCGGCGCGGTGCTGGTTGCGAGCTGGGCGCGCGGTCTGCTGGTCGATACTGCCAAGGTGCTGCTGGACCGCGAGATGGATCATCCGGTGGTCGAGGAGATCCGCGACGGCGTCGAGCAGGCCCTTGCGGATTCGCACACCCGCATCGCCGACCTGCACGTGTGGCGCGTGGGCCAGGGCGCCTACGCCTGCGCGCTCAGCGTTGTCACGCATTCGTCAACGCTGACGCCCGACGAGGTGCGAGCCACCTTCGAGATGCACGAGGAAATCAGGCACTCGACCATCGAGATCCACCGCTGTCACCCAGCTGCGTGACGCTTCGCCGCGACGGACGCGGCCCTGTCATCGAAGCTTCACCTCGTCGCCACGGCGGCGTCATCGGCCTTGGCGACGATGACCCCCCATGCAACGCGATGATGCCTTTCTCCGTGCATGGCACGACACGGCCGACGCCTCCCTGGGCGCGGAGGAGGACGACGTCTCGCGTCCCTCGCAGCGCTACAGGACGCTCTGGATCTCCGACCTGCACCTGGGCACGCCCGGTTGCCAGGCCAAGGCACTGCTCGATTTCCTGAAGCACACCGAGTGCGAGACGCTGTTCCTGGTCGGCGACATCATCGATGGCTGGCAGTTGCGCCGCCACTGGTACTGGCCGCAGCCGCACAACGACGTGATCCAGAAGCTCCTGCGCAAGGCGCGCAAGGGCACGCGCGTGATCTTCATCCCGGGCAACCACGACGAGTTCGCGCGCAAGTACCTGCACCACAACTTCGGCGGCATCGACGTGGCCGAGGAATGGATCCACGAGACCGCCGACGGCCGCAAGCTCTGGATCATGCACGGCGACCTGTTCGACGGCGTGATCCAGTGTGCGAAGTGGCTGGCCTATGTGGGCGATTCGCTCTACGAGTTCACGCTCAAGCTCAACCGCCACCTCAACTCGCTGCGCGCGCGCATGGGGCTGCCCTACTGGTCGCTGTCGAAGTACCTGAAGCTGAAGGTCAAGCGCGCGGTCAGCTATGTGGGCGATTTCGAGAGCGCCGTGGCACGCGAGGCGCGCAAGCGCGGCGTGCAGGGCGTGGTCTGCGGCCACATCCACCATGCCGAGCTGCGTGACGTCGACGGCATCCTCTACGCCAACGACGGCGACTGGGTCGAGAGCCTCACGGCGCTGGCCGAACATGCCGACGGGAGGCTCGAGATCCTGCACTGGGCCCAGCACATGCCCGCCACGGCGCGGGCCGGCCGTGCTGCTTCGCGGCGCGCGCCGGCGCACGCATGAGCGCCGCCCGGCCGCCCGAAGGCGCTCGCTCCCTCCTTCAGGACGGGGTGCGCGCACCACACGAAGTGACAAGCCCTGGGGGAGTTCATTCGGCGACGCTCGCCCCCTTGACGACTCTGCCTCCCGCGGCCCACCGAACCGTCGACCTGGTGTACTTCAACGCCGGCGGCGGGCACCGCGCGTCGGCCCTGGCGCTGGAGGCCGCGATCCATCGCGCAGGCCTGCCGTGGACCGTGCGCCTGGTCAACCTGCGCGAGGTACTCGATCCGAACGACGGCTTTCGCAAGCTGACCGGCATGGACCCGGAAGACGTCTACAACAAGCGGCTCGCCCGCGGCTGGACGCTGGGACTGACGCACGAGCTCAAGGTCCTGCAGGCGGTGATCCGCTGGGCCAAGCCCAAGCTGGTACGACCGCTGCAGCAGCACTGGCTGGCGACCGAACCCGACATGGTGGTCTCGCTGATCCCCAACTTCAACCGCTCTCTCTACGAATCGGTGGCGACGGCATTGCCGGGCGTGCCTTATGTGACGGTGCTGACCGACCTGGCCGATCATCCGCCCCACTTCTGGATCGAGAAGGGGCAGGACCAGTACTTCGTCTGCGGCTCGCCCAAGGCCGTGCAGCAGGCGCGGGCGGCCGGCTACGCGGAGGATCGCATCCATGCGACCTCGGGGATGATGATCCGCTCGGCCTTCTATGAGACCAGGCCGATCGATCGCGCCGAGGAGCGTCGCCGCCTCGGCCTGGATCCGGACCGGCCGACCGGCCTGGTGCTGTTCGGCGGGCAGGGCTCGAAGGCCATGATCGGCATCGCCAGGCGCCTGCCCGACATGCAGCTGATCCTGGCGTGTGGCCACAACGAATCGCTGGCCAAGGCGCTGCGTGCGCTGCCGGCGCAGGCGCCGCGGCTGGTGCTGGGCTTCACGCCGGATGTCGCCCACTACATGCAGCTGTCCGACTTCTTCATCGGCAAGCCGGGGCCCGGCAGCGTGAGCGAGGCGGTGCAGTTGCATCTGCCGGTGATCGTGGTGTGCAACAGCTGGACGCTGCCCCAGGAGCGCTACAACGCCCAGTGGGTGCGGGAGCAGGGCGTGGGTTTGGTTCGCTCCAGCTATGCCAAGGTGCCCGAGGCGGTCGAGGAGCTGGTGCGCGATCTCGACCTTTACCTTGCCGCGACGCGCAAAGTGCACAACCGGGCGGTATTCGAGATACCGGACATTCTGCAGACCATCCTGGCGCGGGCCGAAGCGCGGGTGGGCGGCGAGGCGCGAATCCCGGAACTATCTCCGGCGCCCGCGCAGCACTGACGACTATCTGTCTCTCAAGGGAGTCGGAGGAGGCCCAGCCTGAAGGCCTCGACCACCAGGACGCCCACCGCGGCGCCGGCTGCGAAGCGGATCCAGGACCAGCGTCGGCGTACCGGTTCGTGTGTCAGGTGGGCAGGGTTCAGCGGCGCGAGTCTGCTGCTGTCGTTGGCCTCGGCCTCGTCCTCGGGCCGTTCTGCATTCCGCGATCGACGAAAAATCATGTAGTACATAGTAGCTACACCGTAACATCGGCGCCGCGCAAAAAAGTAATACCGATTTCTAAGTTTTCTTGAGAAAAGAGAACTTATGTTTAAATAATAGGGTTAGCATCGGTTGCCAGCAGCCCGCGTCGCGGGGCGGATCCGAGGAGCCCGATATGAAGAAGACAGCGTGGATGGCGATCGCGGGCCTTGCCCTGGCGCTCTGCTTGAGCGCCTGCAACAGCAATGGCACCGCGTCGACGGCGCCGTCCGGCAATGTGAGCGGCGCGGGCACGCCCGCCCCAGTGACGGCGACTTGGCGGCCGGCGGACAAGACCGCCGAGTTTCTCAGCGCGTTCCGTCCCCAGGAATAGTCCGGCCAGCCCAGGACCCCCCGAGCCCGCTCTCAGCGGGCTTTTTCATGGCTGCCGGTCAATGGGCGCTGCCATGGACTCGCCGCGCAGCCGGGCCGGGTCGGTGCCGACGCATGGGTGGGGGGCGCCGATCCGGCACCAGCCAGCTGTCAGTGCGCTCCGCTGCGAGCCAGTTGATGTGGTCCTGCCGCTTGAAGGCGAGTTCCAGGGCGGCGCGAGCGCGGGCCTTTCGGCGGTCGAGCCAAGCCAGCGGCGTGGTCACGATGAGTCCCCCCAGCGATACAAAGGCCGCGATCAGTGCGGCCACGGTAAGCAGAAGCTGCAGGTCATGCATCTCGAAACCGCCGGCAGTCGGTCGCACGGTCATGGGCGGCGGCGCCGGCGAGGGGAAAAAGGCGAGCTCGACCCAGACGAGCACGAAGGCCAGCACCGTGGCCATCACGAAGGTCCAGGCAAAGAATCGCTGATAGCTCTTGTGTACGGCAGTGGGGGAATCCATCGCGGCCTCCGGCAAACGACGATGGTGCAGGCCAGGAGATAGAAACTTGTCGGACAGGGCGCATGGCGCGTGCCGGATCAAGCCGGAGGCGCAGCACCCCGCACCCGCGCGCCGCAAAGAAAAAAAGCCTGCTATCGATCTGATAGCAGGCTTTTCTTACGGGTGGTGGCTCTTCACGGACTCGAACCGCGGACCTGTGGATTATGATTCCATCGCTCTAACCGACTGAGCTAAAGAGCCGAGCCCAAAATTATAACCCGGCTTGACGCAGCCTCAACCGCCCCTGGGCAGTTTCGCCAGCTCCTCGCTGACCAGCCGCACGATCAGCCGATCCAGCGTCTGCACCGAATAGTTGCTCACGTCGTGTGTCGTCTCGCGGCCGGGGCCGCTGGCCGGGTTGCTCGCCTCCCGGTAGGTCAGGAACACGAAGCGTCCGCCGGTGTACTGGGCGATCTGCCGCTGGATGTACTCGCCCTGCTTGTCCAGCCCGCTCGCGCCGACGCTGAACACCTTGATGCCTTTCCCCAGCGCAGCCATCATGTCCTCGTCGTACTGGGGCCCGCCGTAGTCCAGATGCGGCGGGGCGTCGGCCAGCAGCACCACCAGGCGCGTCGCGCCGGTGCCGCGCCAGCTCAGCCGGTGCACGGCCTCGTGCAGCGCCTCGTTCATCGCCTCCGGGTAGTCGCCGCCGGCATTCGCCTGCAGCGCGTCGAGCACGGACTGGAAGGCGCCCAGGTCGTTGGTGAAGTCATGCCGGCGCACCAGGAATTCGTCGCCGCGGTCGCGGTAGGCCACCAGGCCGAAGCAGGTGTCGGGCCGGATCGGCAGGCGGGCCACCTCGTTGGCGATGCTGCGCAGGCTGGCCTTGAGCTTGCCGATCTCGTCGCCCATGGAGCCGGTGGCATCGATCAGGAAGACCAGGTCGAGCCGGGCCCGCTGCGGGGCCGCAGCCTCGTTGAGCACCAGCTCGACGGCGCTCTTCTGTCCACGGTGCAGGAAGGCCGTGCCTTGGTGGTCGCTCTTGCGCACGGCTACTTCGTAGACCGCGCTGCCCGAGGGATCGAAGGCTTGGGGATGCAGCCACGCGCGGCCGGCCGCGTCAGTGCGTGCCCACATGGCGGCGCCGCTCGCGGCCTGGACCGCGACCTCGGCATCGGGTACGGGGTCGCCGCGCCGGTTGCGTACCTGCAGCAGGTAGCGCTCCCTCACCTCGCGTTCGCGATGGGCCACCTGGGTGCGCTGGCGGAATTGCAGGTAGGCCGCGAAGTCAGCATTGTCGTCAACCATGCCGGCGGTGACGATCTCCTGCGCCGGACGTGGGCGCTGGGTGAGCTGCGGGGTGGGCGCGGGCGGCGCGAAGCGCGGCGCCGCCTCGGCTTCGGCCGCCAGCGCCTCCTTGGCGGCGCGCGCCGGCGGGCTGGCGGGGGCCGGCATGGCGGCTGCGGCGTCGGCCGAAGCCTCGCCGGGCGAGATGCGGCGGACCCGCTCCTCGCGCGCCAAGCGGGAGGGGGCTGCGCCGGAGCCGCCCGTGACCGTCGCTTCGTCGCGCTGGCCCGCCATGCGGCCCGGCGTCTCCGACGTCTGCACCGGCCGCGCGCAATGGGCGGCCGAGGGCGCCTGGAAGTTCGGCACCGTGCGTGCCACCACCCGGGCCGGCCAGTGTGGCGAAGGAAAGATCGGCGGTTCGGGTTGGGGCGCCGGCGTGGGCCAATGCGCGAGCCCAGGTGCGATTTCGGTGGCGCTGCAGGCGCTGAGCAGGAGCTGGGCACACAGCAGCGCCGCGGCCGAGCGTTGGACAAGTCGGGAAGGGCGAGGAATCATCAGCAGCTCCGGTTGTGGGATGCAAGCTGATACGGCGGGCGCCGCCGCCGCGGGTTAGCGCGCCGCGTATTTTTGCGCTATCGCTAACCCCGGCCATCGCCGCCGTTCGTAGAACGAGAGGTGAAAATCTGCCGATGCTTGCGCCACCCGCCGCGAACCCCGCGCTCCACGCCACGATGCCGGACGACCAGTTGATGCTTGCCTACGCCGACGGCGACACCGGTGCGTTCGACACGCTCTACGCGCGTCACGAGAGCGCGTTGCTCCGCTTCGTGCGGCGCCTCATGGGCGTTCGGCTCGCAGCGGAGGTCGAGGAGGTCTTCCAGGAGACCTGGATGCGCATCATCGCGGCCCGGCAAAGCTTCTCGCCGCAGGGCGCGAGCTGGCGCACCTGGGCCTTCACGATCGCGCACAACCTGGCCATGGACCGGCTGCGCCTGAGCGGGCGCGAAGTCACCTTCTACGCCCATGACGAGGACGGCGACGGCCTCGAGGCGGCGCGCCTGTTCAGCCGCGGTTTGCTGAACGGGGGCGGGACACCTTCCGATGCCGCCCATCCGTCGGCCGAGGAGTTGGCCTTCTGGCGCGCCGCCGGCCGCCGTCTGCTGGCTTGCCTCGATGAGCTGCCGGACGAGCAACGCTCGGCCTTCCTGCTTCACCACGAGGATGGCTTCACGGTCGAGCTGATGGCGCAGACGCTGGATATCAATTTCGAAACCGTGCGCAGCCGCCTGCGCTACGGGCTCAAGAAGCTGCGCGCCTGCATGGAGCGCTACCTGACGGTGCTGGAGCGTCGCCCATGAGCAGCACGACGGACGACAACAGCACCGGCGACCTCCGCGACGAGGCGCTGCGGCGCGCACTTCTGCATGCGCCGGATCACACGGTGGCGCCGAATTGGCGCCTGCGCAAGGCGATCCTCGACCACGCGCACGAGGCGGTGATGCCTTTCGCGGCGCCCGGCGCGCCCGAGCCCGCTCGGCCCTGGTGGCAGCGGCTGTTGGGCATCGGTGGCGGCCAGGAGGGTGGTGGCCGCCTGCCCTGGAACGCCGCCTTTGCGACTGTGCTGGTCGGCGTGCTGATCGCGGTGCTCTGGCAACGCGAGCCCGTGCCCGGCGTGCGTCCCGATGGCGAGGCACTGGTCCGCGCGCCAGCGCAGCGCAGCGAGGCCCCGGCCGCGCCGGCCCCCCCGCCGTCGGCTGCGCCTGCGCCAGCGCCCGCCTTCCCACCTCCGACGACAGAACGGGCGTTGCCCTCAAGCCAGGACATCCCGGGCGGCCCGGCTCCTGCGCCGCAGGCGGCAACGGAACCGACCCCGGTGCCGACCCCGGCGCAAGGCGCTCGCCCCCCCCTCTCGGCGGAACGCCCTGTGCTCGCTCACGCGCCTTCCGAGCTGGCTCGGCGGCAAGCCGACAAGGCGGCACTGTCCGCATCGGCCGGCGCAGCCGCGAAGGAGCCTGGGAAGAAAGAGGCCCCTGCACCCGCGGGCCAATCCGCGCCTGCGCCCGCTGCGGCGGCGCCTGCCGCACCCGTGGCACCTCCGGCCGCGCCCGGGGCTGTCCGTGATGCCGCCGAGCCCGCGCGCGAGCTGCGCGCCGCTGCGGCGCCACCCGCGCGCACCGGATCGCCCGAACTGCCCAGTTTCTCCGCGCTCTCGCAATGGAGCCGCCTCACCATCACGCAGCGAGGCGGCGCCAGCCGCAGCCTGTCGCGTTCGGAGGCGCAGGACCTCAACGCCCTGCTGGGATCGGCCGCGATCTCGGCGGTCGGCGCCCAACCGTTGGCGGGCGCGCCGGAATGGCGTGTCACGCTGGAGCGCAGCAACGGCGATGTGATGGCAACCTTCGAATTGGGGCGCAGCCAGGTGCGCTGGCGTGAGGGGCGCGGGGCGGCGTCGACGGGTACGCCCTCGCCGGGATCGGTGGCAGCCTTGCGCGAGGCCTTGCAAAGGGCCGTGGAGCACCCGGTGCAGCCTGCGTCGCCGCCCCAGTTGCAGTTGAAGCTGGCGCCGCACCAGCCGGCCGAGTCCGAGACGGTGCCGCCCGCGGCACCGCCCCGCTAGTTCATTCGTGCTTGAAGGCTGGCTTGCGCTTGTTGACGAAGGCGTCCATGCCTTCCTTCTGGTCGGTGGTGGCGAAGAGCGCGTGGAAGAGCCGGCGCTCGAACATCACGCCGTCCGCCAGGCCGCTTTCGAAGGCGCGATTGACCGACTCCTTGGCGGCCATCACCGCCACCTGCGAGAAGTCGGCGATCACGAGCGCCGCGCCGAGCGCCTCGTCCATCAGCTTGTCATACGGGACGACGCGGCTCACCAGGCCCGAGCGCTCGGCCTCGGCCGCATCCATCATGCGGCCGGTCAGCGCCATGTCCATGGCCTTGGCCTTGCCCACGGCGCGTGGCAGGCGCTGCGTGCCGCCGGCGCCCGGGATCACGCCGAGTTTGATTTCCGGCTGGCCGAACTTCGCGTTGTCGGCCGCGATGATGAAGTCGCACATCATCGCCAGCTCGCAGCCGCCGCCGAGCGCGAAGCCGCTCACCGCCGCGATCACCGGCTTGCGCACGCTTCGGATGGTTTCCCAGTTGCGCGTGATGTAGTCGCCCTTGTAGACGTCGACGAAGCTATAGCTCGCCATGGCGCCGATGTCCGCGCCCGCGGCGAAGGCGCGTTCGCTGCCGGTCACGATGATGCAGCCGACGGCCGGGTCGGCGTCGAAGGCCTTGAGCGCGTCGCCGAGCTCGGTCATCAGCGCGTCGTTGAGCGCGTTCAGGGCCTTGGGCCGGTTCAGCGTCACGATGCCGACCTTGCCGGCCTCGGTACGGACTTCGATGTTCTCGTAGCTCATGAGGATCTCCTTGAAGGGAACAAATCGGGAGCGGCTCGTCGCCGTTTTTACTGCGGTGCCAGCCACCGCGCGAGCTTGGCAGCATCCTGCACGGCCAGCCGCAAGGTCGTCACGCCGGTGGGCAGCGTGAGCGGCAACCGCAGAAGGCGCCGGTCGCGCGCCACCAGCGCGGTGATCTTCTTGAGCGCGCCGAGGTAGAGCGCGAGGTCATCGAGCCGCGCGATGCGCCAGCCCTGTGCCGGACGGCCCTTGGCAGCGGCCAGCTCGATGCCGATCCACTCGTCGTTGGCCGAGAAGCCGGCCTGCTCGGCCGCGCCGCCGCGCAACACCATCTTGACCTGCACGCTGCCGCCCGACTCCGCCACGCGCATGCCCAGTTCCTGCGCGCGCTGGGACGGATCGTCGTTCGAGGCGATACCGTGCCGGCTCAGCAGCTCAACCAGCGGCAGCTCCTCGGTCGAATGAACCCAGCGCGCGATCTCGTCCGAGAAGGAACGGCCCCCGACGGTTTCCAGCGCGGCGGCAAAGTCGGCCTCGGCCACGGGCCCGCCGCCGCTGCGCTTCCACATCAGCCGCATCACGTCGTCGAGCGAGCCGCCGCCTTCGGCGCGCAGAGTCAGGTCGAAGCACAGGGCGACCAGCGCGCCCTTGGTGTAGTAGCTGATGGTGGTGTTGGCAGTCTGCTCGTCCTGTCGGTAGTACTTGACCCAGGCATCGAAGCTCGCTTGCGCCACCGACTGAACATGACGGCCCGGCGCCTGCAGCACCTGGTTGGCGGTCTTGTTGAGCAGGCGCAGGTAGCCCGCGTCATCCAGATGGCCGGCGCGGCGAAGCAGCAGGTCGTCGTAGTAGCTGGTGAAGCCCTCGAAGAGCCACAGGAGCTGCGTGTAGTTCTCCTGGCCGTAGTCGTAGTGTTCGAACTCGGCAGGGCGCAGGCGCTTCACGTTCCAGGTATGGAAATATTCGTGGCTGACCAGGCCCAGCAGGGTGGTGTAGCCATCACCCTGCTTCTTGAGTCCGTGCTGCGGCAAGTCGCGCCGCGTGCAGATCAGCGCCGTCGAATGGCGATGCTCGAGGCCGCCGTAGCCGTCGTCCACCGCGTTGAGCATGAAGACGTAGCGGTCGTGCGGCGGCTTCGGCCCACCGCGCTTGCCGACCTTGGCGCCGTGCCAGAAGCGCATCTGCGTCTCGCAGATGGCGCGCGTGTCGGCGATCAGGCGCTCGCCGTCGAAGGAGGGCGGTGCGCCCGCGACCACGAAGCGGTGCGGCACGCCGCAGGCCTCGAACTCGGCGCTCCAGAAGGCGCCCATCTCGACCGGGCTGTCGGCGAGCTCGTCGTAGCCGGCGGCAAGGTAGCTGCCGAAGCCCTGGCGGTCGGTCTTGACGGGCTTCAGGGCCGTGGCGCAGGACCAGCGTTCCTCGTCCGGCTGGAGCGCGGGTGAGACGATCTCGATCGCATGCGGCCCGTCGGCCTGGCCCTCGACGCGCAGGCAGAGGCTGGTGCCGTTGAAGAAGGCCCGCGCGCTGTCCAGCCAGGCGGTGCGCACCGAGTTGTCGTACGCGCAGACCTGGTAGCGCAGTTCCAGCGGCTTGTCCGGTGTGCAGTCGATCTGCCAGCTGTGCTTGTCGAGCTGCTGC
Organism: Variovorax sp. RA8; assembly: GCF_901827175.1. Taxonomy (NCBI): domain Bacteria; kingdom Pseudomonadati; phylum Pseudomonadota; class Betaproteobacteria; order Burkholderiales; family Comamonadaceae; genus Variovorax; species Variovorax sp. RA8. Next base: position 5,515,925 of record NZ_LR594662.1, on the reverse strand, counting down.
ACGGCCGGCTTGCGCCGGCCCTGGCTGGCCTGCAGCTGCTGCAGGTTCTTCGAGAACTCGCGCACCAGGTAGCTGCCCGGGATCCACACCGGCAGGGAGACGCGCTGACCCGCGTCAGGCCGTTCGATGCGAAGCGTGATGGCGAACAGGTGCGCGTTGCGGTCCGCGCATTCGACGCGGTAGTGGATGGCCGCCGCGACCATCAGTTGATCGCGGCGAGTTGCTTCTCGACCTGCGCGGCCGGAATCGCTCCGGGGGCGCGCGTGCCGTCGCTGAAGATCAACGTGGGCGTGCCGGTGATGTTGTACTTCTGGCCGAACTCGCGGTTGCGCGTGAGCGCGGCGGTATCGCACTCGGCCGTCTCGGGCGTGATGCCGCGCTGCATCCAGTCGGCCCAGGCCTTGGCCTTGTCCTTGGCGCACCAGATGTTGCGCGACTTGGTCACCGAGTCCGGGCCCAGCACCGGATAGAGGAAGAGATGGATCGTCACGTTGTCGACCTTGGTCAGGTCGCGCTCGAACTGCTTGCAATAGCCGCAGTTCGGATCCTCGAAGACCGCGAGCTTGCGCTTGCCGTTGCCGCGCACGATCTTGAAGGCGTCCTTCACGGGCAGCTTGTCGAAGGCGACCTCGCTGAGCTTCTCGACGCGCTCCTCGGTCAGGTTGCGCCGCGCCTTGACATCGATCAGGTTGCCCTGCAGCAGGTAGTTGCCCTGCTCGTCGGTGTAGAAGATCTCGAAGCCGTTGATGCGCACTTCGTAGAGCCCCGGCATCGGTGCCTTGCGGATCTCGTCGATCTTGGCGAACTGCGGGATGCGCGCGGCCAGGTTCTGGCGGATCTCGGCTTCGCCGGCCGTGGCGCCCAGGCTGCAGCCGAATGCGAGCGCGGCAAGAAGAACGGATGCGGATTTCATGGTGGTGGTCTTGCTTGCGGAATTCAGTGGGTACCTTCGCGTTCGGCTGCGGTGCTATTCGCCTTCGGAGCGGCCGTGCGGCTCATGCCAAGCCCATGGCCTGCTTGGCGACCCAGTTCTTGATGAGCCGCGTGCGGTCGAAGCCGCGCATGCCCCAGTTGCGCAGGGCCGGCAGCGGGTCGGCGCTGTGCGCGAAAAGCTGCTGCAGGCCGTCGGTGGCGAGGCTCATGGCCAATACCTCGGCCCGGCGCGAGCGTTCGTAGGCGCGCAGCAGCCGGGCGTCGCCCACGCTGCGCCAGTAGTCGCGGTCCTTGATGACATTCGCCAGCGCCGCGGCATCGGCCAGGCCCAGGTTGAGGCCCTGGCCCGCCAGTGGATGCACCGTGTGCGCCGCGTCGCCGGCCAGCGCCCAGGCGTTGCCGTCGGCGAGCCGGCCAGTCCAACGGTCTGCGATGGCGCGCTGCAGCGGCCAGGACGCGCGCTCGCTGACCAGGCGCACCGCGCCCAGCGCACCGTGGCTGGCCTCGTGCAAGGCGGCGTTGAACTGCTCGGCCGTCAGCGCGAGCAGCTCCGGTGCGCGGAACTGATCGACCGACCACACCAGCGCGAGCTGCTTGCCGCTCATCGGCAGCAGCGCGAACACCTCGCCCCGGTCGTTGAACCATTGGCGCGCGGCACCGTCGTGCGGCTCGTCGGCCACCAGGCGGGCGGCGATCGCGTGCTGCGGATAGCGCGTGACCTCATAGCGCACGCCGAGCGTCTCGCGGGTGGCGCTGATGCGGCCTTCGCAGACCACCGTGAGCGGCGACTGCACAGGCTCGGCCACGACTTCGATGCGGGACTGGAAGCGAACGGCGTCGGCGAGCTGCTGCTCCAGCGCCGGCACGTCGACGATCCAGGCCAGCGCCTCCACCTTCTGCCGCGCCGCATGGAACTGCACGCGGCCACCTTCGTCGCCATGTACCAGCATTTCGCGCACCGGCGTGGCATGCGGCGCATCGGGCCAGCCGCGCAGGGTCTCGAGCAAGGCCTTCGAGGCCGCGTTGAGGGCATAGGCGCGGACGTCCTCCTTTTCAGCCGCTGCTGCGGGCGCCACCAGCGCGACGCGGACGCGCTCGCGCGCCAGCAGCAACGCCAGCGTTCGGCCGACGATGCCGGCGCCGCGAATGCAAACCTCGGGAGGAAGAGCCATCGGGGCATTGTAGGAGGCCGATGCGGCCGACGTGCGGGACAATCGCCCGCTTCAGCCAAGGATTCGCCCGTGACCGCTCCGTCCAATTTCGACCTGCAGGCGACCATCGCCCGCCTCTTCGTCTATCCGATCAAATCCTGCGCCGGCGTCGAGCTGCCCGAGGCGCTGCTTACCGAAACCGGACTGGAATTCGATCGCGCCTGGATGGTGGTCGACGCCGATGGCGAGTTCGTCACCCAGCGCGAGCTGCCGCGCATGGCGCTGATCCGTCCACAGATGAAGCACTCGGAGATGGTGCTGCGCGCGCCCGGCATGCTGGCGCTGCACATTGCGTTCGACCGGGTCGAGCAGCCGGTGCGCGTGCGGGTCTGGAATGACGAAGTGGCCGCTTACGACATGGGCGACATCGCGGCCCAATGGTTCAGCGACTTCCTGTCGCAGCCCGGTCGTCCGCAGAAGCTGCGGCTGGTGCGCTTCGACCCCGAGCACAAGCGGCTGTCGAGCCTGAAGTGGACCGGCGGCATCGAGGCGCAGAACCAGTTTGCCGATGGCTATCCGCTGCTGGTGGCGAGCGAGGGATCGCTGGGCGAACTCAATGCGCGACTCGCCGCGCGGGGCCACGCGGCGGTCGGCATCGAACGCTTCCGCCCCAACATCGTGCTGGCCGGGCTCGAGGCGCACGACGAGGACCGTGTGGAGCTGCTGCATGTGCGCACCGGCGAGGGCGACGCACGCCTGCAGCCGGTGAAGCCCTGCACGCGCTGCCCGATTCCCGACATCGACCCGGCCACGGCCGACAGCAGCCCCGAGGTGGGCGACATGCTGCGGACCTACCGCGCCGATCCGCGCGTCGCCGGCGCCATCACTTTCGGCATGAACGCGATCGTGCTCGAGGGCATCGAGCACATGTTGCGGCGCGGGCAGCCGGTCGGCGCCAACCTGCGCTTCGAGTGAGGGTGAAGCGGCGCGCCTAAAATCCGCGCTTCCCCAAAGCATCCTGAAAGTCCCGCCATGAGTCTCCAGTGCGGCATCGTCGGCCTGCCCAACGTCGGCAAGTCCACCCTTTTCAACGCCTTGACCAAGGCTGGCATCGCGGCCGAGAACTATCCCTTCTGCACCATCGAGCCCAACGTCGGCGTCGTCGAGGTGCCCGATTCGCGGCTCGCCCAGCTGGCCGAGATCGTGAAGCCGGAGCGCGTCGTGCCGGCCATCGTCGAGTTCGTCGACATCGCAGGCCTGGTGGCCGGCGCCAGCAAGGGCGAAGGCCTGGGCAACCAGTTCCTGGCCCACATCCGCGAAACCGACGCCATCGTCAATGTGGTGCGCTGCTTCGAGGACGACAACGTTGTCCATGTCGCCGGCAAGGTCGACCCCATCTCCGACATCGAGGTGATCCAGACCGAGCTGTGCCTGGCCGACCTGGCCACCGTCGAGAAGGCACTGCAGCGCCATACCAAGACCGCGCGCTCGGGCGACAAGGAGGCCATCAAGCTGGTGGCCCTGCTCGAGAAATGCCAGGCTGCGCTCAACGACAACAAGCCGGTGCGCACGGTCGAGTTCAGCAAGGAAGACAAGCCGCTGATCAAGCAGTTCTCGCTCATCACCGCGAAGCCTGCGATGTTCGTCGGCAACGTGGCCGAGGACGGGTTCGAGAACAACCCCTTCCTGGACCGGCTGCGCGAGTACGCGGCGGCCCAGGACGCGCCGGTGGTCGCCATCAGCGCCAAGATCGAATCCGAACTGGCCGACATGGACGAGGAGGACAAGAAGATGTTCCTCGCCGAGATTGGCCAGGACGAGCCCGGCCTCAACCGCTTGATCCGCGCCGCCTACAAGCTGCTGGGCCTGCAGACCTACTTCACCGCCGGCGTGAAGGAGGTGCGCGCCTGGACGATCCACATCGGCGACACCGGCCCGCAGGCGGCCGGTGTGATTCATACCGACTTCGAGAAGGGCTACATCCGCGCGCAGACCATTTCGTTCGCCGACTACATCGCCTACAAGGGCGAGCAGGGCGCGAAGGATGCCGGAAAGATGCGGGCGGAAGGGAAGGAGTACGTCGTCAAGGATGGGGACGTGATGAACTTCCTGTTCAGCGCCTGAACAGGATCACTGTCTATTTCCTCGACAGCCGTGCGGCTTGCTGAGCTGAGCGCCCGTGCGGCTCAGTTCGGCCAGATGTAGAGCAGCGCCACCGTCATCGAGACGTAGCGCGCGAACTTGCCGATCGCCATATAGATCACGCAGGGCCAGAAGGAAAGCTGCAGCCAGCCCGCGACGGCGCAGAGCGGGTCGCCGACGATCGGCAACCAGCTCAGCAGGCAGGCCTTGGGACCGAGCTTCTCGAGCCAGTTCAGCACGCGCATGTGGTGCTTGGAGTGCGAGTACTTGTCGGCCACCTTGTGCGCGCCGTAGCCGATCCACCAATCCACGATGCCGCCGAGCGTGTTGCCCGCTGTGGCAACGCCGACGGCTGGCCAGAACAATTCGGGGTTGAGCTTGAGCAGGCCGAAGAGCGCTGGCTCCGAGCCGACCGGCAGCAATGTGGCCGATATGAAGGCGGCGACGAAAAGCGTGCTTAGCCCGAATTGAGGCAGCGCAAGAAGCGCAAGTGAAGAGTCGAGCCAGGCTTGCATGTGCGCCGCAGTATAGAAAGAAGCGGCCATATGCGGGGCTAGCGTATAGATCGAAGCGTTGGCTACCGCACCGGCAAAAGTGCAAATCGTTGCAGCGGCCGCTTCGCGGCACCGCTACAATCGTGCCTCATTTTTCAGCAGCCCCCGGCGCTCGCCACTTCCTCCATGACCCTGCAGATCGGCAACATCGTGCTGGAGAACCGCCTGTTCGTCGCACCCATGGCGGGCGTGACCGACCGGCCTTTCCGCATGTTGTGCCGCGAACTTGGTGCCGGTTATGCCGTGAGCGAGATGGTTACCTCGCGCAAAGAACTGTGGAACTCGCTCAAGACCTCGCGCCGCGCCAACCATGAGGGCGAGCCGGGACCCATTGCGGTCCAGATCGCCGGCACCGATGCCGCCATGATGGCCGAGGCCGCGCAGTACAACATCGAGCGTGGCGCGCAGATCATCGACATCAACATGGGCTGCCCGGCCAAGAAGGTCTGCAACAAGTGGGCCGGCTCCGCATTGATGCGCGACGAGCCGCTGGCACTCGAGATCGTCGAAGCAGTGGTTCGTGCTGCGGCGCCGCACGGCGTGCCGGTCACGCTCAAGATGCGCACGGGTTGGGACGAAGACCACCGCAACGCCGTCGCGCTGGCACGGCGCTTCGAAGATGCCGGCGTACGCATGCTCACGGTACATGGCCGCACGCGCGAGCAGGGCTACAGGGGCGAGGCCGAGTACGACACCATCGCCGCGGTCAAGTCGGCGGTGCGCGTGCCGGTGGCCGCCAACGGCGACATCGACTCGCCCGAGAAGGCGCGCGATGTGCTGGCGCTCACTGGCGCCGATGCGCTGATGGTCGGCCGCGCAGCGCAGGGGCGGCCCTGGATCTTTCGCGAGATCGCGCACTTCCTCGGGACCGGCACGCATCTCGCCCCGCCGCTGGTGGCCGAGGTGCGGCGCCTGATGCTCGACCACCTGCAGCAGCACTACGCGCTCTACGGCGACTACAGCGGCGTGCGCACCGCGCGCAAGCACATTGGCTGGTACGTGCGCGACCTGCCGGGCGGCGAGCGGTTCCGCAGCGAGATAAATGCCATCGAGGATTGCGAGGCGCAGTGGCGCGCTGTCGCGGACTTCTTCGATGTGCTGGCGGCGCAGATGGACCGCATTCCGCCCAACGAAGGCGGCAGCGCGCGAACGCCCAGCGATGAGCAGGCGGACGCGTTGGCATGAAATGAACAACGAAAAGAAGAGCAGAGGGCCATGAGCAAAAAACACATCGAAGACTGCGTGCGAAGCAGCCTGGACAGCTACTTCCGCGATCTGCGTGGCACCGAACCCGACGGCATGTACGACATGCTGGTGCGCGTGGTCGAGAAGCCCTTGCTCGACGTCGTGATGACGCGGGCCGAGGGCAACCAGTCCAAGGCCGCTCAATGGCTGGGCCTGAACCGCAACACGCTGCGCAAGAAGCTGGTCGAACACAAACTCCTGAAATAGCCACATGGCACTGACTGCACTGATTTCCGTCTCCGACAAGACCGGCATCCTCGAATTCGCGCAAGCCCTGCATGCGCTGGACATCCGGCTGCTGTCCACCGGCGGCACCGCCAAGTTGCTGGCCGATGCCGGCCTGCCCGTCACCGAGGTGGCAGAGCTCACCGGCTTTCCCGAGATGCTCGACGGCCGGGTGAAGACACTACACCCCAAGGTGCACGGTGGCCTGCTGGCGCGTCGCGATGTGCCCGCCCACATGGCGGCGCTCGCGCAGCAGGGCATCGACACCATCGATCTGCTGGTGGTCAATCTCTATCCCTTCGAGGCCACTGTCGCCAAGCCTGGCTGCACGCTCGAGGACGCGATCGAGAACATCGACATCGGCGGGCCTGCCATGGTGCGCAGCGCCGCGAAGAACTGGAAGGACGTGGGCGTTCTGACGGACGCCTCGCAATATTCGCAGGCGCTTGCCGAACTGAAGGCCGAAGGCCAGCTCAGCCAGAAGACGAAGTTCGCGTTCTCGGTAGCGGCCTTCAACCGCATCAGCCAGTACGACGGCGCGATCAGCGACTATCTCTCGGGCCTGCAGGACGACGGCACGCATGCGCTGTTCCCGGCACAGAGCAACGGCCGGTTCATCAAGCTGCAGGACCTGCGCTACGGCGAGAACCCCCATCAGCAGGCCGCCTTCTATCGCGACCTGTACCCGGCGCCCGGTTCGCTGGTCAGCGCGAAGCAGCTACAGGGCAAGGAGCTCAGCTACAACAACATCGCCGACGCCGACGCGGCCTGGGAATGCGTGAAGAGCTTCGATACCCCGGCCTGCGTGATCGTCAAGCATGCGAACCCCTGCGGCGTGGCGATCGGAAAAGACGCACACGAGGCCTACGCCAAGGCCTTCAAGACCGACCCCACCTCGGCCTTCGGCGGCATCATTGCCTTCAACCGGCCGCTGGACCGCGCCGCTGCGGAGGCTGTGTCCAAGCAGTTCGTCGAGGTGCTGATGGCGCCCGGCTATGCGCCCGAGGCGCTGGAGGTGTTCAAGAGCAAGGTCAACGTCCGCATCCTGGAGATCGCGCTACCCCCGGGCGGCAAGACGGCCTGGGAACAAGGCCGTAACCTGGTGGACGTCAAGCGTATCGGCTCCGGGTTGCTCATGCAGACGGCGGACAACCGCGAGCTGTCGATCGACGAGCTCAAGGTGGTGACGAAGAAGCAGCCAACGCCGCAGCAGTTGCAGGATCTTCTGTTCGCCTGGAAGGTCGCGAAGTACGTCAAGAGCAACGCCATCGTGTTCTGCGCCGACGGCATGACCATGGGCGTGGGTGCGGGTCAGATGAGCCGCCTCGATTCGGCGCGCATCGCGAGCATCAAGGCGCAGCACGCGGGCCTGTCGCTGTCGGGCACGGCGGTGGCCAGCGATGCCTTCTTCCCGTTCCGCGACGGATTGGACGTGGTAGTCGATGCCGGGGCGGGCTGCGTGATCCAGCCCGGCGGTTCGATGCGCGATCAAGAGGTGATCGATGCCGCGGACGAGCGCGGCGTGGCAATGGTGTTCTCAGGCGTTCGCCATTTCCGGCACTGAGCGGACTCAATCAGAGCAGCGGTACTTCAGCTGGAGGTCATGCGCGCGGCAAGGTCTTGAAGATGGCGCGTGCTGCCTCGATGGTGGCTGCGAGATCCTCGTCACTGTGGGCCGCGCTCACGAAGCCCGCCTCATAGAGCGCCGGCGCGATGTAGACGCCGCGTGCCAGGAGCCCGTGGAAGAGCGTGTTGAATCTTGCGCTGTCCGTGACCATGACCTGGGTGTAGTTCTGCGGAAGTTGCTCGAGCAGGAAGAAGCCGAACATGCCGCCTTCGCTGTCGGCGCTGAAGGGGACGCCTTCCGCCTGCGCCGCCGCCTTCAGGCCGTCGACCAGCGTGCGGGTCTTTCGTGACAGCGCGTCGAAGAAGCCTGGCCGTGCCACCTCCTTCAGCGTGGCGAGGCCGCAGGCCGTGGCCACCGGGTTGCCCGAGAGCGTGCCGGCCTGGTAGACCGGGCCCAGCGGCGCCAGCTGCTCCATGATCGCGCGCGGGCCGCCGAAGGCCGCGAGCGGCATGCCGCCGCCGATGACCTTGCCCAGCACCGTGAGGTCGGGCCGCACCCCCAGCACGCCCTGGGCGCCGTGCAGGCCCACGCGGAAGCCGGTCATGACTTCGTCGAACACCAGTAGCGCGCCATGCTGCGTACATAGCTCGCGGCAGCGCTGCGCGAAAGCCGCACTCGCGCGCACGAAGTTCATGTTGCCCGCGATGGCCTCGATCATCAGGGCCGCGATCTCGTGGCCGTGAAGCGTGAAGGCCTCCTCCAACTGCGCGAGGTTGTTGTATTCGAGCACCAGCGTGTGCTGCACCACCTCGGGCGGTACGCCGGCCGAGGTCGGGTTGCCGAAGGTCGCGAGGCCGGAGCCCGCCTTGACCAGCAATGCATCGGCATGGCCGTGGTAGCAGCCCTCGAACTTGATGATGTACTTGCGGCCCGTGGCGCCGCGCGCCAGGCGCAGCGCGCTCATCGCGGCCTCGGTACCCGAACTCACGAGGCGCACCATCTCCATCGAAGGCACGAGCGCGAGCATGGCTTCGGCGAGTTCGATCTCGCGCTCGGTCGGTGCGCCGAAGGAGAAGCCATCGGTCACGGCGCGCTGCACCGCCTCGACCACCGCAGGGTGGCCGTGGCCCAGGATCATCGGGCCCCAGGAGCCGATGTAGTCGATGTAGCGTCGATCGGCCGCGTCCCAGAAATAGGCGCCCTGGGCGCGCTTTACGAAGCGCGGCGTGCCGCCGACGGCCCGGAAGGCGCGTACCGGCGAGTTCACGCCGCCAGGAATCACGGCGCGGGCGCGCTCGAAGAGGGTGTCGTTGGGATCGGTGTTTTGCATGGGGCGTCAGCGAGTTCTGAGTGAGTGCGTCCCGCGCCCGTCGGAGCCGGGCCCGTTGGGGGACACCGCGAAACCACCTCTGCCGGGCCGCTGATGTCTCCCCCGGCGGGGGCGGCTCGCGACATGAGCCAGCCTGGGGGCGAGTTCAACTAGTGTCGGGTGTCGTGTGGCGGCAGGGCGAGATCAATGGGTGAGAGGGGGTCGTCATTCTCCTCTTCCTCCTCGGGCTGGGCCCAGAAGAGCCGGTCGGGCAATACATGGCCCATGCCGGGGCGAAAACCCGCATCCAGGCAGCGGTCCATGTAGCTCAGCGCCTCGGTGGCGGCAGCGGCCAGGTCGGTGCCGCTGGCCAGGAGTGCAGCCAGCGCGGCGGAGAGCGTGTCGCCGGCGCCGGCGAACACGGCGTCGAGCCGCTCGTACTTCTCGCTGGCGAGCACGGATTGCGGGGAGGCCAGGACGTTGTCGAAGTACTGGTCGGGCAGCACCATCCCCGTCACCAGCGTGTAGGGCACGCCCATCTCGCCCGCAGCGCGTGCGATGTCGCGCGCGCTGGGCGGACGTTCGCCGGCCCAGTCCGGCAGCAGCCAGCGCCACAGCGTGCTGTGATTGCCGACCAGCACGGTGGTCTGCGGCAACACCAGCTCGCGGAAGGCGTCGAGATAGGCCTCGATCTGCGTGTCCTCCCACCAGGACAGGTTGGGCATGTAGGCGACCACGGGTACTTCGGGGTAGTCGGTCGCGGTCTCGGCCACGGTGCTCAGGTTCTCCGGAGAGCCCACGAAGCCCACCTTGATCAGCTGGACCTCCACGTCCTCCAGGATCGTGCGCGCCTGTTCGGCGACGGCCTCCTCATCGAAGGGAAAGTGGTCGAAGATCTCGGAGGTGTCGCGCGCATAGGCACCGGTCACGACCGGCAGCATGTGAGCGCCGACCGAGGCAATGGCCACCGCGTCGCAGGCAAGGCCGCCGGCACCGCTGGGATCGCTCGCGTTGAAGACCAGAACGCAGGGCAGGGTCGGTTCGCTCTCCGCGCTGACTTCGTCGCTGGTGGGGTCGGTAAGATCGCTCACTTTGTAGCCTTGCTCCATTGGTAATAAGTAAGTTGTCATGTGCAGCAGGGCCTACCAAATGGTGGCGTATCCGAGACGCTTATCACGCGATTTTTTGATACGTCTGGATACGATCGTTGCATTCTATGAACAGGGACTTTAAGCTGCGATGAACACGAAAACCTGGATGTGCCTGATTTGCGGGTGGATCTATGACGAATCGGTGGGGGTGCCCGAAGATGGTATTGCGCCAGGCACGGCATGGGCAGATGTTCCGATGAATTGGACCTGTCCCGAATGCGGGGCGCGCAAGGAAGACTTCGAGATGGTTGAAATCTGAAGCATGGCACAGGGCCGTGCTTCTTGCGCCCCATAAGGGGCGTTTCGGTCTTAGAGTGTCACAAAGGAGCGGCGAGAATGAGCTCGAATGGATCCGGTTACAAGGTTCTCGTCATCGACGACAGCAACACCATCCGGCGCAGTGCCGAAATCTTCCTCAAGCAGGGCGGCCATGAGGTGCTGCTGGCGGAGGACGGTTTCGATGCGCTGTCGAAGGTCAACGACCACAAGCCGCACCTGATCTTCTGCGACATTCTCATGCCGCGTCTCGACGGCTACCAGACCTGCGCCATCATCAAGCGCAACGCCCACTTCTCCAGTGTGCCGGTCGTGATGCTGTCCTCCAAGGACGGCGTATTCGACAAGGCGCGCGGCCGTATGGTCGGCTCCCAGGACTACCTCACCAAACCCTTCACCAAAGACCAGCTGCTGCAGGCCGTGCAGCAGTTCGGCGTCGTTTCGCAGGAAGTGCAGTAATGGCTATTCGCAAAGTGCTCGTGGTCGACGACTCCAAGACGGAGTTGATCTTCCTGACCGATCTTCTCCAGAAGAACGGCTTCTCGGTAAAGACCGCCGAGAACGCGGAGGACGCCATGCGCCGCCTCGAGGAAGAGCAGCCCGACCTGATCCTCATGGACATCGTGATGCCGGGTCAGAACGGCTTCCAGCTCACACGCGCGATCGCGCGCAACCCGCAGTACGCGTCGGTGCCCATCATCATGTGCACCAGCAAGAACCAGGAGACCGACCGGCTCTGGGGCATGCGGCAGGGCGCTCGCGACTACATCGTCAAGCCGGTCAATGCGGCCGAGCTGATTGCCAAGATCAGCGCGCTGGCCTGACCGCGAGGCTTTTTCTTCCTCCTCGTACATGGCCAACCGCGACGCTCTACGCGCTTTCCAGTCCCGGCTCGCCAGTCGCCTGCAGGCGGCGCGCACTTCGGGCGTGTCCGCCTCCTGGCTCGCCGTGGAGGCGGGCGAAGCGAAGTACCTGTTTCCGCTCGGGCATGCCGGCGAGATCTTTCCGTGGACCCCGCCGCAGGCGGTGCCGTACGCACAGCCCTGGTTCCTGGGCGTCGCCAACTTGCGCGGCGGCTTGTACGGCATCGTGCAACTGTCCACCTTCGCTTCCGGAGAGGCCCCCGCTGGCAGCGAGGCGGCGCGCGCTCAGTCGCGCTTGGTGGCGCTCAATGAAATGCTGGAAGTCAACTGCGCGCTGCTGATCGACCGCTTGGTGGGTCTGCGCGGCGTGGAAGCCTTCACCGCATCGGAGGCGCCGGACGGCGACGCCCCTGCCTGGCTGGGGCACGCCTACACCGACGCGACCGGTGAGCGCTGGCAGGAAATCAACCTGCAGGCGCTGTCGCAGCAACCGCAATTTTTGAGTATCGGCGCCTGAGCGCAGCGCCTTGCACCGACCACTTACCTGAAGGACCGACCGTGAGCTCGATCGCCGACAAGTTCAAGAAATTCCTGCCTGCGGGTGGCGACAACGTCACTGTGCGTGTCGACAGCGGGTCGACGTTGTCGATGGACGGCGGCGACACCTTGCAACCGCCCGAGGAGAAGACGGTGCGAATCCGACGCGATTCAACGCCCGATGCGGCACCCGAGACGGTGGTTCTCGCCATGGACGCTGCCAACGACCAATCCCCGGCCGCCGCGATCGACAATGACCCCGTCCTGGCCGAAAGCCCCGGCGCCGCGCCCTCTGAGCCGGCTGCCGGCGGAGGCTCGCTGCGCTCCAATCCCGCGCGCCAGCAGCGCGTGCTGGCGATCGTGCTCGCGGCCGTGGTGCTCCTGCTGTTGCTGGTGGCCGGCTCCGCCATCCTGCGCGCCGAACGGTTGGCGCAGCAGGTGGCTGCCACCGGCCAATCGCTGATGCAATCGCAGCGCCTGGCCAAGTCGGTATCGCAGGCCCTGGTGGGCAACGTGCCGGCATTCACGGAGGTGAAGGAGAGCTCGGACGATCTGACGCGCCGTGTGCAGGGCCTGACCAACGGTGACGACGCGCTCAAGCTGGAGCGCGTGGGCTCCCAGTACGACGCCGAGCTCGCCAAGATCAACCCGCTGGTCGAGCGTGCCGACAAGAGCGCCAAGGCTGTGTTGGCGCAACAGAAGATCCTGACGCAGGTCGGCACCGCGCTGCGCGATATCAACCGCCAGTCCTCGGACCTCCTCGAAATGACCGAGACGGTGGCCTCGCTGAAGATGCAGCAGAACGCGACTCTGCCCGAAATCTCGGCCGCAGGCCAGCTGGTGATGCTGACGCAGCGCATTGGCAAGTCGGCCAACGAATTCCTGACGGTCGAGGGCGTGAGCCCCGATGCCGTGTTCCTGCTGGGCAAGGACCTGAACACCTTCCAGGAGGTCACCCGCGGCCTGCTCGAAGGCAATGCACAGCAGCGCCTGCCTGGCACACGCGACCCGCAGACGCGTCAGCAGCTCGAGACGATCCTCAAGACCTACGAGCAGACCCGGACGCAGGCTGGCGCCATTCTCGGGAACCTCCAGGGCCTGGTGGCCGCACGTGAGGCGCAGGCCGCGATCCTGGCCGATAGCGAGCCGCTGCGCACCTCGCTCAGCGACCTGCAGGAGAAGCTCTCGGCTCGCACCGGCCTCGGCGCCGGCACGGTGGTGATGCTCTTCGTACTGTCGCTGGCCGCCCTGGCGCTCGCCGGTGCGATCGGCTTCGTGCAGGTGCGAGAGGGCCGCGAGCGGGCGCTGGCCGCCGAACGCGAGCGGATCGCCGCCGAGCGCGCCAGCGAGGACGCCGGTCGCGTCAATGCCGCCAACCAGGCTGCGATCTTGCGGCTCATGAATGAACTGCAGACCGTGGCGGAGGGCGACCTGACCCAGGAAGCTACCGTGACCGAGGACATCACCGGCGCCATCGCCGACTCGGTGAACTACACGGTGGAGGAACTGCGCTTGCTGGTGGGTAACGTGCAGAACACGGCCACTCGCGTGGCGCAGACCACCTCGCAGGTGGAAAGCACCTCGACCGAGCTGCTGGCGGCGTCCACCGAGCAGCTTCGCGAGATCCGCGAGACCGGCCAGTCGGTGCTGACCATGGCGGAGCGCATCAACGGCGTCTCATCCCAGGCGCAGGAATCGGCCACGGTGGCGCGCCAGTCGCTGCAGGCTGCGTCCTCCGGCCTGCAGGCGGTGCAGAACGCGATCGGCGGCATGAATTCGATCCGCGACCAGATCCAGGAAACCTCCAAGCGGATCAAGCGCCTTGGCGAATCGTCCCAGGAGATCGGCGAAATCACCGAGCTGATCTCGGACATTACCGAGCAGACCAACGTGCTGGCCCTGAACGCCGCCATCCAGGCTGCGTCCGCCGGCGAAGCCGGCCGCGGCTTCTCGGTGGTGGCGGAAGAAGTGCAGCGTCTGGCAGAGCGCTCCGCCGACGCCACGCGCCAGATCTCGGCGCTGGTGAAGGCCATTCAGACCGACACGCAGGACGCAGTCGGCGCCATGGAGCGCTCCACGCAGGGCGTGGTCGAGGGGGCCAAGCTCTCCGACAACGCCGGTACTGCGCTGTCCGAGATCGACCGCGTGTCGCGCCGGCTGGCCGACCTGATCGAGCAGATCTCGCAGTCCGCATCGCGCGAAGCCGATTCGGCCAACGTGGTCGCCGCCAACATCCAGCACATCTTCGCCGTGACCGAGCAGACTGGCGAAGGCACGCGGACCACGGCCCAGCAGGTGCGCGAGCTCTCGCACATGGCCGAGGAACTGCGCCAGTCGGTGGCCCGCTTCAAGATTGCCTGAACCCCGAGCATCCAACGTGTCGATCCAAAGCCCCGCCACCGCCCCAAAAGCCGGTCCCGCGCCGGCCCATGAAGATCTCGGGCCACTGGCCTGGGTGCTCGGAGAGATCCAGAAGTCGCTCGACAACGCCAGCAGGACGCTGAAGCGCTTCGCGCGAGAGAGCAGCGGCAGCGCCGAAGCCGATACGGCACCGCTGCGCCTGGCCAGGCAGCAGTTGCACCAGGCCGTCGGCGCGCTGCAGATGGTGGGGCACCCGGCCCCCGCGCTGGTGCTGGGGGCGATGGAGTTCGCCGTCCAGAGCTTCGTCTCCGAGCCGGGGCGCTGCACCGAAGCCGCGGCCCAGAAGATCGACCGGGCGGGCTTCGCTGTCGCCGACTTCCTCAACGCGCAGCTGGCAGGCAAGACCGTGTCCTCGGTGGCGCTGTTCCCGCAGTATCGCGATGTGCTCGAGCTTGTGGGCAATGAGCGCGTCCATCCGGCCGACCTCTGGGACATGAATTGGCGCTGGGCCGAGATCAAGCCCTCGCCCACTCAGACGGCGATGGTGTACGACCCCGCGGTGCGTTCCAAGCTTGACCGCGAGGTGCTCAAGATCGTCAAGAACGGCGACGACCAGGCCGCGCGTCGGCTTCAGGCCCTGTGCCTGAGCCTGGGCCGCGGCGCCTCGCTGCCGCGCGTGGCCAGCTTCTGGACGCTGGCGGCCGGCTTCTTCGAGGCGCTGGCGCTGGCATTGATCCCCGCCGACGCCCACGTCAAGCGCGCCGCCTCCCGCGTGCTGCTGCAATACGCCACCTTGGCGCGCGGCGACAACACCGTTTCCGACCGTCTTGGGCAGGACCTGCTGTTCTTCTGCGCGCAGGCCGTGCCGGGTCCACGCGACGAGGCAGCCACGCTGCGCGCGGTGCGGGTTGCCTGGGGCGTGGCCAACGAGCAGAAGGTCGACTACACGATCGAGCAGTTCGGCCGCTTCGAACCGCAGGTACTGATGCAGGCGCGCAAGCGAATCGAGACAGCGAAGGAAATGTGGTCGGCGCTCTCGGGCGGTGACGTCACGCGCACGCGTCAGGTGGCCGACACGTTCGCGCAGCTCGGCGAGTCGCTGCAGAAGTTGCATCCGCCCAGCCTGCCGATGGTGCAGGCCTTGAACAACGCGGTCGACGCCTCGATGCGTTCGGGCCGGCCGCCAGGCACCGAGTTGGCGATGGAGGTCGCGACCTCGGTGCTCTACCTCGAGGCCGCCTTCGAGGACCTCGACCCGCATGATCGCCAGCTCACAGCGCGTACCGTCCAGTTGGCCGGGCGCATCGAGCGCGCGCGTGAAGGTGGCCGTTCGGAGCCGCTCGAGCCTTGGATGGAGGAGCTGTACCGCCGCGTGAGCGACCGCCAGACCATGGGCACCGTGGTCGGCGAGCTGCGCAGTCACTTGAGCGAGCTCGAGAAGTCGCTCGACCAGTTCTTCCGCCGGCCGACCGAGAAAGGCCTGTTGCGCACGGTGCCGACGCAGCTGCTGCAGATGAAGGGCGTGTTCTCGGTGCTCGGGCTCGACCAGGCGGCCCAGACCGTGCAACGCATGCGCGAGAACGTCGATCGCCTGTTGGCCGTGGAGGCATCCGCCAGCGACGCCACCGACTTCGACCCGCTCGGCAACAACCTGGGCGCGCTCGGCTTCCTCATCGACATGCTGAGCTACCAGCCAGCACTCGCGAAACGCCTGTTCGTGTTCGACGCCGACGCCGGCGAGCTCAAGCCCCTGATGGGCCGCCAGGCTGCCGAGGCAGCCGCGTCCGAAGCGGCGGCGCCGGCCTCCTTCGCCTCGGCCTCCGGACCGGTCTCGGTCACCGAAACCGTGCTCAGCGTCGAGGAGGTCGATGCCCAGATCGCGGCCAAGCTCGCCGCTCTGGCGACGCCGGCGCGCAAGGCGCCGCCGCCACCGATCGAGGAAGTCAGCCGCCCGAGCGCGAGCTGGACTGCCAAGATCACCGGCCCGGCACCGCTGGAAGCCTTGCCCGATACCGAAGTGCGGGAGCTGGAAGAGGACGATCTCCAGAACATCTTCCTCGATGAGGCCCGCGAGGTGCTACACAATGGCCTGGCCGCGGTCTCGGCGCTCGGCTCGCGCCCGGACGACAGCGGCGAGCTGACTGTGCTGCGCCGAGCCTTCCACACCCTCAAGGGCAGCTCGCGCATGGTCGGGCTGATGGACTTCGGCGAGGCCGCCTGGTCCTTCGAACAGGTGCTTAATACCTGGCTGGCCGACCAGCGCCCGGCCACGCCGGAACTGCTTGCCGGCACGCGCCGCGCGCTGACCGATTTCGCGAAATGGGTCGAGGCCATCGCCGCCAACGAGCCGCACGGCTGGCAATCCGCGCCATTCCGCAGTATCGCGGAGTCCTTGCGCACCGGCGAGCCGATCGCGCCGCACGCGCCCATGGCCGACCCCGATACCCTGGTCGCGGCGGCGCGCCACATCGCAGCCGAGGAGACCATGGCCGACGTCAAGGCGGCGCCCGAGGCGCAGCCTGAACCGTTGCCGCAGCCCGAGCCGCTGCCTCTGCCGGAACTGCCCGACCTGGAGCTGGGGCCGTTGACTTTCGATGCACCCGCAGAAGCGCCGCGCGCCGCCGAGGCCGAACCCGCGAGCGCCGAGGTGCAGGCGCATCCGCCCACTGCCGACGACGATTTCGCGTCGACCGATTTCCTCGACTTCGACGACCGGTCGAAGCCGCCGCTGGAAGAGCCGCAGCTGCCGGCCGAGCTGGAAGAGATCGACTTCCTCGAAACCGCGCAGGCGAGCATCGAGCCTTCGCTGCCCGCCCCGGCGGCCGAGCCCGCCGTCGCCCCTGAGCCCGATGTGCTTCCCGTTCCCCTGCTGAAAGAAGCATCGGTGGAGGAAGAGCCCCGGCACGAGCCCTTGCCGGAACTTTCGCTGGAACTGCGCCTGGATTCCGCACCCGAAGAAGCATTCGGCGAGCCGCGTATCAAGCCGGAGCCCGAACCCCAACCCTTGCCCGAGCCGTCCGTCGCCGCCCCTGCGTTCGAGGAAGCCGTGCCGGCGGAGATGCTGTCGGTGGCTGGCGTCGACGACCAGGTCAAGGTGATCGGCCCGCTGCGCATCGGCATCGCGCTCTACAACGTGTATCTCGTCGAGGCCGACGAGTGGTCGCGGCAACTGGCCAACGAAGTCGGCGAATGGGCGCTCGAATCGCACCGGCAGGTGCCGGAATCCGCCATCAACCTGGCTCATTCGCTGGCGGGCAGCTCTTCGACCGTCGGCTTCCAGGGCCTGTCGGACATGGCGCGTTCCTTCGAGGCCGCGCTGCAGCACCTGTACATGCAGGGCCGCGGCGGCACGCCGGCACAGGGCGCAGTGCTGATGGCCGCGGCGGAGGAACTGCGGCGCCTGTTGCACCAGTTCGCGGCCGGCTTCCTCAAGGAGCCTGCCGCCGCGACGTTGCGCGCACTGCGCGAGGTGGCGGAATCGCCGATGCCCCTCGAGATCGGCGAGACGGTCGCGGCCGCAGCCGCTGTAATGCGTCCCGGCGGCGCCGATGTGGCGCTCGACGAGGGCGAGGATGCGATCGACGTGGCCGATGCGGTCGACGTCGACCTGTTCCCGATCTTCGAGGAGGAGGCGGCCGAGCTGCTGCCGCAACTGGGTGGCGCGCTGCGCGAATGGTCGCAGCACCTGGACGACCCGGCCCCGCGCGCCGCGACGTTGCGCACGCTGCACACGCTCAAGGGCAGTGCCCGGCTGGCCGGCGCCATGCGCCTGGGCGAGCGCGCGCACCGCATGGAGTCCGAGATCGAGGCCATCGGCGCAGAGGGGGCCGAGCGCGGTGCCGTCGAGCAGCTGCTGGCGCGCTTCGACGCGCTGCAGGCCACCTTCGATGCGCTGCGCGCCGCCGATGATGCGATGCAGAGCGAGCTGGCGAAGCGGGCCGTTGCCGTGGCGCCCGCCGCCGAAGCAGGTCAGGAAGCGACGGAGACGGAAGCCGCTGCCGAGTTCGTCGCGCCTGCGGATGGCGGACCCGACGAACAAGCGCCGCGCTCCGCAGTGGCGCTGCCTTCCCCTTCGGCGCTCACGCCGCTGCGCCCATTGTCCAGCCAGGCGGTGCGTATCCGTACCCACCTGCTCGACCGCCTGGTGGCGCAAGCCGGCGAGGTCATCATCACCCGCTCGCGCCTGGAGGCCGAGTTGGGCCAACTGCGCAGCTCGCTCGGCGATCTGACCGGCAACCTCGACCGCCTGCGCCAGCAGCTGCGCGACATCGAGGTGCAGGCCGAGAGCCAGATGCAGTCGCGCCTGGCCCAGGCCAAGGATTCGCAGCAGGGCTTCGATCCGCTCGAGTTCGACCGGTTCACGCGCGTGCAGGAGCTCACGCGGATGATGGCGGAGTCCGTCAACGACGTGGCGACCGTGCAGCGCACGCTGCAGAAGACCGTGCAGGCCACGGAAGACGACCTCAGCGCACAGGCCCGCCAAACGCGCGAGCTGCAGCGCGGGCTGCTGCGCACGCGCATGGTGGAGTTCGAGGGCATTTCCGAGCGCCTCTACCGCGTGGTGCGGCAGGCCTCCAAAGACACTGGCAAGCAGGTGCGCCTGGACATCGTCGGCGGCAGCATCGAGATGGACCGTGGCGTGCTGGACCGCATGACGCCTGCCTTCGAGCACCTGCTGCGCAACTGTGTCGCACACGGCATCGAAGATGCGGCGGCGCGCGAGAAGGCCGGCAAGGAACCGAACGGCCTGATCGCCATCGAACTGCACCACGAGGGCAACGACGTTTCGGTGAGCTTCCGCGACGACGGCGCGGGGCTCAACCACCGTCGCATCGTCGAGCGTGCTCGCGCGCTGGGCCTGATCGCCGCGGATCACCATCCGAACGAGGACGAGGCGGCCGAGCTGATCTTCACCCCCGGCTTCTCGACCGCCGAGCAAGTGTCCGAACTGGCCGGCCGCGGGATCGGCATGGACGTGGTGCGCGCGCAGGTCGCGGCGCTCGGCGGCCGCATCGAGATCCAGAGCAAGCCGGGCGAGGGCACGCAGTTCAAGTTGGTGCTGCCGTTGACCACGGCGGTGACGCACGTGGTCATGCTGCGTGCCGGCGCCACGTCGATCGGCGTGCCGTCGAACCTGGTGGAACTCGTGCAGCGCGCCGGTGCCTCCGAGCTCGAGACCGCATACCTTGAGCAGCGCTATTCGTTCGGCGGCGAGCAGGTGCCCTTCTTCTGGGCCGGTGCGCTGCTGCAGTCGTCCGCGCGCAGCGAGCGCGGGATGGCCAAGACCAACACCATCGTCATCGTGCGAAGCGCGGCCCAGCGGGTGGCCTTGCATGTGGACGAAGTGCTGGGCAACCAGGAAGTAGTGGTCAAGAACCTCGGTCCGCAGCTCTCGCGGCTGCCGGGCATGGCCGGCATCTCGGTGCTGGCTTCCGGTGCGGTCGCGCTGATCTACAACCCCGTCGCGTTGGCCGCGGTGCATGGCGAGCAGGCGCGGCAGTTCCAGGCCAGCGGCGCATCGGCCGCTGCCTCGATGCGCGGCGCGGATGCCGTGGTGACCCAGGCGGCACCGCCGCAGATCCCGCTGGTGCTGGTGGTCGACGACTCGATCACCGTGCGCCGCGTCACGCAGCGCCTGCTGCAACGCGAGGGCTATCGCGTGTCGCTGGCGGCCGATGGCCTGCAGGCGCTCGAGCGCCTGCAGCAGGAGCGGCCCTCGGTGGTGTTGTCGGACATCGAGATGCCGCGCATGGATGGCTTCGACCTCGCGCGCAACATCCGCGCCGACGCCTCCCTGGCCGACCTACCGATCATCATGATCACCTCGCGCATCGCGGAAAAGCACCACGATCATGCGCGCGCGCTTGGCGTCAACCACTATCTCGGCAAGCCCTACGCGGAAGACGAACTCCTGCGGCTGGTGCGGCACTACACCAGCGCCGAGGCACCGCAGCAGGCCATGGCGGCCTGAGCGGGGTCGGGCGGCACCTCAGGCGCGGCCCTTCCTTCCACTCTTCGCCTCCCGCACGACTGCATAGCGCTGCAGCGTGCGCGCCCGCGCCTCGGCGTGGTCGACGATCGGCTCCGGATAGTTGTCGCCCAGCCGCACCCCAGCCGCTTCCAGCTCCAGCGGTGCCACGGTCCACGGCGCGTGGATGCTCGTGCCGGGCAGCTTTGCAAGCTGCGGCAGGTAGCGGCGGATGAACTTCCCTTCCGGGTCGAAACGCTCGCTCTGCGTGACGGGGTTGAAGATCCGGAAGTAGGGCTGCGCATCGCAGCCGCTGGAACTGGCCCACTGCCAGTTGCCGTTGTTCGACGCCAGCTCGAAGTCGTTGAGCTGCAGCGCGAAGTAGCGCTCGCCGCGCCGCCAGTCCAGGCCGAGGTTCTTGCACAGGAAGCTGGCCACGACCATGCGCAGGCGGTTGTGCATGTAGCCGCTCTGGTTGATCTGCGCCATGGCGGCGTCGACCAACGGATAGCCGGTGCGTCCGCAGCACCAAGCGTCGAAGAGCATGTCGGCGTGCTTGCCGTGGTGCCACTGGATACGGTCGTATTCCGGCCTGAAGCTCTTGCCTTCGCCGATCTGCGGGTGATGCGCGAGCACCTGGAAGAAGAAGTCGCGCCAGATCAGCTCTCCCAGCCAGGTCGACGCGCCGGCATCGCCTTGCAGCGCCAATTGGTGCGCCACGCCCGCGAGCTGCCGGACGGAGACGGTGCCGAAGCGCAGGTGTACGCCGAGGTAGCTGGGCCCGCGCACGGCCGGGTAGTCGCGAGCCTGATGGTATCGGTCGATGCGCTGGAAGAAGTCCTCGAAGAGCGCCGCGCCGCCTCGGCTGCCGGTCGGGATCTCCAGTTCGGAGAGGTTGCTACTCTCGAAGCCGATCTCGGTCAGCCTCGGGACCGGCGAGCGAAAGTCTCCCGCCGCGGGCGCCAGCGCGTCGGTGTGGCTGCGCACCGGATAGGGCTTGAGGTAGAAGGCATCCACCTTGGCCAGCCAGGCGCGCTTGTAGGGGGTGAAGACGGTGTAGGGCTGGCCGGTCTTCGTCAGCACCTCATCGCGCTCGAAGATGGCCTGGTCCTTGTAGGTGTGGAAGCTGATGCCGCCGTTGGCCAGCGCTCCCAGGACCTTCGCGTCCCGCGCCAGCGCTGCGGGCTCGTCGTCGCGGTTCGCGAACACCGCCTGCACCTCCAAGGCGCGCGCAAGCGGTGCGATCTCTTCCTCCGCCACCGCATGGCGCACGATCAGTCCGCCGCCGAGGGTGCGCAGCTCTGCCTCCAGCTCGACCAGCGATTCGCGGATGAATTCCACGCGCCGGTCCGCGCGCGGCAGCGCATCGAGGATCGCCCGGTCGAACACGAAGACGCAGAGCAGCTGCCGGCAGGCGCGCAGCGCGTGGTAGAGGGCCGCGTTGTCGTCTACCCGCAGGTCGCGGCGGAACCACATGAGGCCCTTGGCGTAGGTCTTGTCAACGGCCAGTAAAATCGGCGGCATGGCCCTCGATTCTGCCCCGATGAACCTTACGCATCATTTCCTGATTGCGATGCCGGGTCTGACGGACAAGGCCTTCAGCCGCAGCGTGGTTTACCTCTGCGAGCACAGCGAGCGCGGCGCGCTCGGCCTCGTGATCAACAAGCCCAGCGACATCAATCTCGGCGTACTGTTCGAGAAGATCGAGCTGCGCCTGGCGCGCCCCGAACTCGGCAGTGCTCCGGTGTTCCAGGGCGGCCCGGTGCAGACCGAGCGCGGGTTCGTGCTGCACGAGGCGGTGTTCGGGGAAGGCGAGAAACCGAACGAGTCGGTCTATGCCTCGACCATGACCATTCCTGGCGGCCTGGAGATGACCACTTCCAAGGATGTGCTGGAGGCCCTGGCAACCGGCGCCGGCCCGCGCAAGGTGCTGGTCTCGCTGGGCTATGCCGCCTGGGGCGAGGGCCAGCTGGAATCCGAGCTGGCAGAGAACAGCTGGCTCACCGTGGGCGCCGACCCGGCGGTGATCTTCGACACACCCATCGAGCAGCGTTACGACAAGGCCTTGTCGCTGCTGGGCCTTCAGGCCTGGACGCTGTCGCCCGAAGCGGGGCATGCATGAGGGTTGAGGCAATGCCCGACAGCGCTGCCCCTCCTGCTTCCGTTCCTCCCCATTTCCAAAGCTTCCTGGCCTTCGACTTCGGGCAGAAGCGCACCGGCGTCGCGAGCGGCAATCGGCTGCTGCGCAGCGCCACGCCGCAGGCCACGATCAAGGCCGAGGGCGACGCCCGCTTCGCTCAGGTCGAAGCCCGCATCCGAGAGTGGCAGCCCGACGCGCTCGTGGTGGGAGTGCCCTATCACCCCGACGGCGCGGCGCACGACAACACCCGTGCCGCCCAGCGCTTCGTCCGGCAACTGAGGGGGCGCTTTCGTCTCCCGGTCTACGAAGTCGACGAACGCTACAGCACGACAGAGGCCCTGGCCGCCGGCGCACGCGACGCCGACGCAGCCTCGGCCTGCATCATCCTTGAACAGTTTCTGAGGACCCTCCCGTGAATACGATTCCGAGCAACGAAGGGCCGTCCCCCGGGGCGAGCGCCCATGGGGGCAGCGAGGACACGCCAGTGCCGGGCAAGGGAGGGCCGAATGCCGAGGCGCTCTATCTCCAGCTGCTTGCCGGCGTGAGGCCCCTGATGCGCCCGGACACGCGCCTGGTCGGCGTCACGTCCGGCGGCGCCTGGCTGGTCGAGCGGCTCCAGAAGGACCTGGGTCTGACCGGCGCGCCCGGCATCATCTCTTCGGCCATGCACCGCGACGACTTTGCACGCCGCGGCATGGCCGCGAGCGCCCAGACCTCGCTGCCCTTCGATGTGAACGGCGCCGACGTGCTGCTGCTCGACGACGTCCTCTACACCGGCCGTACCATCCGCGCGGTGCTCAACGAGCTGTTCGACTTCGGTCGGCCGGGCTGCGTGCGGCTGGCGGTGCTGGTCGATCGCGGCGGTCGCGAGCTGCCCGTGGCGGCGGACTTCGCGGCCGCGCGGCTCGAACTGCCGGCAGCGCAGTCGCTCGCACTTGCGCGCGACGACAAGGGGGTTTTCAGCTTCCAGGTGGAGCAAGCCTGATGCTTTACAAACGCAACCCCCAACTCAACAAGAACGGCGAGCTGATCCACCTGCTGTCCATCGAGGGCCTGCCCAAGTCCATCCTCACGCAGATCCTCGATACCGCCGCCAATTTCACCAGCGTGAGCGACCGCGAGGTGAAGAAGGTGCCGCTGCTGCGCGGCAAGAGCGTGTTCAACCTCTTCTTCGAGAACTCCACGCGCACCCGCACCACTTTCGAGATCGCCGCCAAGCGGCTGTCGGCGGACGTGATCAATCTCGACATCGCGCGCTCCTCCGCGAGCAAGGGCGAGTCGCTGCTCGACACCATCGCCAACCTGAGCGCGATGGCGGCCGACCTGTTCGTCGTGCGGCACAGCGAATCGGGTGCGCCCTACCTGATCGCACAGCACGTGGCGCCCCACGTGCATGTGGTGAATGCCGGCGACGGCCGCCACGCGCACCCGACCCAGGGCCTGCTCGACATGTACACGATCCGTCACTACAAGAAGGATTTCGCCAACCTCACGGTGGCGATCGTGGGCGACGTGCTGCACTCGCGCGTGGCGCGCTCCGACATCCACGCGCTCACCACCCTGGGCTGCGCCGAAGTCCGGGTGGTCGGCCCCAAGACCCTGGTGCCGCGCGACATGGCAGAGATGGGCGTGCGGGTGTGCCACACGCTCGAAGAAGGCATCCGGGACTGCGACGTGATCATCATGCTGCGGCTCCAGAACGAGCGCATGAGCGGGGCGCTGCTGCCCTCGTCGCAGGAGTTCTTCAAGACCTACGGCCTCACGCCCGGGAAGCTGCAGTTTGCCAAGCCCGATGCGATCGTGATGCATCCGGGGCCCATCAACCGCGGGGTCGAGATCGACTCGGCGGTCGTCGACGGGCAGCAGAGCGTGATCCTGCCTCAGGTCACTTTTGGAATTGCCGTGCGCATGGCCGTGATGAGCATCGTGGCAGGTAACGAAGCATGAGAACCCTGATCACCAACGGACGGGTCATCGATCCGGCCACCGCGCTCGACAAGCAGGCCGACGTGGCCATCGCCAACGGCAAGGTGCTCGCCATCGGCGGCACACCGGCCGACTTCGAGCCCGAACGCACGCTCGATGCGCAAGGCTGCCTGGTCTTGCCCGGCCTTGTCGATCTGGCTGCGCGCTTGCGCGAGCCCGGCTACGAGCACGAGCGCATGCTGGAAAGCGAGATGGCCGCGGCCGCGGCCGGCGGCGTGACCAGCCTGGTCTGCCCGCCCGA
This sequence comes from Variovorax sp. RA8, assembly GCF_901827175.1. Classification (NCBI taxonomy): domain Bacteria; kingdom Pseudomonadati; phylum Pseudomonadota; class Betaproteobacteria; order Burkholderiales; family Comamonadaceae; genus Variovorax; species Variovorax sp. RA8. The sequence goes on along the minus strand of NZ_LR594662.1, from coordinate 5,491,276 downwards.
CACCGATCCCGTGCTCGACGAGCCGGGCCTGGTCGAGATGCTCAAGTTCCGCGCCGAGAAAATGCAGAGTGCCCGGCTGTTCCCACTGGGCGCGCTGACACGTGGCCTGAAGGGCGAGGTACTGACCGAGATGGCCGAGCTCACCGAGGCCGGGTGCATCGGTTTCAGCCAGGCCGATGTTCCCTTGAGCAACACGCAGGTGCTGCAGCGCGCGCTGCTGTACGCCAGCACCTTCGGCTACACCGTGTGGCTGCGGCCGCAGGACCGCGACCTCGGGCACGGCGTGGCCGCCAGCGGTCCGCTCGCCACCCGGCTGGGCCTGTCTGGCGTGCCGGTGGCGGCGGAGACCATCGCGCTCTTCACCATCATCGAGCTGATGCGTGCCACCGACGCGCGCGTGCACGTGTGTCGCCTCTCGAGCGCGCCCGGCGTGGCGCTGGTGCGTGCGGCGAAGGCCGAAGGGTTGCCGCTCACCTGCGACCTCAGCATCAACTCGCTGCACCTGGCCGACACCGACATCGGCTACTTCGACAGCCGTGCTCGCCTCAATCCGCCGCTGCGCCAGCAGCGCGACCGAGATGCACTCTCGGCCGCGCTGGCCGACGGCACCATCGACGCGCTGGTGTCCGACCACACGCCGGTCGAGGCCGACGCCAAGACCCTGCCCTTCGCCGAGAGCGAGCCGGGCGCAACGGGGCTCGAACTGCTGCTGCCGCTGGCGCTGCAGTGGGGCGAGCAGAGCGGCGCGGGGCTGCTGCGCGCGATCGAAGTGGTGACTGCTGCCCCCGCCCGGCTGATCGGGGCCACCGAAGCAGGGCGATTGGCACCGGGCGGGGTGGCGGATGTCTGCGTCGTCGACCCCGCGCTCGAATGGCAGGTCCTACCCGAGTCGCTGCGCAGCCAGGGCAAGCACACGCCCTTCGGCGGGTATGCCTTGCGCGGCAAGCCGCGCCACACGCTGGTCGGCGGGCGGATCGTCCACGGTTGAGGTCGATCGCCGCCCGATGCAGTCCTTGTCCGCGTTCCTGAAGCTCATACGTGCGCTGGCTCACGCGCATGTCGGCTGGTGGGCCATCCGCACCAAGTTCCCCAAGCTCTCCCAGGCCGAGCGCGAGCAGCGAGTGCAGGCCTGGGCGGCGCGAATGCTCGCGATCATGGGCATCCGCCTCGTGGTGCAGGGCACGCCGCCCCAGGGCGGGCCGCTCCTGGTGGTGAGCAATCATGTGTCGTGGCTGGACATCATCACCGTCCACGCCGCGCGGCACGTGCGCTTCGTCTCCAAGGCGAACGTCCAGTACTGGCCGCTGGTCGGTACCTTGGCCAATGGCGCCGGCACCCTTTATATCGAGCGCGAGCGCCGGCGCGACGCGCTGCGCGTGGTGCACAGCATGACCGAGGCGCTCAGCGAGGGCGACGTGATCGCGGTGTTTCCAGAGGGCACCACCGGCGACGGCAACACCGTGCTCCCTTTCCATGCCAACCTGCTGCAGGCCGCCATTTCATCGGGAGCGCCCGTGCAGCCGATGGCCCTGCGCTTCGCCGACGCCGCCACTGGCGAGATCAGCCTGGCGCCGCGCTACATCGGCGAGGACAACCTCCCTACCTCGCTATGGAAGGTGCTGAAGGCGCCGCCGCTCCTCGCAATCGTGCGATTCGGAAAGCCTCAGCCCTCGTGGGGCCGCGACCGGCGGGCCTGGGCGCTGTCGCTGCATGCGGACGTGCAGGCCTTGTGGCGGGAGACGCACTGAGGCAGCGGCTGTCGCCATCCCAAAAAAACAGCGCCCCGCAGGGCGCTGTGCAACGGCGCCATGGGCGCCGGGGAGGAGGAAACTGTCGAGCTGTCTGTACAGGAGGATGCTCTCGCAAGATCAGAAGACCTTGGCGTTTGCAGTTCATGCAGCTTAGACGCGGGTCCACTCCTCTCCTGCCGGAGAAGGCAATGCGCCGGCGTGGGTCGTGGCCTACAGCAGGACCGGATCGAGCTGCTGAATGCATCGAAACGCCTCGCCGCGTGAATCATTTCCCGCTCTTGCGCGCCGTCGTCCGGTGAATCTCACCAATTGTTGCAGCGCACCTCTCGCTCGGGCCAGCGGTCGGCATCATTCGCGCCTATTCAGCGACTGGACGAGCTCATGGACACGCTTCTTCTGTTGATTGCCATCAACTTTCTCATCGTTCCTTTTCTGCAGGAGGCTGAGGCCCAGGGCCGTCGACTTCGGCGCTTCCCCGGCGTTCCCTGGATCCTGCGCCTTGCGCATGTACGCAGGTCGCATTGGTTCCGGCCTTTTTGCATTCTGGCCTTCTTCTTCCTGGCCGTTGCGACGATGCAGGCCCCGGCGGGACGGGTGGACGTTCCGACCCTGCTGGTTCATTTCGTGATCATGCAGGTGGTACTGTGGGCGGTGGTGGTCCTGAGCGTCCGCAAGCACGCCAACAAGGTCCGATCGGCCGCAGGGGGCGCGGCCAGCGACCAAGCCGACGGCCACCTCATGCACCGGCTGTGAGGCCCGGACGCGGACGGGGCTGCCTGTGTACCGCGCGCTGCTTCTGCTGTCGCTCGTCATATTGGGCGGCTGCCAGTTCCGCGGCGAGCCGCGGCCACTCTCATCGGAAGCCCGGCCACCGCCGGCCTTTGTCGACGCGCCTGCGCGCTGCACCGCGGCGCGTGCCCGCTTCGGGCTCGGCCGGCGCATCACCGCTCCACTGCTGGAGGAAATGCGCATGCGCACGGGAGCCCGCCGAGCACGCCTCGTGCTGGCGACCGACCCCGACACACCTTTCGATGCCGCACGGCTGATCGTCGACATCGAGCCGAACGGCCGCGTGGTGGGCATACGCTGCGGCTAGCGCCCGTGCCTTTGCCGCGGCCCAGAGGACGCCTCAAGCGTCAATGGCGGGGCGCGGCAGGAGGCCCAGGAAATGGTCGAGCATCTGGAAGTGATCGTCCAGCAGCCGGTCTTCCAGGCCCAGCAGGGCGGTAATAGGGATCCACTCCGCAGCAGCCGCGTCGTCGTCCGCGCGTACGGCAGGCAGCGGATGCCGGTCGCCCAGGTCGAAGAAGTGGCCGTGGGTGATCGTGCGGCCGCGCTGGCTGCGATCAGGTCGATCGAACACTTCCGTGCGGGCGAGGCAGGCGAGCAGTTCGGCGGCCGGCAGCGCCAGGTGCGTTTCCTCCTCGAGCTCGCGCAGCGCCGACTGCAGAGTGGTCTCGCGCAGTTCCAGGAAGCCGCCCGGCAAGGCGTGCAGCCCCTTCCCGGGTGAATGGCCGCGGCGAATCAGCAGCACGTGTTCGCTGCACTTCACGACGCAGTCCACCGTGACCAGCACCACCGGGTAGGGCGCCACCGACCATGCCGCGTCATGTTGGCGCAGGAGCTCCCATTCCTGCGCCAGCGCCGCATGCAGCGGTGTCGCCATCCAGGGGCGCAAGAAGGCGAGCGTGCCGGCGGGCACCGCGCGTGCCAGTATCTCGGGCGCCTCCTTTGCACCGCCGAAGATCGCACCGCGCACGGTGGCCGCGCTTGCGCTGTGGACGCGTTCGGCGGTCTGCAGCGTCCAGCCCTCGAAGCCGTGCAGGTAGTCGCGCGTGGCGTCCTTCACATGGCCGACGAGCACCGTCGAGTCGGCCGTTGCAGGCGCCGCACCCTTCGCGGCGAGCGCCGCATCGATTGCCAAGCGCACCTCGGCGAACCAGCGCTCCTCGTCGACGTGGTCGCGCATCGGCACGAAGAGCAAGCGCGGGCGGTCGGCCTCGGCGAGGGCCAGGCGGATCATTTCCGCGCGTTCCTGCCAGGTGAAGGGGTTCTTCGGCGATCGTGCCTGGAAGGCCGATCCGATCACCACCACCACGCGCGACGCCGCGTCCAGCGCCTTTCGCAGCAGGGCGTGGTGCGCGTTATGGAAGGGCTGGAAGCGGCCGATTAGGACGGCGCGCTCGTGCGGGGCGGAAAGTCGTGCGGTCATGGGAATGGGCTTCGTTTCGGTCGAGGACATCGCAGGCCGACGAATCCACCACAGCTCGCACGCCAGCCGCCCGAGGGCGAACATCCAGTGGAAACGGCGGTTCTCGACGCGCGCGCTTATCGATGGACTGGTCCGGGTCGATGTTGTCGGTGTGCTCCAGAGTTCTGGGGGGTTCTTCGACTCGCTCGACAGAAGTCGCACCCATTCTCGCGTCAACGAGGCTGCGCGGTGCCGGCGCCGATAATGAACCACCGCAAGAAGCGCGGCAACAGAAGACGCCTGTCGTCACAGGCCTTTCACGAGCGCCGCTGATCCGGATCTGGTGCAGTCGTGGCGGCCTCGTCGAGAGCGCTCTTCAAAGTGAGTGATGCGCGGTGTCGGCAGGCTCGGATCGCGGGGCTTTCTGGGTGGCTTGGCGCAGGCTTGTGACCCAGAGTCGAGCGTGCCGTTGTTCGCGGCTTTCGAAGAGCCCGGCAACTCGCCGAATAGCCGGGCGATCGATCGCGGCAATCGTCATCCAGTCGGTGGTCCCGAAAGGCTCAGCTTTAGTGCAACGCTCGACCAAGGCCGGCCGTAGCGCCAGGATTGATTCGACGGGAATGTCGGGATCGGCATCCAGCATCCGCAATGCAATCTTTGCAGCCTTCGGACTGAGCACTTGGACCTTGTGAAGATGAAAATCCGACTCCATCGCACGCTCCTTGGAGGACCTCGGCATACAGGGGCGTACCAATATATAGAAAAAATGATGCGAAATGTGAAGTTTTCACATGCGATGGAGCGTTCACGCGAGTCGTCCAGGTTCAGATCGGCGTGAAAAAGCCCGCGCTGGGCGGGCGTCGGAGGATTGGTCGTGGGCACTTACGCGGCCCACGTTACGGCACATTCACATGCAGGAGTCACCGCTTGTTTTTCTCGTCGTGGTGGCTCCAATTCGACGTGCCGCCGTGAGATTCGGCGTAGCCTGCGCAGGCTTCCCGACAGAGGCTGAAGCGTGTCGGGCAGCCCATCGTGAACCGTGATTTCGACCGGGTCGTGATGATGATCCAGGACAAAGGGTTGACTCTGGACAACAGCCTGCGATTCCCCGCCGGCGATCCAGCGAGCCCCGTTCTCCCCAATGCGGTGACTCGTGCGCTCAAGGGCTTGGCCTTTGATGCGGCTGGGGCATTGGTGGTGACAGCGGGGGCCGGCGACGCGAATGGGGAGTGAAGCTGAGCGCTGGGCTGAAGGCAAGTTCACCAGGCCGGGCGATTTGCAATGAGCTCAAAGGCTCGGCTCGCAGCGAAGATTGGTGTTGTCGCCGCCGCTGCAGCCGCCTTCGTTGCCACACACGAGGGCACGTTGCTGCGCACCTACCGCGACCCAAGCATGCCGACGATCTCGATTGCGTGCAGATCCCGCTGACCGACGGGCAAAAGGTGGCCCTGCTGAGCTTCACGTTTAACGTAGGTCGCGGCAAGTTATGCGGCTCAACGCTCGTCCAGAAGGCCAACGCCGGTGCACAGCCGCTTGAGTGGTGCGCCGAGCTAAAGCGCTGAGTCTACGCCGGCGGCAAGCAACTGCCAGGCCTTGTCAACCGCCGCGAGGCTGAATATGGGCTGTGCATCGCATGAACGACATGACCGCCAAACTGGCAAGCCGCAAGTTCGGCATCGCCTGCTACCTGCTCATGATGGCGCCGGCAATGCGCTGGTTCGGGCTGCTCGACCAAGCTGGATTGCTCACGATTCGGGGCAGCGTCACGGCTGGCTACTTCGTGGCCAACGTGGCGCAGAAGGCGCTGATGCCACCAGCGACGCCTGCTGCTTCTGCGGGCGAGTAGGGCACCACGCGGTGAACTGCCCCTGGCGGAAGCAATGAGCCTCACTGCCAAGCTCATGGCTGTCGCCCTGGTGCTGCTGGCGCTCGCCGCTGGCGCCTGGAAGATTCTGCACGACGCTGACCGGGCCGGCTATGCCCGCGCTCAGGCCGAGTACCAAGCGCGCGCCGAGCTCCAGCGCGAGGCCAACCGCGGCCGCGCTGGCGTGCAGAGCGCAAGGAGGCGGCGCAAATCATCGTTCGGACCCGCTACATCACCCGCATCGTGAAGGAACTCGACCATGCCGCCCAAAACCTTGCCTCTTGCCCTCTGTCTCCATCTGCTGGCCGGCTGCTCAACTATGCAGCCGCGTGCGCCCGCGAAGATCGACCCGCCTCCTGTGGCGCTGGTGACGGGCTACCCTAAGCCTGGCGACATGCCGGAGGCCGCGACAGCAAAAGACCTTGTGCACTGGACCATGGAGTGGATCGGCGCCTACGGGTGCGAGCGCTCTAAGCGGGCCGCGCTGATCGAAGCCTGGCCGCGGTGAGCCCCTTATAGTCCTCCTCTTGCGGCCCGCCACTGTGGCCCGGAGTGGAGTAATGCGAAAGAACGAAAGCGCGCAGGACATCGCGCGCATCGCGGCGGCCTGGCTGCTGTTCCTGGTGGGCCTGCGTGTCATGCAGAAGATGGGCTATCCCCTCGGATTCAACGTCTGGCCCATGGGCGAGGATCGCAACTGGCTCAGCTGGCTGCAGACCGGCAAGGGCTCCGAGATCGCCCGCATGTTCTGGGGGACCAACGACCGCAACCCGGTCTCGCCCTGGTGGTACATCGCATTCAAGCCGCTGATCCTCTGGCGCGAGAACGGCCTGCTGTTCGCCCGCTACCTGATGAGCCTGCTGTGCGGTGCCTCGGCATACCTGCTGCTGCGCCAGCTCGGCCCGCGCACCTTCGCGCTCGCTGTGGGCATCCTTTGCGCCATCTTCATGGCCAACGGCTACGGCGACCTGATCTACTGGAACTTCATCGGCGCGCTGTCGATGTCGCTGCTGTGCGTCTGGGCCTTCACGCACTACCTGCGCACCGGCTCGGTCCACTGGTACGGCGCCTCGGTGGTGCTGTGGTTCGTCGCCCTGGCCAGCTATACGCTGCAGATCGGCGCCGTCCTGGCCGTTGCATACCTCTCGTTCGTGTCAGCCGGTCCTGGCCTGCGCGCGCGCCTGGTGAAAGCGCTGAAGGACACGATCCCCTTCCTTGGCGTCTTCGCCGTCTTCATGCTGATCTGGCGCACCGCCTCGTCGCCGACGATGGCGCAGTATTACCAGACCACCTTCACGCTGCCGGGCCTGCTGCAGTCGATCGCCGCCGGCGTATGGCATCCCGACTTCCCTGTGTTCCTGTTCTGGTGGGCGCCTCGCCCCCTGGCCCATCCCATGCTGGTGGCGAACATGCTGGCGCTGGCAGTCGGCGTGTACCTGCTGATGCCGAAGCTGCCAGCGGAGGGCGCCAGGCCGGCCAGGAGCACGCGAGACATCATCATGGTGGCGCTGTGCCTCGTCGCGCCCACCGTCGCCGTGGAATCGGTGTCTGTGGTGTGGGGCCCGGGCACTCGCTGGCGCATGCTGCATCAGCTCTGGGTGCCGCTGTATGTGGCCGGGGCGGCGGCGCTGGTGCTATGGGTGGTGGGCCGCGCCTTTCCTGCGCGACGCGCGCATCTCTGGGCGCTGCTGGTGGCCGCTTGCGCCTTCGGCCTAACCGCCGTGAGCGTGGGCCACAACCAGGACCAGGTCACCGCCACGGCCGCAGAACGCGCCGTGCGCGATGCCATGACCGATGTCCTGGCAGCGGAGGGGCCCGGCACCAGTGGGCAGGTGAAGCACTTCATCGTGGTGATGGGCCCGGCCGCGGGCTGGATCTCCTCCGACGAACTCAGCCAGAAGTACGCGGATACGTGGTTCCCGGGGCGCGGGGTGACGCTGCGCACGCACTCGGCGCGCGACGTGGGATCACCGCTGTGGACCGCCTGGCCGATTACCTTCGGGCCCGATGCCGTCAAGAACGTGGATCTGAAGGGCAGCAGCGCTGCCTATGGCACTGTGCGTGTGCTTGCCTTCGATGGGCAGAAGATCAAGTCGATGGCAGGGGCCAAGCACGCGGATTTCGCAGGCACGTCGGTGATGTGGCAGCGAGAGGCGCCGCTGCCTTAGGTTGAGACCTCGCAGTTCCATTCCTGGAGCACCCAGGCGCCATCGACCCTCTCCAGGCCGACCAAGCGCATTTCGGAGCCGAACACGGACTTGCTGCAGGCTACGAGCGCGAGCTCGTGGTGGGCCAGTGGGGCCTGATCCCCTGGTTCGCGAAGGAGCCGAAGCTCAAGTACCCGACCAACAACGCACGCAGCGAAGATAACGAAGGGCCCTCCGCCAACTTTCGTTCGTTCGGAGGGCCCTCGCAGTCTCGGATTGCCGGTAGGTGTGCCGAAACCGTGCTTCTATTTTCGGTTCGCCTGCCTGGCCGCTCAATCAGCCAAGCGCTATAGCCTGTGCGGGAGATGACCGCGGGTGCGCCTTTCGAGCCCACGGAGAGGTTCAGGCGGTGATTGCAAAGATGGACGAGTGAACGCCGGGCGTGAAAAAGCCCGCGATCGGCGGGCTTCGATGTGTGGTCGTGAACTCTTACGCGGTCCACGCTACGTGCTTTGAGATGCAGTGTCGCCCAGTAGTTTTCTTGTCGGTGGCAACATTGATCGACTTTCCGCCGTGAGAAACGGTGACCCGCTCGGTCGTGAGCGAGTGGGCCATTGTACCTTGTGCGAGGCCTTCGAGCCCGCTCGATGCGAAAGCTGGGCTGACGGACGCCGCGACCGCGACTCGTGATCCTCTTTGCTCGCTAGTTTTAGAGCCTCTCGGCCCCTCTTGGTTACACACAGTACCGTCGCAAACGGATGCTCGGACCCGATCGGCGAGGTGAGTGCGGCGATGCATTCGGTTCGTCGGAGTAAGCGGATTCGATCGACCAGGATGGGATCCCTGATGGTGATCGGCAACCGTTGCGCCGCCAGTTCACGTAAGAGCTCCAGTGCCATTTTCTGACTCCTTTCGACTTGGCAGTTCTAGGGGGCTGGCATGAGAGCGTCGCGCGCTGCCCGCTCTCAGCGGCAATGTAGGTGCGGGCAATATGTGTTCAAGGGGTGAGATTCGGCCTGAGGGGTTCAAGCGGTGAGAAGCGATAGTATTACCCGGCCGCGGCGCGTTCCATCGGGGTCTGGCCAAGCGGGGGAAGCTGCGGAGGGTCGTTCGCCGGACGCTCGCCGGCCTGGGTCTCTAAAAAGGGAACCTCAAGCGCCCCCTTCATCACGGCGGCAAGCTGGACCTCGATGCGAGCTGTATCGATGATGCGATCGGCCACCGCGCAGACCGCTCGAAGGCGATCGAAATCGGGTTTTGCGTTCGGATCGTCTAGGACTTCAAGCTGCTTGAAAAGGTGCTCTCTCAGCGCCTCGATGTTCTTCATCCTTGATCTTCTTTAGAGTTGCTTTTGCAAGGCGATTCCTTCTCTGAGTTCCGGCGGGTAGGCAACATGCGGCATCCCGATCGCGATGTAAAACGAGGCAGGGCGCTTGATACCCAGCCTCTCAAGCTTGTTTGCAACCGCACGGGGCGTCCTATCGAGCAACGTGGCAATCTCTGTCTTAGTGAAGATGTTGCTGAGGTCTCGCAGAAGTTCAACTTCGCTCTGGGACCATGGAATCGAGAGGAGATGTCCGAGGCCTTGCGCACGACGCTTTTGAGCAACGATCACGAGCGGCCTGTTTAAAAGCGCGCCGATCTCCCTGTCTCTAAGCCCGTCGTTGGCCAGTCGTCCAACTAGATCGTTCTCTTCTGCGGACCACGGCTCCCATCCCCATGCGCGCGAGAAATTCAACGTGCCGTTGCATCGCCGCGAGCAGGTTTTCCCTTTACCTGCTTTGATCTTCCATGTGCGGATGTTGAACTGCTTGCCGCATGCGGGCAGGTACGTTCAGTGAACGGGTTCACGCTATTCGTCACGAGAGTTTGTCCCGGCGCCGTCCCGGCGAGCGGGAAATCTCTTAACAATCAACAACTTGCTGGTGCCTCGACAGGAATCGAAAAGGAGGCTGCAACCCGCATGAATGCGACGTTTTGCCGGGCCTGTTAGAAAAGATACCGACACAAGTACCGACAAAAGTTGAAGTGACAAGCCTTGGGGTGGGCTTGCCTACGGGGCGTCCATGGCTAGGCGCCCTCGTCAGGGGGGTCTGCGGATCGGCTTGCAGCCGGCCTACGGCTCTCCGTAGACGGCCCTAATCTCTTCACCGGCGTTCAAACCAGTCTGATCGTATCGGTCGCCTATCGAGGCACATAGCTCGACGATGGCCATGGTGTACTGCCACAAGGAAAGGCTGATCGTCTCGCCCTTTGAGATCAACCCGTACTCAGTGGCCAAGTCCGCGAAGACCTCCTCGGGATGCCTGCCCACCGGGTCTGAGTTTTCGTCTTCCATGAAGCATGCTACTCCTCGCGGCCGAGCCAAGACGGCATACGCAGGATGGTTGGGCGGGGATCGGCAGGAAGGTTTGGGTTCTACTTGTCGCGTCTCGTTGGCCGTCGAAGGAGGGACGTGCCGACCTCACGGGCCTGCCGTTCACGCTCGCGCCGACGCGCATCTGCAGGGTTCGCAAGGGGCCGCGCCTTGGGATTGGTCTCGCACCACCAGGTCTGTGGGTACATGGGGCCCGTGCCCTTGGCTCCGCGGGTGGGGTAGATCTCGATCCCGGTGAGCAGCACGCCACACTCGTTGATCGCGAGCAGCCTCACCTTGTCCAGCAGCGGCAGCACATAGCTTTCTCGATCTTGG